>CAZSOV010000014.1:12137-54838 GCA_964608505.1 uncultured Verrucomicrobiota bacterium
CACGGAAGGTAGCCGGCGGCAAGCCCACGCGGCGTGGGCGCAGCCGCCGGTTCCGGGGCAAATGGCGGAGGCGCCCCGGCAGGGGCGCGGGAACCGCGGTCCACGCTCCGGCGTTCAACCCCGGGCTCGTCGCGTCCCGGGTGAAAAAGCCGTTTCCCCGCCACCTCCGGGGCGGGAATCATGATGCGGACCGGATCCGGTGGCAGCGCCCGCGCGGCGCGGGCTCGCGCACCGGCTACCGTCCGGCGTCCCTCCGGGACGAAGCCGGAGTGCGGTTCGGCACCGCGTGGAGGCTCGGAGGTGGTTCCCGGAGGAACGAAGCTGTATGGCGCCTTGGAACCGCCGGCAGGCAGGGACATGGGTCGCGGGGGGGCGAGGTTGGAATACGGTTTGGCCCTGCCGGCAGACAAGGAGGTAGGTCCCGGAGGGACCACGGAAGGTAGCCGGCGGCAAGCCCACGCGGCGTGGGCGCAGCCGCCGGTTCCGCGGGCAAATGGCGGAGGCGCCCCGGAAGGGGCGCGGGAACCGTGGTCCACGCTCCGGCGTTCAACCCCGGGCTCGTCGCGTCCGGGGTCAAAGAGCTGTTTCCCCCGCCACCTCCGGGGCGGGAATCATGATGCAGACCGGATCCGGTGGCAGCGCCCGCGCGGCGCGGGCTCGCGCACCGGCTACCATCCGGCGTCCCTCCGGGACGAAGCCGGAATGCGACTCGGCACCGCGTGGAGGCTCGGAGGTGGTTCCCGGAGGAACGAGGCTGGTTGGCGCCTTGGAACCGCCGGCAGGCAGGGACATGGGCCCCGGGGGGACGAAGCTGGAATGGGGCCTGGCACCGTCGGCAGACACGGACGTAGGTCCCGGAGGGACCAGGGAAGGTAGCCGGCGGCAAGCCCACGCGGCGTGGGCGCAGCTGCCGGTTCCGGGGCAAATGGCGGAGGCGCCCCGGCAGGGGCGCGGGAACCGTGGTCCACGGACCGGCCTTCAACGCAGGGCTCGTTCGGAGGTCGCTCCGCGAAGCAGGTCTGAACGCACGCGCGTCGACCTTCGAGGGGATCGTGGCGCGATGCGTTGGGGGGACGGTCCGACGTCCGGCTAGTTCTGGAACTCGAGCTCGATCCGGGCAGGCGGCGCCGGGGTGGCTTCGCCGGCGTGGTTCGGGCGGACCCGGAAGAACTGCTGGTCGCCGAGGAGGGCCGGGCTGAAGGGGGCGACGGCACCGGGAACCTCGGTCCACGGTCCATCGAGGCTGAAGGAGGTTTCGAGGACCTCGCCCGGTTTCCACGAGACGGCGGGCAGGGCAAGGGCCTTGGGCTTCTGCGGAGGCGGGCACACGACGGTGACCTTGAAGGAGCAGGTCTGGTTGGGGGAGCCCTTGATCGTGCATTTCACCTCGGTGGTGCCGGGGTAGAACAGGGCACCGGACGGCGGGACGCAGTCGACGGGCAGAAGGGTTCCGCAGGCGGTCTTGGCGATCACTTGGTAGGCCACGGTCGCGCCGGCGCCCTTGTTGCAGAGGACGGTCATTTCCTTCGGACAAGTCAGCGTGGCCGGGCTGGTGTCGACGACGGTCATGAACACGGTGCAACTGGCCTCGTTGCCGGCGGTGTCGATGGCGGTGAGAGTGATCGGGTGCTGGCCGGGGCCGACGAGGGTGCCGGGAACCGGATTCTGGAGGACGATCCGCTGGGTGGAGCCGGGGCAGTTGTCGGAAATGACCGCACCGGGTCGCAAGTCGGGGACGGCGACCTGACAGATGGCGGTGCCGGTCTTGGGATCGAGACCTCCGACGTTGGTGGAGAAGTTCGATGGGCACTGGATCGTCGGCGGGGTGATGTCGCCGAAGTGCAGGGTGCCCGGCCAGCCGTAGGATTCGTAGGGGCCGAAGCCGTACAACACGGTCGCCAGGGGCTGGGAGGCGGCGACGGTATGGGAGCCGGAGGCCACCGGGAGCCGGGCGTAGGAATAGCCGGCGCCGGCGATGGGCGTGAACAACCCGGCGGGCACGACGCCACCGTCGAGGGTCAGGCTGCCCACGCTGCCGGCGGGGGCGATGATCTGGAGGAAATGGCTCTGGAAATCGCTGGTGCCGGTGCACACGAGGTGGTTGGTCGCATAGGCGCGGACGGGCGGCACCATGACCATGAAGGGGTCGGCATTCTTGACGCCGTCGAAGTCGGAGCTGTTGGCGAACTGGGCCAGGTAGACCGGGTGATCGGTGACGATCCGGGCGGCGGCGGTCAGGGATAGCGTCCGGGTTTCGCCGCGGTCGACGGTGCCGTTGGCGACGCCGTTGACTAGAATCTGGGTGCCGTTGACGGCGCCAAGGACGCGGAACGTGTCGCCCCCGGTGCGGCTCGCGAGGGGGGCGGTATGGAACAGTTTACCCCACGCGTTCACGGGCGGAAGGTGTTCCACCAGGTAGTCGCAGAAGAACTTGGTCGGGGAATTGATGTTCGCGCAGAGATGGCCCGCGAAGACCGCGATCGGAACGTCGGACTCGATCTCCGTGCCGGACAGATCGGCCGTGGCATCCTCGGGGTCCCGGAGCTGATACGTTTGACCCTCGTCGAGTTCGACCGTGAACGGTTGACCCGCGGGATGCCCGAGCACGGAACGCGAGGGGCGGATGGTGACGACCGTGCCGTCGGTGGGCGCGACGATGGCGAACTGGGTGCCGTTGAGGGCGGTGACGCCGTTGAAGACATTGGGATAGGCCGCGACAAGGTATTTGCGGCCCAGGGCGCCGATGGGCAGGCCGAGGAAGCCGTCGGCGCTGAACGGAATACGGCTCTGACCGAAGACCGAGACCGGGGCGCTGGCGGTGACGTGAATGCCCTTGGTTTCGACGACATCAACGGCATCGCCGAGGCTGGCGGCATCCGGGAGCGTCACGCCGACGGTCTTGGACGCGGGAATGGTGAAGTTCTGGCTGAAGTTCAGCCCGGGAATCGCGACCGTGCCGGTGGTGCCCTGCGGACCGGCGATGCAGACAATCAACTTGAGCGGAGCCCCGGGGGACTGCGGGTAATTGCCCGGGATGGTCAGCCAGAAGTCCCGCCCCGTGGAGTCGGTGTCGCAAGCATCGCCGGCTTCGAGGGTGACGCGATAGTCCTCGACCTCGCCCTCGCGGGCCTGACCCACGAATCCCAGCTTCCCATCCCGGCTGAACCGAAATCGGGCATAGGTCGGACCGGGCAGGGCAGAGGCCGGGACGGGGAAGGTCAGGGCGTTGGGCCCGGTGACGACGACTCGACTCTGGAAAACCTGCTCGCCGGGATCGCCCCAGGACTTGTTGGCGTTGAAGTCGAACCAGGCGTCGAGCCGCCCCGTCTGCGAGGCGGTGACGACGATCTGCGCGGTCTTTCCGGCCGTCAGGGCGGATGAGAAGACGACGCCGTCCTCGTCATCCGGCTCCTTGGGGTTGAGGTCGTCGCCCGTGGCCGGAACGTCGGGCTGTCCGTCCGCCTCGGCATCGACACGCTGGCCGAGGAACCAGCCGGGAGCGATGACGTGACGCGCGCCATTGCGTTGCAGGGTGGTTGGATAGCCCAGGCCACCGGCGATTCCCGCTGGGCTCTCGGGGGCATCGCCGAAATCGATTTCCTCGATCGCGCCCGTGATGGTGATTTGATAGTCCTCGACCTCGCCCTCCGGGGTCGGAGCCGTCGAGGCCACGTCGTCGGGCGTATCGAGTCCGTCTCGGCTGAGGCGGAAGCGGGCGAAGGACGTGCCGGGGACCGCCGAGGCGGGGACGTTGACGACGATGGTGTTGAGGCCGGGAACGAGTTGGAAATGGTTGATGGCGTGCTCGCCGCTTTCGAAGCCCGCCGCGCGATTGAAATCGAACCAGGCATCCAGCACGCCTTTGTTGGAGGACGTCACGATCACGGTCAGCGGCTTGCCCGGGCTGATGGAGGAGCCGAAGACGACGCCATCCTCGTCGTCGGCGTTGGAAGGAGCCAGGTCGTCGCCGGTGGCGTCCGCGTTGGGTTGACCATCCGCCTCGGCATCCACTCTGGCTCCGAGGAAGAACTCGGGAACGATCCGGTGGCGGGGTCCCTTGCTGGCGGCGCGGGTGTGATAGAGAACGGCGATGGAGGATTCGGGCGCGTCACCGAAGTCCAACGGTTCGACCGCGCCGGTGATGCTGATCTGGTAGTCCTCGACCTCGCCCTCGGGCGGCGGAGCCGTCGAGCCCGCGTCGTCGGGCGTATCCAGACCGTTCCGGCTGAGGCGGAAGCGGGCGAAGGAGGTGCCGGGTACTGCCGCGGCCGGGACGTCGACCACGATGGTGTTGAGGCCGGGAACGAGTTGGAAGTGGTCGATGGCGTGCTCGCCGGTTTGGAAGCCCGCGGCGCGATTGAAATCGAACCAGGCATCCAGCACGCCCTTGCTGGACGAGGTAACGACGAGGGTTAGCGGCCTGCCCGGACTGATCGAGGAGGCGAAGACGACACCATCCTCGTCGTCGGTGTTGGAAGGAACCAGATCGTCGCCGGTGGCATCGGCATTGGGTTGCCCGTCGGGCTCGGCATCCACCCGGGCTCCCAGGAAGAACTCGGGAGCGATGAGGTGGCGAGGTCCCTTGCTGGCAGCGCGGGTGTTATAGAGAACGGTGATGGACGATTCGGGTGCGTCGCCGAAGTCGAAGCGTTGGACCGTGAGGGTGCCCGCGGCACTGGTCACGGAGCCGGCGGAATTCGAGACCCTGACCGAGTAGGCTCCGGCCTGGGCGGCGGTGGCGTTCCGGATGACGTAGGTGGGTTCGGTGGCGCCGGCGATGTCGTTGCCGTCCCGCAGCCATTGGTAGGCGAACGGGCCGGTGCCGTCGACCGTGACCGAGAACAGGGCGGTTTCTCCCTCCTGAATCGTCATGCCTTGGGGAGCGGCGACGATCTTGGGAGCGACGACCGTCTGGGAAATGGTGATCTGAAACGCGTCGCTGACGGTCGCGGTTCCGTCGCTGACCGTCACCGTCACGACGACGGTTCCCGGCGTGTTTCCGACCGGGGTGACGGTGACCGTTCGATTGGCCCCGCTGCCTCCGAACACGATGGCCGACACCGGAACCAGGGAGAGCTGCGAGGAAGCGGCGCTCAGCGTCAGCGAGGCCAGCGGCGTCTCCGCATCGCCGACGGTGAATCCCAGCGCGCCGGTGCTGGATCCGGTCTGGAGCGACTGATCCGGGATGTTCGAGATCGTGGGGGGATCGTTGACGGGGTTGACGGTGAGAACGAAGGCGTCGGACGCCGTGGCCGTGCCGTCGCTGACCGTGACGGTGATGGTCGCTGTGCCGGACTGGTTGGCGACCGGGGTGACCGTGACGGTGCGGTTGGCGCCGCTGCCGCCGAAGACCACGTTGGCCACGGGAACCAAGCCGACATTGGAGGACGCCGCCTGGAGGGTGAGACTGGCCGCGGCGGTTTCGTTGTCCGCGACCGTGAAGGCGAGGGCGCCGGTGTTGCCATCCTCGTTGATGCTCTGATCCCGGATGCTGGAGATCGTGGGCGGATCGTTGACGGCGTTGACGGTCAGCACGAACGGCTCGGTCGTCGCCAGAGCGCCGTCACCGACGCTGAGGGTGATCGTCGTGGAGCCGGACTGATTGACGACGGGGGTCACGGTCACCGTCCGGTTGGCGCCGGCGCCACCGAGGACGATGTTCGCGTTGGGCACGAGCCCGGTGTTCGAGGAGGTGGCCTGGACGATCAGGTTGGCCGGGCCGGACTCGATGTCCCCAATGGTGAACGGGATCGCGCCGGTGCTGGAATTCTCGTTGATCGAGACGTCCGCGACCGGAGAAACGGTGGGCGCGTCGTTCACCGCGGCGATGCGCAGGCTGAACGGTTCGGAGGCGGAACCCGAACCATCGCTCACCGTGACGGTGATGGTGGCGGCGCCCGACTGGTTGGGGGCGGGCGTCACGGTGACGGTGCGATTGGCGCCGGCGCCGCCGAAGACCACGTTGGCTACCGGGACCACCGTCGTGTCGGAGGAGGCGGCTTGCAGGGTGAGGCTCGCGACCGCGGTCTCCAGGTCCCCGACGGTGAAGGAAAGGGGCCCGGTGGTGCCGTCCTCGCTCAAGGCCTGGTCGGAAATGGCGGAGATGGTTGGCAGGTCGTTGACGCTGGCCACGTTCACCACGAACGAATCCGAAGCCGTGAGGGCGCCGTCGCTGACGGTGACGGTAATGGTGGCGGAGCCGAAGCGGTTCGCGGACGGGGTGACGGTGATGGTGCGCGCGTTGCCGGTGTTGACGATGACCAGGTTGGCATTGGGAATCAGAGTCGTGTCCGAGGAACTGGCCTGGACCGTCAACGGAGCGGTGAATCCTGAGTCGATGTCGGCGACGGAGAAGACGAGCGCGCCGGTCGAGGTGTCCTCGTTGATGTTCTGATTCGGGATGTCGGAGATGGTGGGCGGGTCGTTGACCGCGTTGACGCGGACCGTGAACTGTTCGGTGGCACTCAGGGCACCGTCGCTGACCGTGACGGTAATGGTGGTCGATCCGGAGAGATTGGCGACGGGGGTGACCGTGACCGTGCGATTGGCGCCGGCACCGCCCAGAACCACATTGGCGTTGGGAACCAAAGAGGTATCGGAGGACGTGGCCGTCACGACGAGGTTGGCGACGGCGGTATCCACGTCGCCCACGGTGAACGGCAGTGCCCCGGTCCCGTTGTCCTCATTGATGACCTGATCCGCGATGGCCGAGATGGTCGGCGCGTCGTTGACGGCGCGGACGGTGAGGGTGAAGTCCTCGGTGTCGGACTCGCGTCCGTCGAGCACGGAGACCGTAATGAGGGCGGTGCCGCTGGCGTTGGCCAGCGGAGTGACCGTGATGGTGCGGGCTCCGCCCTGGCCGGCGATGACGATTCCGCGGGAGTCCACCAAGGCGGCGTTATCCGAGGTGGCCGTCACGACGGGCTCGCGGCTGGTGAAGCCGGTGATGGAGAAGGAAATGGGGCCCGCCACGGCATCCTCGGAAATGGCCTGATTCGCGATGGCCGAGATGGCCACGGCCCCGAACGAGGACAGCGGGGCAAGAAGCCACGCCAGCACGGCGAGGACAAGCGAGGGGAAAAGAGGGGCCTTCATGCCGGTGTCCGGGTCAGGGCTTGAGTTTGACGCGGAGGAAGAAGGACCGCACCGAGCCGTCGCCCGGCGGTTGACGGACCTTGTAGGCAATCCTGGGGTGCTGCCCGTTCGCGCCGGGTATGGTGCGGGCGGGCAGTTCCTCGAAGAGATCGGGACCGGATTCCCAGAGGGATCCGTCGAAGGCGGGCAATCCCTCGAGTTCCAGGCGTGGGGCATCCCCGCTGGCGGGTTGGGGGAGATAGACGATGGAAAAGGGCCCGGCTTCGTCGGCTTCGTTGGCGATCTGGAGCAAGGAGGGCAGGGAGTCCTTCTGGTTGGGATTGCTTCCCAGGCTCTCCTCAATGTCGTTCGCGAGTCCGTCCTGATCCGGATCGGCGGTGGCGCCCCAGACGGTCTGCTCCAGAGACGGGTTGGCGGCCACGCTGGCACCAAACTGTTGTTCGGTCCACTTCGGCAGGACGACGAACTTCACCGTGCACTGGGTCTGGGCGCCCTTGCCATCGACCGCCGTGATGACGATGGGGTAGGTTCCAAGGGGCCGGAGTTCACCGGCCTTGGGCGTCTGGCTGAGCAGAATCCGGCCACCGGAGGTGCAGTCGTCAAAGGCCTCGAGCTGCTGGGTCAGGTCGGGAACAAGGGCCACGCAGGCAGGGGCACCCGCAAGCCCGGGACGCGGTTCGCAATGGACGGTGATCTCGCCGGGGCAGGACAGGATGGGGGGCGAGTTGTCGGCGAAGCGCATGCCGCCCGGATAACCGTAGGAATCGAACTCGGAAAAACCGTAGGCGGTGAGGCCGATGGGTTCCCGTCCAAGGACGTTATAGGTCGTATCCGGCAGGAGTTCGACGCGCGCGTACGCGACGCCTCCGGGGAAGGCGCCCTTGGAGACCAGGGCCGGGTTCCACCCGGACAGCACGACGCCGTTGATGGTGATCAGTTCAAGGGCCGAGGCGCTCGGAGCGACGAGGTTGACGTAGTTGCGGGCAAAGTCGGAGGCGGGTGGCGTGCAGAAGCGGTACTGGGCCAGCCAAGTCGGGCTGGGTTGGATGAGGGTCATGAAGGGGTCGGCATCGGAGACGTGGTCGGCGTCCGAGCTGTTGGAAAACTGCATGACCGTGACCGGGCCGCGGGAACTGACTCGGGTCGCGAGTTCGAGGGGGAGATCTTTGTACTCGGCGCGATTGAGAACGAGGTTTTGGCTGCCCCCGGTGGTGGCGAGGGTGATGAGGTTCTGATTGGCCCCGGATAGGATCCGGAGGGTGTCGCCCTTGCGGGTGGCGAGCGGGGCCACGAAATGGCTTTCGCCCCAGAGGTTCAGCGGCAGGAGTTGCTCGACCACCGTGTCGCAGAAGAACTGATTCAGGGACTGGACGTTGGCACACCGGTGGGAACCGAAAACCGCGATCGGTTTGGTGGCGACGATCTGGGTTCCCGTCAGGTCGGCGGGTTGTCCCGCTTCGTTGCGCAGTTGATACGTCTGACCGCGGTCCAGGGTGACGACATAGGGCACCTGTCCGGGATGGCCTCCGACCGGTGCGGGCGGGACGATCGTGATCTCGGTCTTGTTGGCGATGGCCACGATGGCGAACTGGGTTCCGTTCAGGATCGGAATCCCGCTGAAGACGTTCTTGTACGCGCAGACGAGGTACTCTGTTCCCAGACACTTGGTGGGAAGACCCAGGAACGTATCGGTCGTGAAGTCCATGCGGGTCGTGCCGTAAACCGCCACATCCCTGGACGCCAGGATGTGAATTCCCTTGGGCTCCGAGGTGTCGGATCCCGCAAGTTCCGCCTTGGCCGGGATCGGGAGGGTCATCGTGCCGGAGGCCGGGAGGAGGAATGGCTTGGGGAACCCGGGGAGGTTGAGGCCGGGAATGTCGATGATACCGACCGTGGCGGGAGCGCCCGCGATGCAGACCGAGAGTCGGAGGGGGGTGTCGGGTTCCTGGGCGTAGTTCTGGGGAAACGCAATCCAGAAGTCCCGCCCGTTGGTTTCCTTGATGCAGTTGCCTCCGGGGGTGGTGGAGGAGTCGAGGCCAAGGCACAGTTGGACGGGATGAAGGAGAAAGCGCTGGTCCTCGGCGGTATGATTGAGAGCGTGAAAGGCGAGGACGTTGCCGCCGGGTTTGAGCAGGCCGAGAAAAGGGGAGAGATCGATGGTATCGGCGGCCAGGGCCGCGGCGTCGGGACGGTCCAGCGGTGCCGAGGCGAAGTCGTCGAGGATCTCGGGGGCGTTGCGGCGAGCCACCTCCGCGCCGTTCAGGTAGGCCACGAAGCCGTCGTCGTAGTGCACCCGGAGCCGGAGGGAGTTCGCGAGGGCAGGGACCGAAGGCAGGTTGAAGGGAACCCGGATGTAGGCGGAGGCCGAGAAGTCCTTCATCTTGGGCTGGACGTCGAATCCGATCAGCCCTGCGTAGAGCTGGCCGGAATCCGGGAAGGCGGAAGCGTCGAGGTGGGATTTGCCTGCCTTGCCGATCGAGAACAGTTCGGAGACCTCCGCGTCGGAGAGCCCGCGTTTCCAGATCGAAAGGTCGTCGAGCACCCCCGCAAACGGGAAGTTGCCGGCCGGGTCGCGGGCCTCGAAGAGGTCCGAGGCGCTGGCGATGGACTCGGTAACCTGACCCAAGGAGGTCACCCCGACCCGCTTGCCGTTGAGAAAACCGATCACCTGACCGGAGGTGCGTTGAACCACCAATACCGCGTGGTGCCAGACTCCGGCCGGGGTGAAACCGAGCGGAACGGTTCGGGTGCCCAACGGGGACATGGTTTGAACGAAGGTGCCGGCCTGGGTTCGATAGACGGACCAACCACCGTTCGCTTGTCCCGTGGTGCCGCCCCCCGCGCTGGCAAACTTGGCGACCAGGGCCTCAGTAAAACTGGCCCCGGAGGGAACGGATCCGCCCCGCGCGGCCTTGAACCAGATGGCGACCGCGAAACTTCCGGTCCCGGGGTCCAGTTCCGCATGGTGGGTCACCCGGGTGAAGTGCGTCGGTTCACCCTTGTATTCCAGACCCTGCGCGATACGCCCGACCACGGAGGAAAGGGACTCGGACATGGTGCCGGGGTGCAGGATGGGACCGCTGACGTCCTTGACGATTTTCCCGCTCAGGTCGGCCTTGTCGAAGGTGTGGTACAACACCAACCCGTCCTGATACGGACTGCTCCCGGTCTCGTATCCGACGCCGGTGACGCCCCGGAGCCATTTGCTGTCGTCGAAGGCAGGATGAGCCCAGGTGGTACCCAGATCCTGCGAGGGGATCAGGACACGGACGACCGCCTTCGGGCCGATCAAAGAGAGTCCGTCGCAGGCGCAGAGGTCGAACGGGTCCGCGAAGGAATGCACCTGCTGTTGCCCGCTGAAGAGCCCGCAGTACGGAACCGAGCAGTCGTAGGTGAAGCTGGTGTGCAGGATGCCCCCGGGCCCCGTCGGGCGCCGGTTCTTGCCCGAGGCAAAAATGCGGAGGGTTTGGCCGGAAGTCAGAACGTAGCCCGCGGGAATCTGCCATTTGCCGGGGAAGGTGGCCTGGTCCGTGAGGAAATGGCCTTGGAGGATACCGGTTTCGAGGGATCGAATCTCGATGTAGGCCGGATAGTCACCGTCCTCGTCGGCGAACTGCTGATTGGCCGCCGCGGGTACCACGGTGACGATGCGCAGTTGCCCCCACGCCGCGGGGGTGCCGAGGACGGCGAGAACGAGGAGCCAGAGCCACGGAATGGACGGAGATCGCTTCATGCCGTTTCACCGGGAACGAGGCCCCTTCAGGGGATGATCTCCTCCACGTTGAGGTTCGGGATCGTCAGCGTGAGGTTTGGACTGACGACTTGGGGGGTGATGAGGGCCAGACTGACTTGGAAAGCGTTCAGTCCGAGGAGGCTGTCCAGTCCCTGGTTCGGCAGTTCCGTGACGGTGTCCTGGTGCAACGGGGAAGCGAGGTTGAAGCGATACCGATCGTTGCCCGAACCGCCGTTGAGCGCATCGTTTCCGCCGCGGCCTTCGAGAAGGTCATGTCCATCGCCTCCGAGCAGGGTGTCATTGCCCGCGCCGCCGATGAGCAGATCGTTGCCCCCGAGCCCGGACAACTCGACGGGACCGAGGGTGAACGCCGAGGCATCCAGAACGTTGTTGGAGGCGCCGCCGAAGAGGGAGGCCTGTTCGATGCCGCTGAGGGTGTCGTTCTCGGCGCCGATGCTGAGGAGGACGTTGGTCAGGATGAAGTTGGTATCGCGGACCTCGCGCACGGAGTCGGTGCCGCCGCCCCCGATGAGGGTATCGCTGCCGAGTCCGCCAAAGAGAACGTCATCCCCGCCGCGTCCATCGAGCAGGTCGTTGCCCTCGCCGCCGATGAGCAGGTCATTGCCGGTGCCCCCGCGCAGGACATCGTCGCCGCCGAGACCGGCGAGATCGACCCGCCCGGCGGAGAATGCGGCGGCATCCAGGGTATTGTTGGAGGGCCCACCGACCAAAACCGCCTGCTCGATGCTGACGAGCACATCGATGTCGGTGCCGATGCGCAGTTGGACGTTGGTCAGGAGGAAGCTCTCGTCACGGGTCTCGCGCACGCTATCGGTGCCGCCGGAGCCGTTGAGGGTGTCGGCGCCAAGCCCGCCGATGAGGACATTGTCGAGGAGGTTGCCGGTCAGGGTGTCGCCCAGCGCGCCGCCGATCACGTTCTCGAGCAGCACGCCGGGAACGAGATTCAGCGAAAGGTTCGGGTTGACGACCTGCACGGCTCCCGTGGTGGCCAGGTTGATCGCGATCGCCCGTGTGGTGGTGAGCGAGAAGTCGAGGGTGTCGATCCCTCCCGAGTCCGTGATCACATCGGTTCCCAGCGGGTCGTCCGCGTCGAATTCGTACCGGTCGTTATCCGGGCCGCCGGAGAGGACGTCGTTCTGGGCGCCGCCGACGAGCACATCGGCGCCGGCCTGACCATTGAGTTGATCCAGTCCACCGCGTCCCTCGAGCCGGTTGTCGAGGGCATTGCCGGAGAGGATGTCGTTGAGGGCCGAGCCGATGACGTTCTCGATGGCGGCGGCGGGGTCGACCAGATTGAGGCTTAGGTTGGGGTTGATGACCTGGATGGCTGCCAAGGTACCCAGGTTGACGTTGATGAAGGTCGTGGTGGTTGCCGAGAAGTCGAGCGTGTCATTGCCGCCGAGGTCCGCAAGGAGGTCGGTTCCGAGGATCTCGTCGGCATCAAACACGTAGGTGTCGTCACCATTGCCACCCTGCATCGCGGTCTGGCCCTTGCCGCTGACCAGAAGGTCGTTGCCGTCGCCTCCGAACAGGAAGTGCTGTCCGGCGCCCCCGATGAGCTTGTCGTCGCCTCCGGTCCCGCTGAGGACCGCGAAGCCGCCGAACTGGGAGGCATCCAGCAGATTGTTCCCGGGGCCTCCCGTGATCTGGGCGCGTTCGATGTTGACGGTGGTGAGGTTGCCGCTGCCTCCAACCATGGTGATGGAGGTGTCGGTGAGGATGAAATCGCGGTCCGCGATCGCACGGATGGTATCACCCGAAACGTGCCCGGCGCCGTCGATGGTGATGTCCCCGGAGGTCCAGCCGGTGACATCGAACACATTGTCGCCCGGGCCCCCGACCACTTTGACGTTTTCCATGCCCACGAGGGTGTCGAGCTCGGAGCCGTCAGTGGAGGTGTCCTCGTCGATCACGACCGAGGAGGCCAGCAACTGGAACAACCCGGCATCGCGGGTGATGACGAGGGAATCCACGCCGAGGCCACCCTGGATGAGGTCGTTGCCGGCCAATCCGTCGAGAGTGTCATTGCCCGCGCCTCCGAGGAGCACATCGTCCCACGGAGTTCCGAGGATCTGGTCGTTGCCGATCCCTCCGTCGAATCGGAAGGAGCCCCGGGGTTGCCCGGCGGCGTTGGGCGTCAGGGCGGAGGCGTCGATGAGATCGTCGGCGCTGCCGCCGGAGATCTCGAAGATCTCGAATCCGAGCAGCCCCAGGGTCTGGTCGATGGTGGCATCGATGACGGGGCGATCCAGGCTGACCCTGACGCCGTTTGAGCCGAAATCCGACAACCGGTAATCGGCGGAACCGGCGATGATGAAGCGGTCGGCCACGTGTCCGCCGGCATCGATGCGGGCGCTGCCGGTCCAGCCGGTCAGGTTGAAGATGTTGGCGCCGACGCCACCCGTCAGGCGGGCGAGTTCGATGCCGTTCAGGGCGTCGATTTCTCCGCCGCTCTTGAAGACATTGTCGTCGTTGAGGGTGAAGTGGACGTTTCCGGCGTCCTCCAGAATGTCCAGGTCGTTGCCGCCCACCAGGGTATCGAATCCGGGCCCGCCCACCAAGGTGTCGCTGCCATCCATGCCCAGGAGGGTGTCGTTGCCGGGCCCGCCTCGGAGGGTGTTCGGAAGGGCGTTGCCGATCAGGGTATCGCCATGATCGCCACCTCGGATTTCCTCGAAGCCGCCCGCGGCAATCAGAATCTGGAGCCCGCCGATGGTCTGCGCGGCCGCTAGATTGAGGTCGAACACCACCGGAACGCCGTTGGTCCGGGAGAAGTCGAGGACGTCATGACCGGTCGGATCGAAGGGATCCTCGACGATGGTTTCGAGGCCCCAGGCAAGGTCCGCATCGAAGGCGTAGGTCTCGCTGCCCTCGCGGCCTTCCAAAGTGTCGTTGCCCGGCCCGCCGACGAGGAGGTTGTCGCGTGCGTTGCCGACGAGGGTGTCGTCGCCGGATCCGCCGAGGATGGCATCCAAATCCTCCTCGGTGAAGAGCAGGGACAGCGGCCCGCCGCTCCAAGCCGGATTCGGAACATCGAGGAGGTGAAGATCGATGGTCAGGTCCTGCGACAAGGCGGTGAAGTCAATGGTATCGAAGCCTTTATCATGGGCGGCGGAGGCGCCATCGGCATTGCCGACGAGGGTGTCCGTGCCGGTGTCGACGTTGGAGTAGACGAAGGTATCGTCTCCCTTGCCGCCGAAGAGCAGGTCGTCGCCGCCCTTGCCCTGGAAGGTGACCTTGCCGGAGTACTGGGAGGCATCGAGCTTGTTGCCCGAAGGTCCGCCGATGAGCTGGGCACTCTCCACGCCCGTCATCGTGTACAGCGAACCGTTGCCGAGTTTTAGGCTCGCGCGGGCCTCTCCGTTGAGGAATTTGCCGGCGGCTTGGAAAGCCAGGTCGCTCTTGGCCGAGTGCTTTCCGATCCACGGACCCATCGGGGAGGAGGACGAATTGGCAAGGATCTGGGACTTCGTCGGGCCGTCTTCGCTGGCGAGTTCGGTCGCGAGGGAGGGCAGGAGGTACTTGGCGATGGGCGAATCGAGAGTCAGATCCTCGCCCACGCCATCTTTGAGCGTCATGTTGGTGTCGTTGTCGACGACCAAGCGGTCGGCGCCGAAGAACCCGAGTATTTCGGCGGAACCGCTCCAATTGGTGAGCGTGAAAAGGTTGTTGGCCACGCCCCCGAGGAGTTTCACGTGCTCGATCCCCCGGAAGGCGATCGTGGTGTCGTAGTTGATTCCGGGCAGGTCGAACTTCAGGAGATCCGCGCCCCCGGGGCCGGTGCCCTTCTCGACCGTATGATCGGCATCGCGGGTTCCCTCGAGCGTGTCCCGGTCGTGGCTGCCGTCGACGATGTCATCACCCCAGCTGACCGCGATGAGGTCGTTCCCGAATCCGGCATCGATGATGTCGCTGCCGTAACCGCCGTCGATGAGATCCTCGCCGCCTTGTGCGAAGATGCGATCGATGTTGCGTCCCCCGTCGATGGAGTCGTCGCCAGGTCCGCCGCTGAACTTGATCTGGGTGTAGGGATCCAGAACCGGGGGCGGATTGGGGTCGCCGGGAGCAGGTTGCAGGAAGCGCCCCGGATGCAGGTTCTTCGGGATGTACCCGGAGTCTCCGAGCACGATGTCCCAGTCATCGCCCGCGGCGATCGTGTCGTTGTCTTCGATGGCCGCGAGGAGATCGCGGATGAAGAGTCGGGCCTGGCCGAGCGGTTGTCCGGTGGCGGAGGCCAAGTCGAGGCCGAGCTGGACCGCCTTCCCGTCCGCGATCGGGCCGTCCGCCAAAATCGGGATCATGATCACCCGCTCGTACTGGCCGACGTCGAAGTTGACCACCGTCCGGATGGGCTTGTAGTGGACATTCGGAAGGGCCGCATCGGGCTCTCCCTGCAGCTCGAAGGTGGTGAGGACAACGGCGTCGGCCCGGGATGCATCGCCACGAACCAGTCGGATCACCGCGAGTGTGTTCTCCTCGCCCTGGGCCACCGAGTAGGTCGGTTTGTGGAACTGAACCTGGCTCGAGTCGGGAAGCTGGGGACCGGGCTGGATGGTGATGTTGAGGGAATGGCTGCCGTTGGCCCCCAGGTTGAAGACGGCCGACCGGAACGTGTCGGGGTCGATGTTGGGCGTGGCGGAGTATCCGGGAGGAACGGTGAATTCCAATTGGTACTGGCCGGGGAAGATTCCCTCGAATTTGTAGTTCGAACCGAAGGCGACCACGGACTTGACGCTGTCGACGACGTTACCCTTTTCGTCGAGCAGACTGACGGTCATTCCGCCGTAGGGCAGGACGATCTGGCCGGAGACGCCGAAGACGGTGCCGGTGACCTGGGCCGAGTTGCCCATGCCGACGGTGTTGACGTCGAAGATCAGACCGTTGAGGGGCCGCAGCCACTCGTAGATCTGGGGGGCGGGGGGATTAAGGGGATCGAGGGCGCGGACCTTGGCGTCGTAGGTTCCGAGGTTGATGGGCGACCAGGAATTGGTCGCGGTCTGCCAATGACCTCCGACGACATGGTCGTCCCCGGCGCCGGCCTCGATGTAATCGTTGCCGGGCCCGCCAAAGAGGGTGTCGTCGGTGCCGCCGCGACCGACGGTGGAAGGCTCCTGGACGTCCCCGAGCGCCCGGGGGCCCGGCCGATAGCCGATGGGATCGAACAGCTCGAGACCGCTTCCGCCGAGGAACTGGATGGTCTGGGAATCGTTGTCGGTCGTGAGCTCGAAGCCGGAGTAGAACTTCAGCTTGGATTGGCTGGGATGCAGCTGAGTGAGACTGCTCTCGATGACGAGGATCGTCAGGTCGCCCTGGGAGGACTCGGCCTGGTACTTGCCGTCGGAGTCGGTGACGGCGATGTCGAAGAGGGGATTGTCGGGATTGGTCACCACCACGACGACATCCGCCAGGCCGCGCTCGTTGAAGTCGAAGAAGCCGTTCCCGTTGGCATCGAGGAACACGTGGCCCTCCACCGTGTCCTTCTCGTCGTCGCGAATGATCACGGTGCCCTTGGTCTGGACGAGGGTGGCGTGATCGATGCCGGTAAGGACGAGGCCGAAGGACTCGGGAGCCTCCAGGAAGACGTCGTTCTTGATGGGGATCTCGATGACCCCGACCGTCCCGCCGTCCACCACGAGCTGCATGTCGATGAAGCCCGTGTCGCCGTCGTAGTCCAGGTTGTCGAAGGCGGTGAGATCGACCGTCTTGTAGTAGACCCGAATGTCGTAGGCCTGGGTAGGCGAGTAGAGTTGGAAGACGGCCTTGGCGTCGAGTCCCTCGGTGACCTTGATGACGGCGTCGGCGAGGTAGACCTTGGGCTCGGTTTCATCCTCGAGAATGGTGAGGGTGGCCACGAAGGGGGCGGCGCTCGCCGGCTTGCCGGTGAAACCGCGCATGGTGAGGCGGACCTGTTCGTTGCCTTCCCAGACGAGATCCTGCTTGATGGGAATCTGGACGGTCTTGACGAACTCGTTGGCCGCGAAGCTCACCACGAACCCCCCGCCTTCGTAATCGACTCCGTTGGTCGCGGATATGTCCTGCGTGTAGAAAACGCCCGTCGCGGCCCCGACGCCAGCGGTCTTGATCAGGGTGATTTCGGCGAAGGGCTGGTACTCGTGAACGAGGTACTGCGTCTGGGCGAAACTAATCGGCGAGAGCCCGGCGGGGCCGCCCGTGTCATTGTCGACGATGCGGATGACCCCATGGTTGCGCACGATGACGGCATTGTCTCCACCGAGCAGGTTCAGGAAGAACACTTCCGGGGCTTCCGGGAAGGTGTCCTGATCGCGCGTCTTGACGAGGATCAGTTTCGTGTCCTCGCCGGGGGCGAAGTGGAGGCGTTGATGTTCCGGAAGGGCCCCGGGGTCGGGAGCGTGCACGTAGTCGGGGCCTTGGCCCAGGAACATGGCCGTCGGCGAAAGGGCGGTGAGGGCGGTTCCCTGGCTGCTGGCGAAACTGACGTAGACGTCCTTCTCGCTCTTCTGGCTGAGCACCACTTTGAAGATCGCCGTGCCTCCCTCCAGAACCTGGGTGGTGTTCGCCAGGCCGGGAACCTGGTAGATCGCGTCGAGGATGAGCGAGGCCTGGACCGGCGCGTCGTCGTCCGAAATCACGCCGACGCCGTGCCCGTCCGCGACGAGGGCTTCCTGGGCGTTGTAAAGCTGGACGAAGAAGCGCTCCTCGTACTCGTCGACGCCATCGTCGAGGAGGTTGACGGTCAGGGTCTTCTCGGTTTGCCCGGGCAGGAACACCAGCGTTCCGCCCGCGGCCTGGTAGTCGGTTCCGGTGGTGGCGTAGAACTTCTGTTCGCCGGATTCGAAGGCTGCGGCGTCGACCGTCTTCCAGCTGACCGTGACGGTGTCGGCGCTGGGATTCGATAGCCGGACCACGAACCTGGCCGGAGTGTTCTCCTTGGCCGGTGTGGTCCCGTAGGCCTCCGCGACGTAGTCGCCGATGGTGAGTTCCGGGGGACCGTCGTCGCCGATGATGGTGCCGACCACGGAGGTGGAAACCTGTCCGCCGTTCACGAAGAAAACGGGATCGTCCGGGGAGGATTGGGGATCCTCCAGGACGAGTTGGAACTGCTCGTATCTGCCTTCGTAGGTGGTGTCGCCGAGGATGGTGACTGCCAGAGTCTTGGACTTCTCGCCGGGTTCGAACCGGAGGGTCTGATCGATGGCGAGGAAGTCCCTGGCGCTACCGAGCGAGGTGGCCGTGGCATCGATGGTTCGAACGCCGACCGTCACGGGGACGTTGAGTGCCCGGGACAGGTTCACCGTGAAGTTCAGGTTACGGAACCCGGTTTGTCCTTCCTCCGCGGACGATTCCGCCACCGAGAGCACGACCTGACCGATCACGCCGGCGTTTACGGTGGAGAGGGTTTCGTTGACGTGCAGCGTGAAGGTGGCCGTCGTCCCGATGTGGGGCTTCGTCGGGTCGCCGATCAGCGCATCCGAGTCGATAGCCTCGTTCTCGCTCTTGTTCGGTTGGACCAGTTTCAACCCCTTGTCGGTGACGACGTCGTACGGGGCGGTGAACACCAGGAAGTACTTGTCCGGATCGAGTCCGGTGAATTTGAAGGCTCCGTCCTCCTTGGTGACGGTCTGGTCATGGAACGTGGGATCGGAGGGGGAATAGATTTCGACCTTCACGCCGGCGGCGCCGGGTTCTCCATCGTCGCGCACGTGGTTGCCGTTGAGGTCGAGCCAGACGACGGAGCGAACGGCGATTCCGGTATCACGGTCGCCGGTTTTGCCCTGGGAATCGTCCCCGAAGATCTCGTCGTCGCCGGTACCACCGTCGACGAAGTCGTTGTCGTCTTCCTCGATGACCTCGCTTTGGCCGTCGACGTAGAAGTTGCCGCCGAACAGGAAGTCGTCGCCACGACCGCCGAACAGGAAGTCATACCCGCCTCCGCCCACGGCAAAGTCGTCATCGGTCTGTTTCGGGTCGTCGGTCTTGCCGATCCCGAGAACATCCAAGCCGTTCGCGACCAGAGCCGCCGCGTTCGGGATGGAGGAGGGGGTCCACGACTGAACCGTGCTGCCCACCATCAGGTCGATTCCGGAGTGACCGAAGAGGCGGTCATCGCCGTTACCGCCGACCAGCACGTCGTCGCCCGAGCTGCCGAGGAGCAGATCGTCCCCATCATCCCCGTACAGCACGTCGTTGCCTTCGCCGCCGAGGATCTCGTCGGCACCATCTCCGCCCTGAACCTCATCGTTGCCCAGCCCTGCATCGACGAAATCGTTGCCGAGGCCGGCGTCGATGGTGTCGTCGCCCAAGCCGGTGACGATGTGGTCCGCCCCATCTCCGCCGTAGATCGTGTCGATGTCGTCGCTGCCGGTGATGTCGTCCGCGCCCTCGTCGCCATACACGGTGGCCTTGCCATGGACGAGGATTCGGTCCTTCCCGGCTCCGCCGCGGATCACGAGGCCGGTTCCGCCTCCGATGATCGTGTCGTCGCCGTTGCCGCCTTCGACGGTCCCGCCGCCGTCGCCGAGGTAGATGATGTCGTTGCCGTCACCCAGGCGGATGTCGACCTTGGCCTTGGTTCCGCGGAGGTCGATGTAGTCGTTCTGCTTGCCCGCGTTTTTGACGTAGATGTTCTTGATCCCCTTGAACTCCTCGACGAAGCCCTCCCAGTTAACCTCGAGGGTTTCTCCGCCGGCTTCGTCGGCGATATGTTTGACGATGAAACGTTCGGCCCCGTCGGTCGTGTCAAGCGCGAGGCGGTCGCTGGCATCGTCACCCAAGTGGAGGGTCAGGGTGTCGCCACTCTTGGAGGCGGGGACCGGCATCTGGCAGGTGAACTCAAATTCGAACAGCGTGACGGTGAGGAACTCCCACTCGGCCTCGATGGAGAAGAGCAGGAGGTTGACGCGGAGGAAGGCGCGGAGGAAGAGGTCGACTTTGCCGTGGATGTTGAAGAGGCAAAGGGGATCGATTTGCGCGAGGGCGATGAGTTCGCTGATGCGGATCCGCCCGTCGTCGTTGAAGTCGTTCAGGTCGAAGTCGATGGTGACCCGGATGCCACCCTCGACGCCGGCTTCGGCAACACCGAGATTGATGGACGCGCCGGCAAAGATCTCGCCGTAGAGGCGAATTTCGGGGCGTTCGTTGCCCTTCTCGTCGAAGTCGATGATGTAGAAGCCGTCGAAGATGTCGGCGACGTTCTTGTCCTCGGCGCTGATGTATTTCTGGATGCCGTAGGTGTCGTAGCCGAAACCGAACGTGAGTTCGGCACCCACCGTGCCGCCGAAGCGGGCGAAGAGGGGGCCGTAGATGGGGATCTTTTGGACGTAGGTGAACTCGAACTTGAATGTCGGCAGGCGGACTTCGATGAGTCGCACCGGGTTGCCCACGAACAGGCCGAAGATCTCCGAGGGATTGTCCCAGATCGGGAAGTGGAAGACCGAGGCGTCGAGTTTCTTGGTGAATCCAACGGTCTCGTTGACATCGGTGCCGCCCGATCCGGGATTGGCGTTCTTGATCGACTCGAGATCCTGCTCGAAACTGTTGAGCAGTTTGCCGGTGGGATTGACCTTGGGCGCGCCGCCTCCGATGTTGGCGATCATCTCGAAGGCGCCCATCGGGATCAGCAGGCTCTTGCCGTCGAAGTTGCCCACGAGCTGGATTACGTCGACGACCTGGGCGACCACCTCGATGAATTTGCGGGTTCCCGGATCGAGGTACCCGAAGGATTCGGCGAGATCGAGGAAGGTGATGGGTTCGCCGAGCAGGTCGCTGATGATCGGCAGCGGGGTGGTCACCATCTCGAGGATGGGATCGGCGGGCTCCACGAACTCGCGGATTTTGCCGAGCACGGGGCCGAGGAAATCGGAGATGTAGGAGCCGAGATCGAGGTAGACTTCGTCGACGTTGATGTTGGGTCCGGTGGCGCCGTTTTCGAGATCCCAAGCCCAATCGAGATGGAAGTTGGCGAGGACCCGGGGAAACGCCGCGTTCCCGCCGAAGCTGAGGGCGGCGCGAAGATCGATGTTGGCGAGGGCGCCAAGACGGGGATCGAACACCTTGCCGAAGTCGAGGCCGGGGGAGGTCAGTTCGGCGAAGGTCAGTTTGCCGTCGTTATTGGGGTCCTTGAGATCCACCTCGAATCCGCCGCGGAAGAAACTCCCCATGTCCTCGACGTCGAGTTGGAGGAAGAACAGTTCGGCGGTGCCGGCGAGCTTCGGGACAATGGCGAACCCGAGAAAGAGTTCGGCGGTGCTCGCCAGGGCGGAGCCGTTGAGGTCGTCGGTGTTGACGTTGGGCAGGCTCGGACTGGCGCCGGTAACGAAGTAGAAGCCGTCTTTCTTGTTCAGGCCGAAGCCGAGTTTGAAATCGAAGGCCAGCTGGACCTGGAGGTTGCCGTCCAGTTCGAGTCCGAATCCGGGGACTCCGATGTCGATGGCGAGGGCATCGCCGGTGTCGAGCGCGAACAGCGCCTTGTGGAGGCGCAGGTCCACCTGGAGCCCGTTGTCGCAGTCGAGTTGCAGGCTGATCTGCTGGTAGGTGTCGAGCGGGGCGCCGGTGAGGGGATCGACGAGCAGATTGGCTCCGGGCTTGCCGAGGGCGTTCCAGAGGACCTGCTTGAGGGCGTTCTCGATGGTTTCGGTGGCACTCCCTCCGTTCTGGGCGATGGCGTTACGCAGGTCGGCCAGGAGGCCTTCCCGGAAATCCTCGATGAAGTTGGCGGTGCCTTTGAGTCCGTCGCCGATGAGCGGGAGGTCGACGCCGGCAACGGCGTCATTCATGCCGTCCTGGATGAAGGCGAGAGCCTTGTCCAAGCCATCGAGGAAGAGGCCGGCGCTGCTGTCGAGGACGGCGCAGAGGTCGAAATTGTTGAAGAGCTGGGTGAAGTCCGGGGTCGCGATGGTGGTCTTGACGACCTTGCCGCTGCCGTTGTTGGACTGGGGCGGGTTCTTGGGATCGGCGTCGTCGTCCAGGGTCAACTGGGCTTGGAAGCCGGGGGCCTGGGAATTGATGGCCGCGATGATCTGATTCGCGGTCGTGGTTCCGCTCTGAACGGTGAGAACGAGGGTATTGGTTCCCGCGTCGTACTGGGCCTTGGGAGGGACGGCGGGATTGTGGACCAGGGTGACCTTGAACTTGTCCTTCGACAGGTCGTTGGTCGTGACGACGAAGTCGTTGTTGGGGCCGCGGATCTGGAGGGTGGCGGTCGGGCTGTTGGCCTGATCCGGGAAGAAGAGGCGGATGAGATCGGGAATGTCGACGACCAGATGGTTGTCGGGGTACCCGTCCCCGTTTTCGTCGTCGTCCGTGCCGAGCGGTTGGCCCTCGGTCGGAGCGAAAACCGGGAGGTCGGCGGTCAGCCCGGCGCGGGCCGTCAAACCGAAGCTTTCGGCGTCGAAGAGATCCTCGTTGAAGTAGTGGCGCCCGTCGCCGTTGTTGTCCTTGAACCCAAGGGAAAGCTCGGCCTTGCCCTCGGTGTCAGGGTCGCCGTCGGCGTCGAGGGTGACGGAGCCGTCGCGGATGAAAATGCCGACGATGGAACCGAGGGAGGCTTCGAATTCGAGGTCGGTGCCGATCACCTCGAGCTTGAGAGCCGCCTTGGTGGAGTCATAAATGAACGGCTTGATGCCGGTCGGATTGGTGAGGTCCAAGCCGAAATCCAGCGTGACCCCGGCCGAGGCGTTTACCGAGAGGCTGCCGTCGCCTTTGATCTGGATCAGGCTGGAGGCTTGGGAAAGGAATGCGGCGGCGGCGCTGTTGTCGCCGGCAAGTCGGGCGAGGAGCGTCTGAACGTTGAACTGAAGCGGGATGACGCGCCCGTAGCCGGTCGTGAAGTTGAGGTGGACCTTGATCGCGGTCCGGTTCACGAAGCCCGTGCCGCTTCCCTCCGTAAGGGATACGGACCAAGGGGAACCGATGCTGGCCACGGCGGCGACGATGGCGTTCGCCGTGGTCCTGCCGGAGTCGATTTTGACGGTGAGCACCTTGTCCGTCGCGTTCCAGGAGGCCAGGGCAAGACCGCCGCTGGCTTCCGAGCTGCCAAGGATCTGAATGCGCGCCGTCGACTGGGAGACGCCGGCAGCCGAGAATTTCAGCCCGTTTGCGAGACCGGAGGGGTTGAAAGTGGCCTCGACGTTTCCGAGCACGATTTGGGGTACGGGATTGGGAACGTCGTCGACCGTGATCTTGAAAATCTGCTGGTTGCGTCCGTTGAGGTGGAAGAGTTGCTCGATCTTGGTCTGGAAGATGTCGATGAGCTTCTGAAGGCTCTGCGGATTGCCGGACGCCACGCCGTCGACGACCTGCCCGACCTTCTCCGCCCACTCCAACATGTCGGCGAGGCTGACCTCGATAAAGGGGATTTCCTGGCTAAGGAAGCCGAAGCCTTCGAGTTGCGAGAGCGTCGTGACCACCGCGCGAAGCGCCTGGAGGACCTGGAGGAAGCCGACATCGCTGAAATTCTGGATTCCGTTGAGCCCCGTATACGTCAGGAACACGCCCGTCTTGCCGGCCGCGTAGGGCTCGGGGTTGAAGGCGAGGTCGGTGATATCCGGAATCTTGATGTCGATGCTCGCGCTGGCCGGGAGGACGATACCGAGGGCGGGATCGAGACCCAGCTTGAGTCCGGCTTGGAAACCACCCGTGACGGCGAGATTGGCGGTGAGGTCATCCAAGGCGGCCAAGCCGTGCATGAGCTCGGGGATGTAGAAGCGGGTCTGACCGGTGTCCTCGTCCTTCAGGCTCACGGAGAGCTGGATGGGCGGGGCTGTTGCGAAGCCGGTGCCCGGCTTGACGTCGACCTCCAGGAAGCCGATGCGGACCTTGCCGGTGGCGGCTCCGTTGATGGTCAGTTTGCCCTTGAAGAGCGCGTTGTCGACAAACAGCCCCTTGATGGAGGATTTGGCGGAGCTGAGAAGGTAGTCGATGCCATTGACCTTGAGCAGGTCGGTGCCGATCCCCAGTTCGGTCGCAGCCGGATTGCTCGAGGCAGCCGCGACTTCGATCAGGTTGATGACGCCCAGACGGTTCTGGAAAGCTCCGTCTCCATTCAGGTCCTCCCCGCCGTCGAGCAGTCCGTCGCCATCGATGTCCTCGCCGAGGTCGAGGATCTTGTTGTTGTTGGCATCCTCGTTGAGATCGAGCCGCCCATCGCCGTCGGCATCCTCGCCGGGGTCAAGCTGGTTGTTCTTGTTGAGGTCCTCGTTGTTCTTGTCGAAGTGATTGTCGCCGTCCCGGTCCTCCTGCAGCGCCATGATGACGATGCTGGTGTCGGCCTTGCGCGCGACGATCCACTTGTTGAGGGGCTGTCCGAGGTACGATTTCTCCGCGAACTTGGCGTTGATGTAGTTGACGAGGTGCTCGGGGCGATTGAAGGCGGCGGTGTCGCTGGCGAGCAGGTGGATGTCGAGGGGAACATCGGCCCGATTCAGGATGACGAGGAAGTCCGCGTTGGCCGAGAGGCGTCCGTTGGAAGGTATCGGGACCAGCGGGGAGGTGATGACCATCGGTACCTCGACGGCGCTGAAGTCGAAGCCCACGGTCATTTGGAAGTCGAGGGCTATGGCCGCGTTGAGGCTCCCGTTGATGGTGGCTTCGGCAATGAGGCCCAGGCTTTCCCCGAACTTGAGCGGAAGGTTGAGAGAGGGGAGGTTGGGGGTTTTGTGGAAGTCGAAGGTGTAGACTTTGCGGTTGGGGTCGTAGGCGGGGGGACTGAGGCCCAGTGCCTGGGCGAAGGCTTGGATCATGTCCCCGATGGCCGCGCGTTCGACCTCGATGGCCTGCTGATTGTTGGAAAAGCCGAGCGACGAGAGGGGGTGGTTTGCCCCCGAAAAGGTCAGAATCAGGTTGGAATGCTTGGCGATCTCGACGTCGCTCAGGGCGAGAACCGGTTGCCCGTGCTGGTTGAGGCGGGCGACGACGCGGTCCGAGGAATCGGGATCGTCGAAGAGCGCGGAGTCCAGGTTGTTGGCCAGGGATTGGGCGTTTATGAAGTTTCCGGCAGGAACGGTGATGGTCACCGGTTCGTTTTGGCCGGCGACGAATTTGCCGATCTGCAACTGGAAATTGAAGGCGCCGTAGTTGCCACCCAAGGGAAGGGCCGCGACGGGGAGGGGGATACCTGCGATGTCGTGGAAGGCGGCAACCGACCGGAGTTCGACGCTGGCGACGGCCGGATAGACGTTCTTGACGAACCACTGAGAGTAGTCGAAGGCGTCGCCGAGGGTCTTGCCGCCGGTGAAGGGAATCTCGACGTCGAAAATTTCCGAATTCCGGAACTGGTCGAGCCAGTTGATGAACTGCTTGATGAGCGGCAGGAACTCGCCTTCCGAGACCTGCGAGAAATTGGGCAGGGCAGGGAAGTTGCCAAACACGATGCTGCCGTTGGAAAGCACCTTGAGCAGAAAAGCGTCCGGAGGCTGATTGGGATCCGCTTGACGCAGGACCACCTCGTTGGTGGCGAAGTTGGTATGGACGGTGAAATCGAAGGGAAACGAGCCGGGACCGACGGCGATGAAGCCATCGACGGCGACGGTCAGGTGCGCCGGCCCGGGGATATTGAGGTCATAGCCGGCCTGGGTGGTGAGCACCGCGCCGGGGGTTGTGTTGAGTTCCAGGGAGATGTCGCCTCCCACGTTGACGATGCCGGATTCGAAGTCCAGGGAGGCTTGGCCGGCGATTCCGTTGTTCAGCAGGGCGAACTCGCCGACCCCGTCGCGGAAGGCCAGGACCTCCGTGGCACCGGCGCTGAGTTTGAACGTGAGGTCCTCGCCTCGAATGCCGACGAATTTCTCCCCCGCGGAATCGACGTCGGTGAACGTGAACACGCCCCCGATCCGTTGCTGGCCGCCACCGGCTTGGAAGCTGATGAAGGCCGGACCCTTGACCTCGAAGAACTCGCCGGCAGGAACCTGAAGCGGAACCTGTCCCAAAGGCAGGGCGGGCAGGGCCGGGGGAGCGTGCAGCCCTGCTTCGGAGGGGCCGGGCGGGCTGCCGGAGAAGGCGGCACCCGAGAAGTCGAACACCTGGTCGATGGCGGTTTGGGTATTGTTGTTGAAGTTGAACGTCAGGTGGATGCCGGGGGTGGGGTCGGAGTCGTCGACTCCGAGTGCGGCAAGGATGGGGTTGACCAGGAGTGTGACCTCGGCCGAGCCGGCGAACTGTCCGTTGGAAATGACGAACAGCCCGTTGCCGTTCTGGATGTCGAGAATCGGGGTGACCGGCCCCATGTCGAAGCTCACATTCCGGGCCGCGATGGTGATCATCTGCTGGCCGGTGGTGGACTGACGCTGTTCGAAGCCGAAGTCCCCGGTGATGAGGTCGAAATTGGCGATGGTCAGGTTGACTCGAAGCATCCGAAATCGAACGAACGGCCCCGCGTCGACGTTAAGTTGAAGCGTTTGGTTTCCGACCTGAATCGACTTCTGGAAGGCGGCGTCGGTGGTGTTGATCTGGAGGCTGATGTCGCTGCCGGGATTGGTCGTGAAGCCGATGGCGGCAGGAACACCGAACTGGAAGGTCCCGACCGTGGCCTGACCTACCAGCCCGTCCTTGGTGCCGACGAAGATGCCCGAAATGTTGTTAAGTACGACGACCTGCTGGGCGGCGCCGTCCAGGAAGGGCAGGCTGACTCCGGTGAAGCCCAGGGTCGTGAAGTCGCCCAGGTCCGGGTTGGTACGCTGTTCGAAGGCGAAATTTCCAGAAAACTGCAGGGCCGACCCCATCTGGCCGGCGAGCAGGCTGAGGCTGGCGTTCAGGGCTTGGACCCGCAGGAACTCGCCTGCCTGGACCTGAAGGAGCTTGGTGACGCCCAGAACCTGGACGCTGCGCGAGACCGGAACCGTGAAGTCGTTGATGTCGACGCCAAAATTGCCGGTGATGCCCACGACCCCAAAGAAATCCGTGGTGACCGTGGCGGAGGTGATCTGAGCGACCATGCCGCTCTTATCCCCGATGCTGGTGAAGAGGAGAACCCCGGTTCCGTTGGTGACGGACACGACTTTGGTCCCGGTGGGATCGACGAAATCGAAAGCCAGCCCCTGAACCGCCACCACCACGTCCTGTTCCTCATCCGTTAGGTCGGCGGGGGTGAGGTCAATTGGTTCGAAGGTGAACTTGGTGGCCTTGAGGACGATGTCCGGGATGCCCAGGTCGAGCACCACGTTCGCCGCGTCGATCCGGTAGTAGGGCCCGCCTCCGGGGACGAGTTTCGTTTGGTTGCCGGGCAGGGGAACCACCACGGGCTGATTTGCCGCGTTGAACGTGAGGGTAAAGGTACCGGACAGGTCGTCGATGTTGGGAATCTGAGGTCCGTTCCCGGGGGCGATGGTCAGGGAGGCGACGCCGGCCAGGTCGCCGTTGTCCTTGAGGAGAAAGTTTCCTTGTCCGGTGGCCTTGAGGAGTCGGACGTCGGGTCCGTTGTTCCCGCCGGAAATCTTCAGCTCGAGATTGGAGATCTGGGCGTCGATGATGACGTCCGTCGAATTGCCGTACTGGGAGAAGGTGAAGATGCCCGTGAGCTTCTGTCCGAACACCAGGAGGTCTCCATCGACGATCAGGGTGACGTTGGGATCGACCTCGTCGAACACGTTGTCGTCGAAGAGGTGGAGGGTGTGCTCGCCCTCGTACTTGGCGAACGGAATCGCGCTCCAGAGATTATTGGGGTCGTTGAGGGAGGCATTCAGGACGAACTCGGCATCCAGAATGCCGCCGGGAGTATCGACGAAATTCGAGAGGTCCGGGAGTTGGGGCGGGACGGCGGACAGCCAGCGTCCCGACGGGAAGAGGTTCGGATCCGGGGCGAACTCGACAAAGGCCTCGAAGGAGATCCCCGCCGTGAGGGCGATATTCGCGATGGGATTGCCTTGGGACCAGCCGGGCAGGAGGGAGAGGGGATTCAGATTGGACGCCGTGACAATGACGCGGGGCGTAATCGAGCGGAGGTCGACGAACGCGTTTGGAGTGACGGGATTGTTGTCGACATCGTCGATCCCGAAGGTGAAGTCGAGTTCGAGTCGGTTCTCCAACGTCACGGTGGAGCCCGCGCCGAAAAGGAAATCGACTGCCGTGTTCAGCCCTGAGGATAAAACTGCCGCGAGCTTGGTTTCCTTGATCGCGATTTTGACATCCCAGGAATAGAGGACTTTGGGGTCTCCCAGTTGGCTGTAGTGCCCGAGCACCGAGAGGACCTCGACGGTAAAGGGACCAAAGATCTCGCCAGCCAATCCTTCGAGGGCTTGGGTCACCTGGACCTGGCTGGGCAGCAGATTGATGATCTGCTGAATTCGGCTTCGGATGGTGTTGTCCACCATCTGGACCCCATTGACCAGTTGTTGGATGGGAGCGCCGATGAAGGGAAGACCCTGACCCGGGATGGGGGTACCGAGGAAATTGCCGACCATCGTGGAGATATCCCGAAGGGCGTACTCGATTTCGGGAACCACCGCCTCCGTATCGACGACGCGCAACCGGAGTTCCCTGGCCGCGTCGTCGTACTCGGGAACCAAGGCCAACTGGTCGTTGCCGGGAATCGTGGTGCCGAGGTAATTCGCAAACTCTCCGACCCGGACGCCGCCCCACTGAAGGATCCTGAAGGTTTGACCCGCGACGGGGGTGAAGCCGGACAGCTGGATCTGAAGGGTGCCGTCCAGCGTCACGTTGCCGGAGGCGATGAACTGGTCGTAGACAACGGGGTTGTTGTCGGAGTCCCACCCTTGAATTTCGATGACCTCGACGCCCTGGGGACCCTGCACGTAGCTGGAAACATTCATGATCCCGGGAGAGAACCCGGGACTAACGATTCCCGCCTCGTTGACCAGTTCGAGCCGGGGGGAACCGATACCGTTTAGCACATCACCTTGACCCAGAACAACTTTCGATGAGTCTTGGCTCGGGGAAACCGGGCTGTCGGGAGGTCCGTTGGCACCCCGCAAGGTCTCGGTAAGCTCGTCGGCAATCGACGAATCCGACGCGGTGCCGGAATCGCCGACCGTGGCGATTTCCGTGACGGTTGGGGGAGAAAGTGTGACGCCGAAAGCTTCCGAGGCGGAGGCCTGCCCGGCATCCTGCCGGGTACTTTCTCCGGTAGCGGATTCGGACGCGGAGGGAGCCCTGGGGATTTCGCCCGCTGCCCCGTCTGGAAGCTGTGCGGGTTCCGCCACCGTCGGATCCAAGTTTGAGGGGGAAGACTCAAGCACCTCGGGTACCGCATCCAAGGCCGGCACGTTCAGGCCGATCTCGGTCCCGGAACCGGCTCCGAACATGGCGTCGACGTGGTCCGCCGGGTTGTATTCGAGAGTCGTTGTGCCGGCGGAAGCGATCTGCTCGACCGAGGAGGCTGCAACTTCGTACGCCGAGCCGACGGGCTCCGGGTGGGGATTGTTGAGCGCCGTTCCGGTCAGGGAGTCCCCTGCCAGCAACACGCGAGACTCCAATCCCTCAAGGGAGAAGAGGTCGGTTCGCGTGGAGGCAGAGAGCATGAGGCGGACGGTTTGTGCCCAAATGCCGGTCTTATGTCAACCCGAGGCACCGGGAATACGCCTTTCGTAGAGGGGCCCCTTCAGGGCAGGCGTCGTCGGTGGACGCCTGGGGCAAAGGGGCAAGTGAGCGTGTTCAACGGATCGGCAGCCGGCGTATCTCTTTGAGTACAGAATTGCTCATGTGGTCTGCGATCCTGCGCGGGAGGATACGCCCGGGCCTGGCCCAAGGTTCCTGGAACGGGCCATTCAGGACCTGCGGACGCGAGGTGGTTTGGATCACCCGCGTGCTCCCAGTTTGACCGGAACGCGCGCGGAGCGGATGTTCCCGGTCGTGCACGAAATACCCAGTCGTTCAGGGTGGGGGAGGGTTTGGGCGTGGAGCCGGCTCCGATGGGGATTCCTGGCCATGTTCGTTGCCGGATACACGGGGTCGGGGTTCCGCCTCGAATCGGCGCCGATCCTCTCGGAATTCATGGCGGCGAACGAGTCGGGCCTCCTCGATGAGGACCGGCAAGTGCAGGATTGGATCGAGATCGGGAATCCGGACGACTTGCCCTATGACCTGACGGGGCATTTTCTGACCGATGACCCCGAACGGTTGACTCGTTGGTCTTTTCCATCATCCGTGACCATTCCGGCCCGGGGTTACCTCGTGGTGTTTGCCTCAGGGAAGAACCGCCGCCTCTCCGGAGCCCCGCTGCATACCGATTTCCGATTGGCGGCCGAGGGCGAATACCTGGCTTTGGTGGCGCGGGATGGGCGGACCGTTTTGAGCCAGTTCGCCCCCCGCTACCCGAAGCAGTACCCGGACGTGGCTTTCGGACGACCCGCAACGAGCGGGGTTCGGGACCTGCTGTCGGGCGCAACCACGCGGATTAGGGTGCCCACCGCATCGCAGCCGTTGGCGGCGGAATGGTATTTGCCCGGATTTGTTTCCGGCCCGGAATGGGTGCTCGGGACCGGGTTCGGGATCGGATTTGATGCCGGCGTCGCGTCCGGAGCCGGGACGAACCTGGCACCCAGGGGGACGGCGACACAGAGTTCGACGCTGGCGGCCTCGTATTCGGCATCGGCGGCCATCGACGGAAACCCGTCGACTTTCACGCATACTGCGAGCACGGACAACCAGTCGACCTGGTCGCTGGATCTCGGCCGCGAGTGGGAGGTGGCGCGCGTGGTGCTGCGGAACCGCGCGGACTGCTGTCAGTCTCGGCTTCGGGATTTGACGGTGAGCCTGGTGGGGACGGACGGGGCGACGGTACTTTGGAAGTCGGCGTTGTTGAATGCGGAGAACGTGTTGGGGGGCCCGTCCGTGCTGGAACTGGATCTCTTCGACCTGAATGTCGGGCCCGTGGTTGCCCGGTATGTCCAGGTGGTTCGCGCGCCGGACCCGGACCTCTCCGGGTCGGGGGGACAGGGAAATAACGACGACGATAACGTGTTGTCCCTGGGGGAGGTGGAAGTCTATGGAGGCACGGCCGTGGGTTTTGGGGAGTTGATTCGCACGGACGTGGGGAGCGCGGCGCGGGGGGTGAGCGCGGCGGTCGCGATACGTTCGACGTTCCGGGTGGAGGAGCCGCGTCCCGCGGGTACCCTCACTTTCAAGGTGCGCTACGACGATGGCTTTGCGGCGTTCCTGAACGGGGAGAGGATTGCGAGCACGAACGCGCCCGCGGTGTTGGCTGGGACCTCGGTAGCAACTGGGGAGCAGGCGGATACGAACGCGGTTCGGTTCCTGGACTTCGAGGTTCCCGCCTCGCTCCTCGTCGTGGGCGAGAACGTCCTTTCGGTTCTCGCCCTGAATCGGGACGCGAACGACGACGATCTCCTGCTGGACGCGCGCCTGGAGGCCGATGGGCCGGCGATTCCGCCGCCCGCCTACTTCGAACAGGCGACCCCCGGGGCGGCGAACAGCGCGTCCTGGTACCTGGGAAGACTCGATGAACCTTCGTTTTCGACGGAACGTGGATTTCGCGACCAGCCCTTCGATTTGGTGCTGACGGTCGAAGATCCTGCCGCGCAGGTGTTCTATACCCTGGATGGAAGCGAGCCCACCCCCGAGCGTGGGATCCGCCACACGGCACCGGTGCGAGTGGATCGGACTCGCGTCGTTCGGGCGCGTGCGGTCCGGGCGGACTACCGGGCAAGTCCGGTGGCTTCGCACACATACGTATTCGTCGCGGATGTGATTCGGCAACCGGCGGCTCCCGGCGGTTTCCCTGCTCGTTGGGCGGAGGTCGCGTCCGATTACGAGATGGACCCCGCGATCACGCAGTCGGCACTCTACGGCGGCCGAATCGCCGCCTCCCTGCGGGCCTTGCCGTCGGTTTGTTTCGCGACCGACACGGATAATTTGTTCGGGGCCAGTCGCGGGATCTACGCCAACCCCGAGAATCGTGGGCTCGCGTGGGAGCGTCCGGTCTCGATGGAGTGGATCGAACCGGAAGGTGGGCAGGGGTTCCAGGTGGATGCCGGCCTGCGGATTCAGGGTGGGTATTTCCGGCAGCGTGGGGTGACGCAGAAGCATTCCTTGCGCGTGGTGTTCAAGGACTTGTACGGGCCGGGCCGGCTGGATCGGGATCTCTTTGGCGAGTTCGGTGCGGCGCGCGAGTTTGACACCCTCGTGTTCCGGGCCGGCGCGAACGATGGATACGCGTGGAGCGACGCCCGGGACACCGAACAGTTCCTGCGGGACGAGTTTGGGCGGCAGATCGCACGCGCCATGGGCATGACCGTGCCGCATGGACGATTCGTGCACGTCTATCTCAACGGGCTGTACTGGGGCCTGTACAATCTGACCGAACGCCCGAACGAGGATTTCTCGTCGACGTACTTCGGGGGGGCCCCGGAGGAATGGGATGCGGTCAATTCCGGGGAGATCAAATCGGGCGATTTGAATGCCTGGAACCAGTTGTTGGCGGGCATCCGGGTCGCGACGAACGCGGTGAACTTCCTGCGGTTGCAGGGCCTTGCCGCGAATGGCATCCGGGATCCCTCGGTCCCGGTTCTCTTCGACGTGCAAAACTACGCGGACTACATGCTGGCGAACATCTGGGGGGGGAATTGGGATTGGCCGAATAAGAACTTCTGGTTCGGTCGCCGACGGACGGCGGAAAGCACCGGATTCAAGTTCTACCTGTGGGACTTCGAGAACACGATGGGCAACAATCGCGGACGGTCGCCGCTGAACATGGTTTCGCCGCGGTCCGACATCGCGGGCTCCTGGGTCGGGGAGCCTCATGCCCGGCTCAAGGGGCAGGCCGAGTACCGGTTGCACTTCGCGGATCGCGTGCAGAAGCACTTCTTCGGCTCCGGGCCGCTCGCCCCGGCGCAGTTGGTGGCCCGGTATCGCGCGCTCGCCACCGAGGTCGCCAGTGCCGTGATCGCGGAGACGGCGCGCTGGGGAGACGACAATCTGGAGCCGCCCCAGGACCTCGCCGATTGGGAAAGAGAGCGGGACTGGCTGCTCAATACCTACCTGCCCCAGCGAACCGGGGTCGTGCTGGGGCAACTGCGGAACGCCGGCCTGTTTCCCGCGCTGGATGCCCCGATCCTGTCCATGCCCCCGGGCCCGCTGACCGGCACCACGCCGGTGCACCTGGCCACGCCGGCCCGTCACGTCCTCCTCACCTTCGATGGCAGCGACCCCCGACTCCCGGGCGGCGAACCCAACCCCGCCGCCGTCAAATTCAGCTTCGCTTCGGGTGCGGGTGGTTCCGGAGCCTCGCCGACGTTCGTGCCCATGGATGCGCGCTGGCGTTATCTGGATCGAGGGACCGATCCCGGGCTGGGTTGGGCCCAGCCCGGATTCGACGATGCCAGCTGGCCCGAGGGCGCCGCCGAACTCGGGTATGGTGACGGCGACGAGGCGACCCTGGTTGGGGCTGTGGACACCGACCCGGCCCAGGGCGGTATCCAGCGAAACGCGACGACCTATTTCCGAGGCAGATTCGAAGTGACCGATCCGGTCGCTTGGGAGTCCCTCTCCCTGGAGGTCCGTTTCGACGATGCCGTCGCTGTCTATGTCAACGGACAGGAGGTCCTGCGGACCGGGAATCTTCCGGCCAACGCCGATTACCGGACGTTTGCGACGGCCGACAGCGCTGACAATGCGGTGGAGACCCGGACCGGTCTACCCACGACTCTCCTCCGCCCGGGCATCAATTTCGTCGCGGCGGAGGTGCACCAGCGGACGGCATCCAGTTCCGACATCAGTTTCGCCCTCTCCCTGACGGGCGTGCCGAGGTCGGGTCCGGGCGGGCCGTCGAACTGGAACGAGGGCGGCCCCATCGCCTTTTCGAGGCCGACCCGCCTGCTGGCGCGATCCTGGAGCGGCACCGAGTGGAGTCCGCTGTTGGATGTTTGGATGAATCCCGACGTCGCGTCCCCGGCGTCCTCCAACCTGCTCATCACCGAAATCGCTTATCTACCTCCCGATGCGGGAACCGCCGGCGAGCTGGCCATCACGACGGACCGGGACGATTTCGAATTCGTCGAGATCATGAACCTCGGTCCACAGGCCTTGGATCTGAGCGGGGTCCGACTGGCGGGCGGCGTGCGATTCGAGTTTGGGCCCGGGGTTTCGATGCCGGCGGGGGCGCGTTGGGTGGTTGTGGCCAACCGGGCAGCCTTCCTGGCCCGCTTCGGCGCGGATCTTGCCTCCGTGGTCGCGGGAGAATTCGTCGGCCAACTGGCCAACGAAGGGGAGGTCCTTCGACTGGAGACGGCGGCGGGGCAGGTTCTGCACGAACTGCACTACCTGCCGGGGCCGCCCTGGCCCGTGGGGACCGACGGACCCGGTTCCGCCCTGACACTCATCGATCCGAATCCCGCCTCCAGCACGGGCGAACCGGGCTCCTGGCGGGTCTCCCGGGCGCCCAAGGGATCCCCGGGAAGTTCGGATGCCCGGCGTTTCGAAGGCAATCCCGGTGCGGACTTGGATCAGAACGGATGGCCGGATCTGGTCGATTACGTCCTGGGGGCTTCGTTCCGTCCCCTGACCGCCAGGCTGACGCCCGAAGGCCTCCAGCTGTCCTATTGGCTCGATGCTTCCGCCGAGGACGCCGAGTTGGATCTGCAGTCGGCTCCGTCCGCGTCCGGTCCGTGGACTTCCGCCTTCCCCGAATGGGAGCTTGCGTCGGCGACGTTGGAAGCCGATGGCTCGACTCGCCGCGATTTTCGGGCCGGCGCGGCGACTCTTGCCCAGGAACGCTACTTCCGGTTGGTCGTCGCCGTGAGGTAGCCCCCGGTGAACGGCTACTTCACGGACGGGGCACCCGTGAGGAGTTCCAGCAATGCGGCGTCCTTCTCCGGTCCCGACTGGAAATCGAGGGCCCGGAAATAACGTGCCTTTTCCGGCTCCGTGGTCTTCGGGTCCTGGATCAGCTTGGCCAGCAGGCCGGGTGTCCTTTTGGCGCGCGAGCGCCACACGATGTCCCGTCCCGCGGGCGTCCGGAGGGCGTCGGCCTCGCGGGCGAGGTAGGCGTCGAGGAAGGGGTCCCACTGCTGGTCGGCACCAATGCCGAGGGCTTCCAGGTACCAGCGATCGCTTCCGTCGTGCTGGGAGGCGAGCTGCGCCCACAGTTGGGCCGCCTCGGGCGCCTTCGCATGCCGGAGCGCGATGGCGCATTCCCGCCGCACCTGGGCGTCCGGATCCGACACGAGCCTGGCTAGGAACGGAATGAGGTTCAGCCCGCGCTCCCGGGCGATCCGGAGGCCGGCCATCCGGATGTTGGGGTCGGCATCGTTCACGGCTTCGAGGACATAGGACCCGGTCTTGGCTGGCAGGCGGGCCAGGAGGAACAGGGCCCGGGCACGGAGGCGCGGATTCCCGTCCTGCCATAGCACATTGAGTTCGCCCTCCGCCGTGGAGCCCAGCTTTTCCAGGGCGTGCCAGGCTCCATGCCGAACCGCCAGATTCGGGGACCGCAGGGCCAACGTCGCCTGGCGAGGGCTCTCGAAGCCGGGTCGGGCAGCGGACGGACGATGCCCCTTCGGTGCCACCCGGTAGATCCGCCCGGTCATGTCGGCCGCCTTTTGATCTGCCATGTTGTGGCCACCCACCCCGGCGTCGTTCCAGTCCGAAACGTAAAGCGAACCGTCCGGTGCCACGCCCACGTCGCTGGGCCGAAACCAATCATCGGCGCTCGAAAGGACGTCGACGATGCGGGCCTGGTACCCAGCACCCGCGGGTGTTGCTGGATACGAACGGACCACCCGCGGTCCTGCATCGCAGTGGATCATCTGGCCCCGGAACACCTCGGGCAGGAGGTCGCCCTCGTACACGCAGAGGCCGGTCGGGGAACCCGCCCCGGTCTGGAGCAGATTCGGAACCACCCCGGGGTCATGAAGGTGCCAGTGCCGCCGCGGGATCTCGGGTTCGAGATTGGACCGGTTTTGCGTCCAGCCGGCTCCGGTGATTTCGTCGACGTACCCGTAATTGCCAAACTCCATCACGAAGTTGATGCGCACTCCCTGGTTGCCGTCATCGTCGTTGTCGGACTGCCAGAGCGCGCCGAAGGAGTCGACCGCGACCTCGTAGTTGTTCCGGAAGTTCCACCCCAGAGTTTCGACCACCGTGCCGTCGGGACGGGACCGGAACACCATTCCTTGGCGGTAGGGCTTGCCCTCGGCCACCACGGCGTTGCCCGCGAGGTCGCGAACGAGGGCCCCGGTGGAGTCGCGAAGCTCCCGTCCCTCATTCCCGAAGTTGAAATAGAGCCGACCATCCGGGCCAAACACGAAGGCGTGCATGCCGTGATCGTGGTCCACCCCCTTGATGCCCGTGAACATCCGCGTCGGGGGGCCATCCGCCACGTCATCGCCGTCGCGGTCCTCGAAAACGAGCACGTTGGGCGAACAGGAGACGATGACCCGGCTGCCCAGGACGCAGATCCCCAAGGCCGCGTTGACCTCATTGCCCTGATAGAAGGTCTTCTGCCGGTCGGCAACCCCATCCTGATCGGTGTCCTCGAGGATGATGATCCGGTCTCCCTCCGGCTGCAGCTTTCCCCATTTCTGCCAGACGCGGTAGTTGACGCCCTCCGTGCACCACACCCGTCCCCGGGAGTCGATGTCGAGATTGGTCGGATTCCGCACCATGGGCTCGCAGGCGAACAGCCCCACTTCGAGGCCGTCCGCGACTTTCATCCGCGACATCTGGGTCAGCGCGGCGTCGCGACCGGAACGCGGGGCGGTGGGTGGGGCGGCTGCCACTGCCACGGAACCGATTCCCGCCAGCAGGATCGGGGTAAGCCAGGCGGGAGAGGTGGGACGGAGGCTGGAGGGCCACGCAAGGGGACGGATCAGCACGGATTTCATGGATTGGGGGCTTCGGACAACGGGGAACGCGACGGAATCTACTGGGCCACCGGCAGGTGCCAATGGTTTTCCCGAGTCCATCGGCCCGGGGGCCGTGTGGCAGGCGGTCGCGTTCGGACGGATTTGCCGGATCGGTTCCGCGGTTGGCATCTGGCCGGCGTTCGCTAGAGTGCGTCCCATGTTACCGGAAGGGCCACCAGGGCCTCAAAAGGTCAATCTGCGTCGGCCCGAGATCATGGAAGCGGTCCAGGCACAGGTGCTTTCCCACTACCGGAGCGAACTCGTCGAGCGCATCCGGGCCAACGGACACGTCATCTCCCACCCCGGCACCTTGACGGTGCGCTTGGCCAAGGAATTCGGGTTCTGTTATGGGGTCGAACGCGCCATCGATCTTGCCTATGCCGCCCGGAAAGCCTATCCGAGCCGCCGGATCTTCCTGCTCGGGGAGATCATTCACAACCCCGAGGTCAACGATCAGATCAGGCGCCTGGGGATCGTCACGATCGCGGGTCGGCCCACGGATGAACAGATTCAGGAAATCGGCGCCGACGACTTGGTCATCATTCCGGCGTTCGGCACCGAGGTGGTGACGCGACGCAAACTCGAGGCGCGGGGCTGTGCGTTTGTCGACACCACCTGCGGCGACGTCATGAGCGTCTGGAAGCGGGTGCGGCAGTATTCGAAGGAGTCCGTGACGAGCATCATCCACGGCAAGGCCTGGCACGAGGAGACGCTGGCTACGAGTTCCCAGGCGCAGACCAACGGACGCGGGCATTACCTCGTGGTCTTCAACCTGGACGAGACCGACTACGTCTGCCGGTACATCCTGCACGGCGGCGACAAGGCGGCGTTTCTGGAGAAGTTCAAGGGAGCCTACTCCCCCGGTTTCGATCCCGACGAGCACCTGAAGGCGGTGGGCGTCGCCAACCAGACGACCATGCTCCGCGGCGAGACCGAGGAGGTGCAGCGGCGATTGCGCGCCGCCATGGAGACCAAACACGGGGCAGGGGAACTCGACCGGCATTTCCGGTTCTTCGACACCATCTGCGGTGCGACCCAGGATCGCCAGGATGCGCTCGGCAAGCTGCTCCAGATTCCGCTCGACCTGCTGGTGGTCATCGGCGGGTACAATTCCTCGAACACCTCCCATCTCGCGGAAATGGGGGAGTCCCGTCTGCCCACCTACTTCATCAAGAACGCCGGCAAGATGGTTTCCTCGGCCCGGATCGAGCACTGGAACCTGCATGACCGGGTCGAGGTCGAATCCCGTGATTGGCTGCCCGCCGGCACCGTGACGGTGGGAGTCACCGCCGGCGCCAGTTGCCCCAACAACCTGATCGAGGAGGTCATCGAGCGGCTGTTCGAGCTCAAGGGCGTCCCCCTTCCCGCGCTCCCCGCCGCCTAGGGGCGGGTCCCCGCAGGCAGGGCTGGGTTCGATTCGCGCACCAAGGAACCACATGGCCGTATCACGACGGGAGTTGGAGGACCGGGAAAACCACTGGCTGGCTCCGTGGGCCCAACGGAGCGGTGATTCGCGGGGGAGGGTGCATCCGGAGTCGCCTCCGGAATGGCGGACGGATTTTCAGCGGGACCGGGATCGGGTGATCCACAGCCGGGCCTTTCGCCGGCTGGAGTACAAGACCCAGGTCTTCCTCAACGGCACCGGTGATCACCTTCGGACCCGGCTCACGCATACCATGGAAGTCGCCGGGATCTCGCGAAACATCGCCCGCGCGCTCCGTCTAAACGAGGACCTCGCCGAGACCATCGCGCTCGCCCATGACCTCGGGCACTCGCCCTTTGGCCATTCGGGTGAGGTCGTGCTGAACAAGTTCATGCGCGCCCACGGCGGGTTCGAGCACAACCGGCAGAGCCTGCGCATCGTCGACGAGCTGGAGCAGAAGTATCCCGGCTTCCCGGGCCTGAACCTCTCGTGGGAGGTCAGGGAAGGCCTCATGAAGCACGTCTCGGCCTTCGACGTCCCGGGCGATCATCCCGAATTCTCGTTCCGATCCCCCTCCCTCGAGGCCCAGGTTGCCAATCTCGCCGACGAGATCACCTATTACAGCCATGACCTCGACGACGGTCTCGAGTGCGAACTTCTCCGCGAACCCGAACTCGTGCGCGATGTCCAGGTCTGGCAGGAGGCCACGCGTCTGGTGCGGCGCGCCCATGGAAAGCTGCCCGATGAAGTGCGCCGGTTTTTCGTCGTCCGCACCATCATCGACGAGCAGGTCAAGGACGTCGTGCGAACGACGGAGGCCAACCTTGCAACCGGACGCATCGCCAGCGCCGACGACGTGCGCCGTCTTGCCCGCCCGGTCGTCCGTTATAGTCCGGAACGGCGTCGTTCCAACGCGGCCCTGCGGAAGTACCTTTATCGCAATCTCTACTACAACCCCGCCGTCCATACCCCCAACCAGCGTGCCCAGCGCATGCTCGGGGAGTTGTTTCGACACTTCCTCGATTGTCCGGACGATTTGGGCGAGGGTGCCCGTCGGCGTTTGCCCAAGGAGGGACTCCACCGCGCGGTCTGCGATTACCTGGCCGGAATGACGGATCGCTTTGCGATTCAGGAACATCACCGGTGGTTCGGCGTCCGCCTCTGAGGCCCCTCCTGGATTCGGCGTCCTATCACCTCCCGTGAAAGCACTTCGTCTCATCTCCCAGGGCGTTCCCGGCACGTTCTCCCTCGACCATCATCCCGATCCGGTGCCCGGACCCGACGAGGTGGTCGTGGACGTCGCCGCGTGCGGCCTGAACCATCTCGACCTGTGGCTCGAGGAGGCAGGGCTTCCCGTGCGGGTCGAACTTCCCCGGATTCCCGGAGGCGAGGTCGCCGGCACGGTCGCTCAAGTGGGGCAGGGTGCCTCCGAGTGGAAACCGGGTGACCGCGTGGCGATTCAATCCAACCTTTTTTGTGGAGCCTGCGAATTCTGCCTCCGTCAGGAGGAATCCCTGTGCCTGTCCGGGCGCCTGTTGGGGGTCGACTGCGACGGCGGCTTCGCCGAGAAATGCGCCGTTCCCGCTCGGGCGCTGGTGCGCTTGCCGAGTTCCGTCTCGTTCGAAACCGCCGCCGCCTTGACGCTGGCGGGCAGTACCGCCATGCACATGCTGACCGACCGGGTCTCGGTCGCCCCGGGCCAATGGGTCCTTGTCGCCGGCGGTGCCAGTGGCGTCGGCGCGGCCGCCATCCAGATCGCCCGATCCCTGGGAGCCCACGTGATCGCCACGGCCTCCACTCCCCGCAAACGGGCCCTGTGCGAGCGGCTCGGTGCCGAATGCATCGTCGACCCTGCCGATGAACGCTGGCCATCCGCCGTTCGTCGGGCGACCGGCAAACGAGGCGTCGACATTGTCGTCGAGCACATCGGGGGACGTTTTTTCGAGCAGACGTTCCAATGCCTTGCCAGGGGAGGAACCGTCGTCACCTGCGGCGCGACGAGCGGACGGGACGTTTCGTTGAATCTCTGGCCCCTCTTCGTCAAACAGCAGCGCGTGGTCGGGAGCTACGGGCGCACCCGCCGGGACATGGTCGCCACCCTCGAATGGGCGTCCGACGGACGCCTTGCCGCCAGCATCGATGAAATCCTGCCGCTGGAGCGCGGGGCGGAGGCGTTCGCCCGCCTCCGGCAACGCGACGTGTGCGGCAAACTCGTGATCGTGCCCAGGTGACGTCCATGATGGATTCCCCGAAGGCCGGACCCCGTTCCCAGCCGCCCGGTGCGGCGGACCTGATGCGCGACACCGCGTATGTCAACGCGATTTCCCATTTCTATCGGGGAGAGCTCGGACGGATCATGGCGTGGCGCCAGCGGTTGGACGTCACGACCACGTGGGCGATCACGACGACGAGCACCATCCTCACCGTGGCCTTTTCTCTCCGCGAGGTGCCGCACATCATCTTCTTCTTCAACCTGGCCATCGTCAGCGTGATGCTGTGGATCGAGGCGCGGCGCTATCGTTATTACGACGCCTACCACGCCCGGGTGCGCATGGTGGAGGCCCATTTCTTTGTTCCGATGGTCACCCAACTCCCCGGCGCGCTCGAGGGAGACTGGCGGAGGCTCGTCGCGGAGGACCTCCTTCTCCCGGCGTTCAAAATCGGCTCCTTCGAAGCGGTCGGCTGGCGGCTCAAGCGCAACTACCTGTTCATTTACCTGATCATTCTGGCTGCCTGGCTCGCCAAAGTCTTCCTGCATGCCCCTCATCCCATCGATTCCGCCTCCACCTTTTATGCCGCCTTGCGGGTGGGACAAATCCCGGGTTGGCTGGTGGCAATCGTCATGGTTGGAACGTTCCTTGGAACCATCACCACCGTGGCCTACGTCGCTCGCCGTTTCTCCGGGGAAATTCATGAATTCGGCGTCACCGCCCGCAGCCGTTGGAGGATCTGACTGCCAGTGGCGGTTTTCCACGACCCGGCCTAGGGTCCGGCCATGAAGCACTCGCTGCCTTGCCTCTTCGCGTCGGCTCTTCTGTTCGCGGGTTGCGACAGGAAAGGGGATGAAGCCAAGGACCAGGCCAACCCGCCGAAAGCCGCGGGCAACCCGCTCACCGCGCCGGTGGATTACCTGGGAGCGGTGGGGGCCGCCCAAAAACGGTCCGTCAAGGTGGCCGATCTTGTGCCCGTTCAACAGGCCGTTCAGGCCTTTCAAGCAGGCGAGGACCGTCTGCCCGCGAACCTCCAGGAAATCATTGCCGAAGGATACCTGCCACGCCTGCCCGACCTGCCCAAGGGCGCCCGGTTCGAGTACAACCCGCGCTCCGGACAGGTCCGTATCGTCGACTCCCCGGTGGTGCCGGCTCCTTCCATACCGAAAAGGTAGGGCAGTGAGTCCTTACCGGGCTTTCGATGCAGCCCTCGGCTTCGGTGGGGAAGGGGTTCCTACGGGAGAGGTCGCGATTGCGGCCTGGGTAGGGTAAAGCAGGTAGGGGCGCCGGCGCCGGCGAAACTCCGCCTCTCCGTCCGCCCAAGACGACACGATGTCCCGCGCCGGTCGTCCCTTCTGCAACGCCAAGCGAACCTGGTCGGTACCGGAAACCTTGTCGAACATCTCCCAACTGCGGCCTCGGGCCATGGCCTGAGCAAACAAGTCCCGTCCCCCGGATTTCTTGACCGCCTCGAGGATGTGATAATTCACGGCCACCAGCGGTGCCCGCGCGGCGTCCGTGAAATCAAGGCGTATGCCACGGAACTCCCTACCATCGTGGGCCTTGCGATTGAGGTCCAGTTCGACCGGCTGGAAGCGGATGCCCGGTAGTCCGGCGAGTTGCAGATGTCCGCTCAGCTTTTTCGGATCCAGCCACGGCGCCCCGACCAATCGAAACGAATCCGGAGTCCCCGTGGCCAGATTCAACCCGCCGATCTCCCCCAGAATGCCCGTCGCGACCAGGTAAAGTGGGGTCTCCCCGGTCGGAACGTTCGGCGACGTCGCGATCCAATCTAACCCGGTGTCCTTCCATGTCATCGACCTGGTCCAGCCCTTCATGCGGACGACCGTCAATCTGCAACGACGCGAGATCCAACCCTCCCCATTGATCATGCGGGCCAGTTCCCCCGGCGTCATGCCGTATACGTAGGGGATCGGCCACTGCCCGACAAACGACTTGAACCTCGGGGAGCGTTGTGGCCCTTCGACCCTGAGCCCACCCAGGGGATTAGGGCGATCCAGGACGCAGAATTGCACCCCGGCCTCGGCACAGGCTTCCATCGCCATACCCAGGGTGCTGATGAACGTGTAGCTCCGGCACCCCGTGTCCTGGATGTCGTAAACCAACACATCGAGGCCGCGCAGCATGTTGGTCGTTGGCTTTCGCGTGGGGCCCGGACCATAGAGGGAGTAGATGGGCAGTCCCGTCTCGGCCTCCCTTCCGTCTCGGACCTCCGTTCCAGCTTTGGCTCTGCCGTCGAAGCCGTGTTCTGCTCCAAACAGCGCCACCAACGAGAGTTCGCGGGCCTGCTTCAGAATCCGCCAGGTAGCCTGTCCCCGACGATTCACCGCCGATGGATTGCTGATCAACCCGATGCGCTTGCCCCGTAATTCGGCAAACCCACCCGCTTCCAGCACGTCGATTCCCGT
>CAZSOV010000015.1:0-49273 GCA_964608505.1 uncultured Verrucomicrobiota bacterium
GGTTGTATCGGGAGGGGGACGAACGACGCCAGGGGACGGGAGCGGACGGTCGTCCGGTGCGCGGGGCGGTGGGAGCGAAGGCGGTGGCGGAGGTGCTGACGGCGAAGGGACGATTGCCGTTGGGGGAATACGTGCGGTGTCGGGTGCGATACTTCTGCGACGGGGCGGCGTTGGGGAGCCGGGAGTTCGTGGAGGGGGTTTTCCGGCAGCACCGGGAGAAGTTCGGGAAGAGACGGAAGGACGGGGCACGGCGGATGAAGGGCGTCGAGTCCGGGGAACTCTTCACGCTGCGCGATCTGCGGAATGACGTCTTCGGATGAACGCGTGGGGGAGGACCGGTCCGGCATCGCGACGAGCCAGCAGGGCCATGTGCTAAGTTCGGGGCCCTCCGTTGCTGCGGGGCCGGGGTTGGCGGATTGCGATGCGCCGGGACGGGCACTTTGGTCTTTTCGGGGTTGGGGCCGGGCTTCTAGCGTGGCGGGGTCCTTTCCGTTCCGGCCCGCGCGTCGGTCCCGACCTTGTATCGACGGGCCGGGGCACCGGGTCCGGAGACGGGCGGGCCGCGTCATCGTGAATTCCAGCCTGTTGCAGAACTATATCGGGGGCCGTTGGGTGGAGGCCGAAGCGTCGGGTTCGCTGGGGGTGGAGAACCCGAGCACGGGTGCCGAACTGGCCCGGGTGCCGCTCTCGACCGCGGCGGAGACGGATCGGGCGGTGGCGTCCGCCGCGGCGGCTTTCCCGGCGTGGAGCCGGGCGGCGGCGTCGCGCCGGGCCGAATATCTGTTCCGGCTGCTCGATCGGTTGCGGGCTGACGAGGACACGCTGGCGCGAGGGATCTCCGAGGAGAACGGCAAGTCGCTGTCCGACGCGGGCGCGGAGATGAAGCGGTTGATCGAGAACTGCGAGGTGGCGTGCGGGATGCCGGTGCTCCAGCAGGGCGAGAAGCTGATCGGCGCCTCCGAAGGAATCGACGGCGAGGTGATCCGCGTCCCGCTGGGGGTGTTCGCGATGGCCGGCCCCTTCAATTTTCCGGGCATGGTCCCGTTCTGGTTCCTGCCGTACGCCATCGCGTCCGGGAACACCTTCGTGGTGAAGCCTTCGGAGCAGACACCCCTGACCTTGAAGCGCATCGTCCAGCACCTGCACGAGGTCGGCCTTCCCCCGGGCGTCGTCAATCTCGTCCACGGCGACCGGACCGTGGTGGAGGCGTTGATCGCGAACCCCACGGTGAAGGGCTTCTCGCTCGTCGGCTCCAGCCGCACCTGCCGGATCGTGGCCGAGAAGTGCGCGCGGGCCGGCAAACGGTTCCAGGCCATGGGCGGGGCGAAGAACCACCTTGTGGTGATGCCCGATGCCCGCATCGACGAGGCCGTGCGCAACATGATCTCGTCCTGTTTCGGTTGCGCGGGCCAACGCTGCATGGCCGCCTCGGTGATCGTCGCGGTCGGCGAGGACACCCATCGGCAGGTCGTGGACCAACTGGTGGCCGCCAGCCGCAAGGTGGTGGTGGCCGATCCCCTGGACCCGCGGGTCGCGTCCGAATCGATGGTGGTGGGCCCCGTCATTTCCGAGAAGTCGCGCCGCTTCATCCACGAGATGATCGAGACCGGACTGCGCGAGGGCGCGACGGTGGCCGTCGATGGGCGCGGCGTGTCCGTCGCGGGGGGCGAGCTCGGGCATTTCGTGGGGCCGACGGTGCTGACCGGGGTGCGTCCGGGTTCGGCGGTGCATCGGACGGAGATTTTCGGTCCGGTGGTGGTGGTGCTGCAGGCGGGCTCGTTCGAGGAGGCGGTGGGCATCATCAACGGCGGCGAGTACGGGAACGGCGCGTCGATCTACACCCAGAGCGGGTATTGGGCGCGTCGGTTCAAGCTTGAGGTGGACTGCGGGATGATCGGGATCAACGTCGGCATCCCCGCCCCCGTCGCGCATCTGCCGTTTGGCGGGATGAAGTCGTCGCAGTTTTCCGACATCAAGGCCCAGGGTCGCGCCGTGATCCAGTTCTTCACCGAGGCGAAGGTCGTCACCGAACGCTACTGGCCCGAGGTCTGATTCATGGATGCCCAACGCCTGCTTGTCCGCCCGACCGCCGGGGACCGGTCCGATCCGGGTCGCCTGCTGCACATCACGCCGGCCAGCGCGGGCTGGGAATACCTGTCGTTCGACGTGCGGCGACTCGAGGCGGGCGGTCGGTGGTCCTTCGCGACCGGCGAGCACGAACTCGCCCTGGTCAATCTCACCGGACGCTACTCGGTCGTCTCGAGCCGGGGCAGTTGGTCGGGCCTCGGCGGGCGGCGGAACGTCTTCGACGGCGGCGCGCATGCGCTCTACCTGCCGCGTCGGACGGAGTTCCAGGTGACGGCCGAGGAGGCGGGGGAGTTTGCCGTCACGTGGGTGCCGACGGACGAGGATCACGAGCCCTGGCTCATCGTGCCGGAGCGGGTGAAGCGCTCGATCCGGGGCGGGGACAACGTGAGCCGGCAGATCAACGATCTGCTGCCGCCGGGTTCGCCGGTGCACCGGCTGGTCCTGGTGGAGGTCTACACGCCGGGCGGGAACTGGAGCAGTTACCCGCCGCACAAGCACGACCGGCACGTCGTGGACGCGCAAGGCCGGGTGACCGAGGCGAACCTCGAGGAGGTTTATTATTATCAGATCGATCGGCCCGAGGGATACGCGTACCAGCGGATTTATACGGACGAGTTCTCCCCCTGCCACCAGGCGGGGCGGCCCATCGACGCCCTGATCCGCGCCGAGCACGGCTGCGCGGTGCTCGTGCCCGCGGGCTATCACCCGGTCACGAGCGCGCCCGGGTACACGACCTACTATCTCAACGCGCTCGCCGGCAGCGCGCAGAGCCTCGCGAACTTCGAGGACCCACGGTACGCCTGGGTCAAGGAGACGTACCACGAGATCGACCGGCGACTTCCCCTCTACTGACGTCTCCGCATGAACCGGCCTCCGCAACCGCGCCGCCCGGTGAGGGCACCGGTCCTCCATGCCGCACGCCGCGTGCCCTCGGGCGGCGACGTGCGGTCCGCGGTTCCGCTCCCCGAAGCGGGCGATGCGCCTCTCCAACCGGATGCCTCGCCATCCTCCGCGGGCCCTGCCTGTCCGGCCCGGGCAGCGATGTCGCGGAGCGACGACCGAAGGTTGCCGGGGCCTTCAGGCCCCGGTCTCGCCCTCTCTCTTCCCCGTCGCGGAGCGACGTTCGACTCGGGGCGCCCGGATGGGGCATGGACGTCGGAGGCTTCGGACGTCGCTCCGCGAGCAGGAAGCCACGGTCGGACACCTCGTTGCGACTCTGCCATCGCGCCGCCCGGTGAGGGCACCGGGCCTCCATGCCGCACGCCGCGTGCCCTCGGGCGGCGACGTGCGGTCCGCGGTTCAAGGTCCCATCGCGCGGTTCGCGCACCGTGGTCGCTACCCATGAACGGTCGCCGGCACCCCAGGCGCGCACGTACCGCACCCGGCGGCCCCTCCCGTTATTCCCATGCCCACCGCTGATTCCCCGGCCTCCTTCGACACGATCCACATGGGTCGGTCGTCCATCGACCTCTACAGCAACGACGTGGGGGCGGCGTTCGTCGACATCAAGAGCTTCGCGGCGTACGTGGGCGGATCTCCGACGAACATCAGCGTGGGCGGGCGGCGGCTCGGCCTGAAGACGCTCCTCCTCACCGCGGTCGGCAACGATCCCGTCGGTGATTTCATCCTGAACTTCCTGAGGCACGAGGGCGTCGAGACTCGTTACGTCCCCCGGAAACCGGGCCGGCGCAGCAGCGCCGTGGTGTTGGGCATCGAGCCGCCCGACCGGTTCCCGCTCGTGTTCTACCGGGACAACTGCGCCGACATCGGGCTCGAGATCGAGGACGTGCTGGCGACCCCGATCCGGCAGGCGCGGGTGTTCCAGTTCGCCGGCACCAACCTCAGCAGGGAACCGAGCCGAAGCGCGACGATCTTCGCGGCCGAGTTGGCCCGCCAGGCCGGTCTTCAGGTCGTGCTGGACGTCGATTTCCGCCCGGACCAATGGCACGACCCCCGCGCCTTCGGCGTGGCCATCCGTTCCGTCCTGCGCCTGACCGACCTCGTCCTTGGCACCGAGGACGAGATCAACGCCGCGATGCTCACCGATCCCGCCCACGTCGAGGCGACCCGGTCGGTGTCGGACACCCGGGTACAGGGCGACGTGGACGAGGGCATCCGGACCATGTTGTCGATGGGACCGAAGGCGCTGGTCCAGAAGCGCGGCCAGCACGGGGCACGCGTTCACGTGCGCGGCGCGGCAGGCGGTCCCGCCGAGGTGATCGACGCGCCGGGGTACCCGGTCGAGATCGCGAACATCCTCGGGGCCGGCGACGCCTTCGCGGCGGGGTTCCTTTACGGGTACCTCCGTGGGTGGGGCTGGAGGAAATCGGCACGGCTCGGGAATGCCTGCGGGGCCATCGTGGTGACCCGGCATGGCTGCGCGAACTTCATGCCGACGCTGGCGGAGGTGACCGAGTTCGCCGGGTCGCGGGGCGGTTTCGAGTGAGATTGACGTGGACGTAGCAGGCAGGAGCAACGGGAGACCATGGCCATGAATCCAAAAATCGAACGACTGACGTTGGCGCAGGCGGTGGTGCGGTTTCTGACGCGGCAGCACGCCGAACGCGACGGGGTGACGCAGCGGTTCTTCGGCGGGTGCTTCGGGATTTTCGGCCACGGCAATGTGGGCGGCATCGGCCAGGCACTCCAGGAACATCCCGAGCTGCGCTATTACCAGTGCCGCAACGAGCAGGCCATGGTCCACACCGCCGTGGCCTACGCGAAGATGAAGAACCGCCTGCAGACCATGATCTGCACGACGTCCATCGGGCCCGGCGCCATGAACATGCTGACCGGCGCCGCCGTGGCCACCATCAACCGTCTGCCGGTCCTCCTGCTGCCCGGCGACATCTTCGCCCGGCGCAACGTCGCGCCCGTGCTCCAGCAGCTGGAGTCCGAGCATACCCAGGACGTGTCGGTGAACGACTGCTTCAAGCCCGTCAGCCGGTACTGGGACCGGATCTACCGGCCCGACCAGCTTCTGACCGCGCTCCCGGAGATGATGCGGGTGCTGACGAGCCCGTCCGAGACGGGCGCCGTGACGCTGTGCCTGCCCCAGGACGCGCAGACCGAGGCGTATGAGTTCCCGGTCGAGCTGTTCCGGGACCGCGTCTGGTCCATCCCGCGCAACCGGGCGGATCGCGGGTCGGTGGAGCGGGCGGCGGCGTGGATCCGCGCGGCGAAACGGCCGTTGATCGTGGCCGGGGGCGGCGTGATCTACAGCGGGGCCACCGGGATGCTGAAGGAGTTCGTCGAGGGCTGCGGCATTCCCGTGGGCGAGACCATGGCCGGCAAGGGCAGCCTGCGGTTCGATCACCCGCTCAATCTCGGTGCCATCGGGGTGACCGGCACGCAGGCCGCGAACGTGGCGGCGCGCTCCGCGGATCTCGTGATCGGGATCGGGACGCGTTACAGCGACTTCACCACGATGAGCAAGACCGCCTTCCAGGCCCCGGACGTGCGGTTCATCAATCTCAACGTGTTTCCCATGGACGCCGCGAAACACCAGGGCCTCGGGCTGGTGGGCGACGCGCGGGAGACGCTCGCGGAGCTGCGGGAACTGCTCGCGGGCCATGCCACCGCGCCCGCCTATCGGCAGGAATGCGAGGCCCTGCACCGAGCCTGGGAGGCCGAGGTCGACCGCATCTACGCCATTCGGCACCAACCCCTCCCCAGCCAGGGCGAACTGATCGGCGTCGTGAACGAGCTCGCGTCGCCCGACGGCGTGATGATCAACGCGGCGGGCAGCATGCCGGGCGATCTCCACAAGCTCTGGCGCACGCGACACGAGAAGAATTTCCATCTCGAGTACGGGTTCTCCTGCATGGGTTACGAGATCGCGGGCGGCCTCGGCATCAAGATGGCCGATCCCGGGCGCGAGGTCGTGGTCATGGTCGGCGACGGCTCCTACCTCATGCTCGGCAACGAGCTCATCACCTCCGTCCAGGAAGGGTACAAGCTCATCGTGGTGCTCATGGACAACAGCGGGTTCAACAGCATCGGCGGCCTCAGCCGTTCCCTCGGCCAGCAGGGCTTCGGCACCCGCTACGTGTATCCGAAGGACGGACGCCTTCCCGGCGACGACGCCGGCCCCGGCGTCGAGACGCTCCCCGTGGATCTCGCGATGAACGCCCGCGGCCTCGGCGCCCACGTCCTCGAATGCACAACGCGCGACGAGTTCGTCGCCGCGTTCAAGGCCGCCCAGGCCCATCCCGCGACGACCGTCGTCTACATTCGCAACGATCGCTACGCCGGGGTCGGCGGGTACGAAAGCTGGTGGGACGTGCCCCCCGCCGAGGTGAGCACGATGGAGGGCGTGCAGAAGGCCCGCGAGGCCTGGGCCGCCAAGCGCCCCACCGAACGCCACTTCCTGTGAACCGCGCCAACATGAGCATGAGCACCCCTCCCGCCATCCGCGTCGGCAACGCGCCCTGTTCCTGGGGTTCCCTCGAATTCGACGGCTGCCAGGGCGAGGCCATCGGCTGCACCCGCATGCTCGACGAACTGGCGGAGACCGGGTACGTCGGCACCGAACTCGGCGACTGGGGCTTCATGCCCACCGATCCCGCCGCCCTCCAGGCCGAACTGGCCCGGCGCGGCCTGACGATGCTCGGCGCCTTCGTCCCCGTGGCCCTCAAGGACCGCGCCGCGCATGCGCCCGGCGAGCAGCGCGTCGTCCGGACCGCCGAACTGCTCGCCGCCGTGGCCCGCCGGATGCAATCCGACACCGCCCCCTTCCTCGTCCTGGCGGACGAAAACGGCACCATCCCCGCCCGGACCGCGCAGGCGGGTCGGGTGACGCCGGCTCTCGGCCTGAGCGACGCGGAATGGACCGTCTACGCCGAGGGCGCGAACCGGATGGCCGCCGCCGTGAAATCCGCGACCGGCCTGCGCACGGTCTTCCATCATCACTGCGCCGGCTACGTCGAGACGCCCGACGAGATCGACACCCTCCTCCGCCGCACGGATCCGGATCTGCTCGGCCTGGTCTTCGACACCGGCCATCTGGCCTTCGGCTCGGGGCGCGGCGACGGCTCCGCGGTGATCGAGTCGCTCGACCGTTTCGCGGACCGCATCTGGTACATGCACTTCAAGGATTGCGAGGCCGGCATCGCGGCGCGCTCGCGGGCGCAGGGTTGGGATTATTTCCGGTCGGTCCGACAGGGCGTCTTCTGCGAACTGGGGCGGGGCTGCGTCGATTTCCGGGGCGTCCTGGACTGGCTGGGGCGCCGCGGATACCGCGGCTGGGCGCTCGTGGAACAGGACGTCCTGCCCGGACTCGGGACGCCGAAGGAGAGCGCGCGCCGGAACCGGGACTATTTGAGAACGCTGGGAATCTAGAACATGAGCACGGACACACCCATACGCACGGGGTTGATCGGCACGGGCCGCATCGGGCGGTTGCACGCGGAGAACCTGAAGTTCCGGCTGCCCGAGGCGGAACTCGTTGCCGTGGCCGACGTCGACGAGGCCTCGGCCCGATCCTGCGCCGCGCGCTACGGCGTTTCGGACGCCGGCGCCGATTACCGGAAGGTCCTCGAACGCCCCGACGTCCGGGCCGTCCTCGTCTGCTCCTCCACGGACACCCATACGCGGATCATCGAGGAGGCCGCGGCGGCGGGAAAACACGTGTTCTGCGAGAAGCCCATCGACGCCGATCCGGGACGCATCGACCGGGCCATCGCCGCGGTCCGGAAGGCCGGCGTCCTGCTTCAGGTCGGGTTCAACCGGCGGTTCGACCCGAACTTCCGGCGCCTTCGGCAGGCGGTGGAGAAGGGGGAGATCGGCACCCCGCATCAGGTTCACATCATCAGCCGCGACCCGGGCCCGCCGCCGCTCGAATACATCCGGCGGTCCGGGGGAATGTTCATGGATATGACGATCCATGACTTCGACATGGCGCCGTATCTGGTCGGCGACGAGGTGGTGGAAGTTTACGCCACCGGCGGCGTCCGGGTGGACCCCGCCATCGGCGAGGCGGGCGACATTGATACCGCGACCGTCCTGCTCCGGTTCAAGGGCGGCGCGGTCGGGATCATCGAGAACTGTCGCAAGGCCGTGTATGGCTACGACCAGCGGGCCGAGGTGTTCGGTTCCGGGGGCAGCATCCGCGCCGAGAACAACCACCCGAACAACGTCATCCTGAGCGACGCCCATCACGTGCGGCGCGATCTGCCGCTGCATTTCTTCCTCGAACGCTACGCGGAGAGCTACGTCGTGGAATTGCGCGACTTCTTCTCCGCCATCCGCACCGGCGGACCCTCGCCCGTCTCCGGCGAGGCCGGGCGCGTGCCGGTCGTCCTCGCCATGGCCGCCACCCGGTCGCTGAAGGAGAACCGCCCGGTCAGGGTCGCGGAGATCGGCTGACGTCGCGACGGCGCGTTGCCGGACGGAACAACGCCGGGCGGAGACAGGACGTCCGGGTGCCTTGCTCCCCTCCCGACCGGAACCATGCAGCCCCATGACCCCCGGCCGGGGCGTGCAGCGGGGAGTCCGGCACCCGGACGCCAGCCAACACGGATGACAGCCTGCCGATCCGTGGAGGCGTCCGCCGCCGGTCGATTGCGAAAAGTTTCCGGCGTCTTGCTCCGCCCCCGCCCCCGCCCCCGCGCCCGGCCCGCGGAGTCGCGGCGCGCGAGGTGGAGCGGGCCCGGATTTACCATTTACGGCGCACGCCGTGCCACGCGGGGCGGACGAGGAGTGCCGGGCCCGTGATTGCCAAGGAACGCCGGGAGCGCGTCCCGGCATTGCCGCGGGTCATGGAGATGGCCGCCATGATTCGCGCCGAGGGTGAAGTGGGACGGGCCCTCGGTCCCCGCAGGGCGGAAGGGGAGGATCTGGTGCCGTGTCCAGCGACGGTCCAGGGACGTGGACGCGGAACGGTCCGGGGCAAATCGTGGTCGCGGGTCGGGCATCCGGCGGGCCGCGGAGGATCGGGAGGGCTGGCAGGGGCGGCTCATGCGGGACGGGTCAGGCCTTGACGGCCACGTCCCGGCTGGGCGACGGATCCGCCTGGGGGGTGCGTCCCTGGGCGCGGAACGCCAGCCAGAGCGTGGACAGCAATCCCACTCCTTTCAGAAGGGCGCGGAAGGGGGAGGCCTTGACGCCGGCCGCGACGGTTCCGGAGGGCCGCAGGGCGGCGGCGCTGGCCATCAGCATGGCGGCGGAGGACGCGACGGAGCCGATGGAGCGGGCCCGGGAGGTCGCCGACTTGAATCCCGCGGCGAATTCCGACGCGTCCTCAAGCATTCGGGCGCGATTCACGTCGCTTTCGGCGATCAACAGTTGCTTGCGGGCGCCGAGCGGGGTCAGTCGGGTTCTTCTTGCAGGCATGCGCGGTCCTTTCGGAGTTGGTCGAGGGAGGCCGAGAGCATCTGCCAGTCCCGCTGCAACCCCGCGAGTTTCCGGCCCAGGAGAGCACTGGACGCGCCGTAGGCGGCGGTCAGGGCGAGCAGGACCGCAACGGGGTAATGATCCCAGAGCAGGACGACGATGGCGGCTGTGAGGGTGATGCACGCCAGGAGGCCGAAGGCGGCCATCCCGAGGGCCAGCACGAGCGCGAACACCAGTCGTCCGCCCTCCTCCTGGATTTCGACGGTCAGCAGCGCGAGGCGGTTCTCCCCGATGGTGAGAAGCCGCCGCGCCAGCCGCCGGGAGCACGCGGCCAGCACCCCGGCGTTGAGGTTGGGTCGTGCCATGACGCGGGATGGCGCGGTGTCAGGGCTTCCGGCGCACGGCCAGGAATCCGAGAAGCGCCCCGATGCCGAAGGCGATGGCGATGGCCTGGTAGGGGTGATGAAGAACGGCATCCTCGGCGGCCTCGGCGCCTTCACCGGCCTTTTCGCGGACGCGTTCGGCGATGTCCCGGCCTTCGTCGAGGACGGTGGCCAGGCGTTGGCGGGCCTCCTGGATCTTGTCGCCCGCGAGGTCCGCGGTGGCATGCAGGAGCGCCCGTGCGTCCTCGGCGAGGGTGGCCATGTCGTTGACAGGTTCGGTCTTGGTGGCGTGCATGGTGTGGTTCGGATTCAGGCGACCTTGACGTCGATCTGCTGGGGCTTGGCCTTTTCCGTCTTGGCCAGGTGCACGCACAGCACTCCGTTCTTAAACTCGGCGGTCACCTTGTCGGCGCTCGCGTCGTCCGGGATGGAGAAGTTGCGCACGAAGTTGCCGTAGGACCGTTCCACGCGGTGGTACTTCCGTCCGTTCTCCTCCTTCGCGATCTTGCGGTCCCCCGTGATGGTGAGGGTGCCGTCCAGGGCCGTGACCTTGACGTCGTTCCGGTTCACCTCGGGCAATTCCGCCTGGATCAGATACTCCTTCTCGTCCTCGCTGATGTCCACGAGCGGGGCCCATTCGGCCACCGCCAGGGGTTCCTCCCGGCTCTCGGGCCACTGGCCGGACGAGCGCGTGAATAGACTGCCGAGCCCCTGTTGCAGGGCTTCCAGCTGACGAAGCTGGTTCCAACGTGTGAGTGCGTTCATGTTTTCGGTTTCCGTTTCCTTCATTGACTTGCCGCGGTCTGTACCTGCCGACCCCAGGGGCGCGGTATCCCCCACGGCCAGGGCTCCGCCTCGATGTCCCCCGGCGGGAATTCCTCCCCCAGAACCCGCACCTCCACGATTTCCTGGGGACTCAGGCCAAGCGTCCGCGCGCCGGCGGGGGCGGCGTAATCCCAGAGCCAGTAGCGATTCAGTCCATCGGAAGGCCCGGCCCCCGGACCGTAGTCGATGGGCGCGCAGATCCGCTCGATGACTCCGCTGTCCGCCTTGGAATAGTATTTCGCCTTCACCTTCTTCCTCTCGGCGATGGCCTCGATGAACTGTGGATGATTCGGTATCATGGCAGTGCTTCCTGTCTTGCGGGTTGCGGGCCGCCGGCGGCAACCCGGCGCATCCTATTCCACCGGCCATACGCTACCCCCCCGGACGGAGGGTCGCCATGGGGTGAAACCCTACCGCACCGATTCACCGGACGGACCACGCCACCGCACTGCCGGGTGGAGTCACTGTCGGCACCGGGTTCGCGAGCCGGCTTGCGTGCCCGGTCATCGGGGTCGGGTCGGGCGGCGGCGCCGGCTCGCGGTCCGGGCCGGGAGGCGGACGGCGCAACTGGACGAGCGCCTCCGCGAGCGTCGTCACGACCTGGTCGGCACCGGAATCCTGCACGCGTCGGGCGGCCTGGGTGACGTCGCCGGTGACTCCCCAGAGTCCCACCACGATGCGCGTTTCCGGGAGACGCGCACGCAGCTTCAGGCAGAGATAGCGCGCGTGGAGAATGGTGGAGGGTGCCACCACCGAGATGCACACCACGTCCGCCCCCGCCTTCTCCACCGCTCCGATGAGCTCGTGGATGCCGAGCCTGGCCGGCGCGGCCTGGGCCTCCATGCCCTGCTGCCGGAGCACCTGCACGAGCATGGCGCCGACCAGTTCGTCCCGGTCCGCGCGGGCGGGCATGCAGTACACGCGCGACGGGGGCCGGGGATCCGCCACGCCGTCCGCCGGGGCGGTCGCGGGCTCCGTCGGAACCGGCGGGGCGGAGCCGATGTCCTGCACGATGTCGCGCAGGCTTTGTTCCACGAGGGCATGCTGCACGTCGTCGAGGAGTTGGAGACGGTGATCAATCTCGATGGCCGAGATCACGGGGATGAGGACGGCGTCGTAGAGCGCGACGAGCGAGTGGGCCTTGAGGTAGGCCTCGACCAGTTCCACCTCGTCCTCCTCACCCACAGTGAGGAGCCGGTAGTAGCAATCCTCGGCGGGCGTCAGGGCTTCCTCGTCGCCCAGCAGGATGCTCAGGAACGACATTCGCGGAATGTGGCGCCCGAGGACCACGAGGCAGACGGTCATCGGCGTGGCCAGGACGAGTCCGACCGGTCCCCATAGCCAGGCCCAGGCGACGGCGGCCAGGATGAGGGCAATCGGAGCCACGCCGGTGCTCGTGCCGAAGAGCCAGGGTTCCACGAGGTTGTTGCTGACGAGTTCCAGGGAGACGAAGAGCCCGAGGGTCAGGAGGGGCGTGACCCACCCGGGTGCGACGGCCAGGGAGAGCGCGGAGGGGATGGTGGCGGCGACCCAGGGCCCGACGTACGGGATATAGCGCAGGACGGCGGCGCAGACGCCCCAGAGCGGTGCATGGGGCACGCCGATGAAGAACAAGCCGACCGCCACGAGCAGGCCGTAGGAGGCATTGAGCACGACCTGGGTGAGCAGATAGCGCGTGACCCGTGCACCGGCGTCGTCCATCGCGCGGGTGGTGGCGATGAGCCGACCCTGCCCGACGAGGCGAAGGAGGCGCCCGCGCAGGTCTTCCCGCTTCAACAGCATGAAGGCCACGAGCAACAGGACCAGCGCGGTGGTGCCCAGCGGGCCGAGGAGCGGCGCGATGAACACCTGGACCAATTGCATGGGGCTCGTCTTGGAGGTGCCGACCACCTGGACGGGTATCGGGGCCGCGGGACCCGGCTCCGTCGGACGAAGCGCCGGGGATTCCCGGGTCGTCGCGGGGATCTTGGGTGCCCGGATGCCGGTGAGGTCCTTCTTTAACTCCTCCAGGGCGTCGGAGAACCGGTGAAACCGGCCCCCGGGCGTGACCCGGACGGCCCCGAGCTTGGCATGGATGTTCGCCTGGTATTCGGGAATCTTCGTGGCGAGATCGACGAGTTGCCGGGAGATCATCCAGCCGCCGGCCACCGAGGCACCGAGGATCAGGCCCGCGACGAGCAGGACGGCGCCCTTGCGCCCGATCCTGCGTTCCAGTCGTGTCACCAGCGGCGCGAGGAGGAAGGTCAGCAGCGCCGCGAGGGCGAGGGGCATGAGAATCTCCCGCGCGAAATACAGCGTCGCGAGGATGGAGGCGGTGAGGAGGACCGTCCAGATGCCAGCCAGCGCCCCCGCGCTGGACGTGGGACTCTTCGCCTGGGGCATCAACCGGTACCTGGACATGGACGATGGTTCTTACGGTCACGGGGCGGGATGCCACGGGCGCAGGCCTCGCCGGGATGGCCCGGCGGGCGATTCCGGCGAGGAGGAGAGGACCGCCTTGGGAACGGGAGGGCGCGCTAGCGCAACTGGGGCACGCGAATGTCCCTGGCCCCTCCGAGAATGCCGAACGCGTAGAGCAACCACGCGACGACGCAAATGACCACCACGATGTTGAGGATCCGTTTGATCTTCGCGTCCATCGGGATGTAGGTGTTGACCAGCCAGAGCAGCACACCCACGACGATCAGGGTGATGACAAGGGAGATGAGTGTCATGAACGGCCTCCTTTGGAGTGAATGCGTGCGAGGGAATCCAACATCCGTCGGGCCTGCCCACGTGGCAGGGACGGTTCCAGGTCGGGTGGCAGCCAGGGTATTGCCGCCGGTGGGAGGGAATGGCGGGCCGGTACCGGCGCCGAAGGGCGGTGAATCATGCTGGGAGGGTAGGGCGGGGAAAGGGGGATGCGCCATGGGGTGTTCACCCCAACGGGACGATGCCCTCCGGCAGATCCCATCGGAAACGGGTCGAGGATCCGCCCGTGTGGGCCAGGACCACGCCGCGTCCGGTGCGCTTCGGAACCCGGCCGGAAGACCCCCCTGCATGGGGCATGCAGAGGGGATGTCGGTTCGAAACGCGAGCGGGTCTTTCGCTTCGCTCAGCGATCGGTACAGAGGAGCACGGCAACCTCGCGGTCGCGGGCCAGTCGCGTGTCGCGAAGGGCGCCCGTCTGGATCTTGGCGGCGGGAACCCCCGCCTTGAGCAGCGCACTGCGAATCGAGGCGACGCGGCTGTCGGACAACGCCTGGCTTCTCGGGTCGGTGCCGCGCGGGTCCATCGAGCCATCGAGTCCCAGCTTCAGGGAGGGGTTGGCCTTCATGTATTTCGCGATCTCGGCCACCTTGCTGGCGTCGGTGTTGCGAAGCTCCGACTGGTTGAGACCGAACCCGAAGATCCGATAGGCAGTCCAGAGAGTGACCTCGCCGGCGGGTCCTTCGGGACCCGTCGCACCCGCGGGTCCCTGCGGTCCCGCTTCACCGGCGGAACCCACGGGGCCGACGGCTCCCTCCTGGGTGCCACCCTGCGGGCCGGCGACGCCGGCAATGCCCTGCGGGCCCGCACGACCCGCCTGGCCCGCGACGCCGATGGCCCCGGTGGCGGTGCTGCCCTGGGCACCGGTGGATCCGGCCAACCCGGTTTGACCGGCCGGACCGGTCTGGCCCGCGGGACCGCTGGGACCGACCAGGGTCGGCCCCTTCGGACCCGTCTCCCCGGCGACACCCGGCGCTCCGGCCGGTCCTACGGGGCCGGTGGGTCCCTTGGGACCGACGCGTTCCTCACCCGTGGCCCCCGCAGGTCCGGCGAGGCCACGCGCCCCGGTGGGACCGATCGCCCCTGTCGGGCCGGCCGCGGCGACCAGACTCTCACCCTGGGCGCCCGTGCTGCCCGCGACGCCCCGGGCTCCGGTCGGACCCGCCGACCCGGTTTCCCCCACGGCGCCCACCGCCAGTTCGCCCGCGGTGCCGGTGGCCCCGACCGCCCCCTGAACGCCGGGTGGTCCGGTCGGACCCCGGTCTCCGGACGGTCCGCGGAGGGCGGCGCCGGTGGTTCCCATGGCGCCGGCTTCACCCTGCGGTCCCACGGCTCCGGTCGGGCCCTGCTCGCCGGCCGGGCCCGCTATTCCCGGACCCGGAGCGCCCGTGGCACCGACGGGGCCGGTGGCGCCGGTCGGCCCGGAAGGACCCACGAGGCCGGCGGGTCCCACCAGGCCGATGGTTTCCCCGGGGAACGTGGCCGGGGTGGATCCGGCGTGGCTGCTGGCCTTGCCGCATCGGCACCCGGTCGCTCCGTAGAGCAAGGGCAATGCGCCGAGGCAGACCAGCAGCGTCCGCAGGGTGGTAGCGCGACTCTGTTTGTCGGATCTCGTGCTCGTTTGTCGTCTTTCGGTCATCGATCTGGTCTTCATATTGGCTTGGTTCTGGTCACTGGTTTGCCCGTGCCCTCCCGGTTCGCACCCGGTTTCCCGGGCCTGGCTGGGCGGGTTGTGTCCGGCGAGGGCGGGCCTGCCACGCCCCAGGACGAGGCGGGGCCGCTCCCGGAGTACGCATGTCACTGGAATCTCCGACCTGGATCCCGGCGTGCCGGCGGATGCCGGATCGCCGCAGGTGTGTCCAGGTCGGCGGACATGTGACTCGGACGCAGTGTGCAGGATGGGGTGGAAGTCACCCTGGCGCCATGGGGTGTAACCCGACCGCCGGTTCGCCCACCGGGGGCGACTGCCCGGAGCATCCGGTCGATCGTGTGCTGGCGCCGCCGCCCGTCCGCCATGGCTGGCCGTGGCCGGGGCGCGATGCCCGGTTCCGACGCGCGGGGGGCGCAGGGCTCAGGGTTGGATCCGGCGACCCACGACGGGGACGGCAAGGAACGCGGGATGGGACATCAGTTCGCGTCCGTTCCGGTTGCCGGTGACGTTGTAGAATCCCTCGTCGCCCCAGAAGACGAATCCCGCAAGTTCCGGGAAGGTGGTTTCGAGCTTGCGCCACACGTCCAGGGCGTCGCGCGGCGGTTCGTTCTTTCCGCGGATGCCCAGTTCGGCCCACCAGATGACCTTGGCGTGATTCCGCTTTTTCTCCACGGCCCAGGCGTACTCGTCGAAGACCAGACCGCTGCCGTAGGCGGACTTGCCGAGGACGTCCACGTAGGCGTCCCCGGGGTAGCAGGCCTGCAAGGCGCCGTTCCGCTGGGTGGTGTGGTAGGCCCAGACCAGGTTGTCGAGTCCCTTGACGACGGTGAGATACCGGTGCACCAGGCGGTACAGCTCGATGATGTTCTCGGCACCCTGTTTGGCATGCCATTTGTAGCGGTCATCGCTCTCCACGAACGGGGTGTACACCACCGCCACCCCCCGGTCCTTCAGCCATTGCAGGTTGGCCGCCATCCGGTCGAGTTGGGCGTGGAACCGGGTCTTGACCGGATTGTCGCCGGGCGCCCGGATGGCTTCGCTGGCACAGGGGTCGTTCCACGCGCCCCCGCAGGGATTGGCCCAGAAGGTGTAGACGCCCGGGATCATGCCGCGGTCGTGGATGGCCTTGACTCCCCGGTTCCAGGCCTCGTCGGGAAAGGGGTTGTCCTCGAAATCATACGTGATGCACGCGTACCGCGGCTGGAGGCCGGTGTGATCGCGGACTTTCCGCACCCAGTTGGCGGGATGATCCGGGTCGGGGTTCTCGTTGTGAACCCAGGTGGCCACCTGCCCGAAGAGGTGTTTTCCCTGGCCGAGCCCGCGCAGCGTTTCGAGCAGGTCCCGCGCGGACTCCGCGGGTCCGGTCCAGGGGAGCAGGACCAGCACCAGCATCGGCATGACCCACGAGAACAGGATCGGGCGGAAGGCTCGACCGGCCTGATCCGCGTCACGGGAGACCGGCGCCGGGTTCGACTGGTTGCCGCGGAAGGGCATGGACATGGGGCGACACGCTGGCCCACGGACGTCGGGCGGGCAATGCGTCGGTGGTAGGCGTGCTTCGGGCGGTTCGAGACCGCGCCCATTTCCCGACGCGGCACCATCCCCGGGTGCCCCCGGTGGCAACGGCTAGGCCGGAGCTTGCTCGGGCTCGCGACCGGGGGCGGGATCGGCGGCGTCGGGTTCCTGGGCGGGGGCGTCCTCGGAGGCGACTTCGGGTTCGGCCTGGCGGCTGGCGGAGAGTTTCCAGGTGGCGGCGAACAGGCCGGTGAAGAGGCCGCCGCCGAGCAGGGTGTTGCGGAAGAATTCCCAGGTGGGCGGGTGGCCGGCCGTGCCCTGGGTCAGGGCGAGGAACCAGCCGGCGAGGTCGCGGGTGTACTCGGGGTTGTTGAACGGATTGAAGAGCCACGCGGCGGTGTTGGTCAGCACGTAGAAGAGGCAGGCGCCCAGGACGCCGCCGCTCAACAGGGCGAGCCAGCGCCGGTTGGAGCCGAAGCCCCGACCGAGGGCGATCAGCACCGCGAATCCCGCGTAGTTGACGAGCTGGTACCACTGGAACGCGTTGATCCCGAGGCCGAAATAATAATAGCAGTTCAGGGCGAGATCGGTCACGAGCAGGGTGCCGAGGGGGACCCACCAGGCGACCCGGCCGGGGAAAAAGGCGCCGGCACAGAAGGCGAGTGCGTAGAACGCACTGAAATTGGGAGGAAACACGCCCGGCCACCGGCTCAGGGCGGCGATCAGCACGAAGATCGCCGGGAGCAGGGTTTGCCAGAGGCCAATCCGTTTCACGCGGTCCAGAATAGGGGCGGGGGGGCGGGGGGCGGGCGCGCGGGGACCTGATCCTGAACCGAGTTCCCAGTTCCAAGTTCCAAGCTCAAAGCTCCACGGTGGGTTGCGCTTGCGGCGTGGATGCCGTCTCGGGCGGGTCGTTCGCCTCCGGAGTCCCGGGCGATTGCACTCCGGGGTTCGGCTCCGTTGAAACCAAGTGCAGGGCCCTTGGAGCTTTGAGCTTGGTCTTTGGAACTTTGAACTTGGTCCTTGGAACTTTGAACTTGGCCCTTGGAGCTTTGAACTTGGTCTTTGGAACTTCGAACTTGTTCCTTGGAACTTCGACTGCGGCGCCGGGCGTTACCAAAGTCCGAACGCCCCATCCATGTCCCAGAGCTGGGAGCACCGGTAGACGCGCATCTGCTGGATGGGTTTCCAACGGACGGAGCCATCGAGAAGGCCGACGTTGCCACCCTGGGCTCCGATGCTCTGGGGCGTTTCCTCGAAGGCGGAGGGGACGGATTCGAAATAGCGTTCGTCGCGGAGGACGGAGCCGGAGGCGGTGTGTGGTGCGAGAATGCGCTGAAAGGGGTGACAGAAGACATTGATGTCGGCGACGAGGGTGAGGGTGGGATCGTCGGTGGTCTTCTGGGGGGAGACCCAGGTGTTGGTGCCGGTGGGGCCGAGGGGAGCCCAGGGGGTATTGGTGTGGCCGCCGAGGTAGTGGTAGGCCATGGCGATGCCGTAACCCGCGTGAAGCCGCCAGCCCTCCTTGTTCAGCATCCAGCGCTCGGCACTGGGGCAGTCGAAGATCTTCGCGTCGCCGCCGTATTTCACCATGGCATCTCGCATCGGGGTGGACAGGACCGGCGTATGGGTGTCGAGGGGATTGCGGCTGTCGGTGGAGGCGACGGGCAGCCATTCCTCCTGATCGCCGGCGTAGAGCTGGGCGGCGAGGATGAACTGGCGTTCGCGGGAGAGGCAATTGGTGCGGCGCGCGCGTTCCTTCGCACCGGAGAGGGCGGGGAGGAGAAGGGAGGCGAGGATGGCGATGATGGCGATGACGACCAGGAGTTCGATCAGGGTGAAGCCCCGAACGGACCACGGGAGACGGCGGGAGGGGATGGGATCCGGAGCCACCGGGCATAGGTAGCCCACCCGGGTCGGAGCGGCAAACCGGAAGGAAGGCAGGCGCCGCGTGCGGCGCGAGGTGAGCCAGGGGGGACGACTTGGAAGGAGGAACGGGGGAAAAGAGGCGCCGTGCCGATAAAAGACCCGGCACATCATCCTGAACATGATCCTGTTAAAAGACCCGGATCATAGGTGGTAGGTGGTAGGTGGTAGGTGGTAGTAATGGGTAGCTTGAATGGGATTGGCTTGGGCTTGGAAGGGGGCAGGGAAGAGGAAAAAGAAGAACCGGGCTGGGGAGCCCGGTTCTCGTGGTGCGTCCGCTCCGGATGAAGCCGAGTCGGACGAATGAGCGGGAGGAACGTGCGGGTCGCGGATGGACCAACGGACCAACGGACCCGGCACGGACGCGCGCCGCGTGGTGCTATTGCTATTGGCGCAGGCGGAAGAACTGCGCGGCGCCGGACGCGGGCACGGTGACGGAATTGCCCGTGACGCCGGCAACCGGGGTCCAGGCGGCGCCGCCGGCGGACGGCGAGGATTCCAGCGTGAAGCCGGAGACGTCGGACGGCCAGCCGAGGGTGACGGCGTTGTTGGCCCGCGTGATGGCCAGGCTCGGCGGCGCGGGCGGCGCGGCGACATTGATCAGCACCGGGATGCCGGCGGCGGACGGACCGCCGAGGGCTTCGATCTCGGGCTTGGAGAGGGCGCCGGCGCGGATCTGCACGGCGCTGACCCACATTTCGCGACGTTCGTCCTGGTCGCCGTCGGCGAAGAGGAGGGCGGTGGGTTGGAGGGCGCGACGCGGGGCGTCGAGGGTCTGGCCGGTGGTCCAATCATCCTGGAAGATGCCGTCGACGTACTTGGTGACGACGGGCGGATTGGCGGCGAGGTTGTAGGCGGCGACGACGCGGTGCCATGCGCCGGCGGTGAACTGGCCGGTGCCCTTGTACCCGTCGGTGCCCTGGCCGAAGTTGGAGCCCTGCCAGAAGAGGTCGCCGTCGTCGGAGTTGTTGAGGGAGCTGACCTGGAGGAGGGACGCCGCACCGGGTCCGGTGGTGCCCACGTAGAGGTCGAGGATGAGCGTGTACTGGTTGACCTTGGTGCCGCCGCCGTTGGGCGGGATGAGGTGGGTCATGAGGTAACCGATGTTGCGGTCGAGGTCGCCCGGCACGTACATGACCTTGGCGGGCTGGTCGCCGATGTGGGGGAGGTCGATGAAATCTCCATCCGCGGTGGTGCCGAATTTGGTGCCCGCCTTGGTCACGCCTTCCGCGCCGTCGAGGAATTCGAGGGCCTTGCCGACGGTGGCGCCGAGGTCGCCGAACTCGAAGTCCCACTGGCCGGTGACGGTGCTGCGGGGGGTGGCGACGGGGATGCCGGCGGCGGAGGGTCCGCCGAGCGCGGCGGCCTGGGCGTCGGTGAGTTTGCCGGAGCGGATCTGGATGCTCGAGACCCACATGGCACGGCGTTCGTCCTGGTCGCCGTCGCCGAAGAGGATGGCGGTGGGCTGGAGGGCGCGACGGGCGGCGTCGAGGGTCTGGCCGGTGGTCCAGTCGTCCTGCTTGATGCCGTCGACGTACTTGGTGACGACGGGCGGGTTGGCGGCGAGGTCGTAGGCGGCGACGACGCGGTGCCAGGCGCCGGCGGTGAAGGTGCCACGGCCGCGGTAGCCGTCGGTGCCCTGGCCGAAGTTGGAGCCCTGCCAGAAGAGATCGCCGTCGTCGGTATTGTTGAGGGAGCTGATCTGGAGGAGGGAGGCGGCGCCGGGTCCGGTGGTGTCGACGTAGACGTCGAGGACGAGGGTATACTGATTGACCTTGGTGCCGCCGCCGTTGGGGGCGATGCGATGGGTCATGATGTAGCCGATGTTGCGGTCCAGTTCGCCGGGTACGCGCATGACCTTCGCGGGAGTGCCGTTGATGGGCGGAAGATCGGCGAAGTCACCCTCGCCGGTGGTGCCGTACTGGGTGCCGGTTTCCGTGACGCCGCCGGCGCCGTCGAGGAAGGCAAGCGGCGAGCCGATGGAGGCGGAGAGATCGGCGAACTCGAAGTCCCACTGGCCGGTGACATTGCTAGCGGGGAGGGCGACGGGGATGCCTGCGGGCGAAGGTCCACCCAGGAGGGCGAGCTCGGCGTCGCTCAGGCGTCCGGAACGGATCTGGACGGCGTTGACGAACATGACCCGGCGTTCGTCCTGGTCGCCGTCGGCGAAGAGGAGGGCGGTGGGCTGGAGGGCGCGACGGGCGGCGTCGAGGGTCTGGCCGGTGGTCCAGTCGTCCTGCTTGATGCCGTCGACGAACTTCACGACGACGGGCGGGTTGGCGGCGAGGTCGTAGGCGGCGGCGACGCGGTGCCAGGCGCCGGCGGTGAAAGTCCCCTTGCCACGATAACCGTCGGTGCCCTGGCCGAAGTTGGAGCCCTGCCAGAAGAGGTCGCCGTCGTCGGTGTTGTTGAGGGAGCTGGTCTGGAGGAGCGAGGCGGCGCCGGGCCCGGTGGTGTCGACGAAGAGATCGAAGATGAGGGTGTACTGGTTGACGCGGGTGCCGCCGCCGTTGGGGGCGATGCCGTGGGTCATGACGTAACCGATGGCGCGGTCGAGGTCGCCGGGCACGCGCATGACCTTGGCCGGTTGGCCGCCGATGTCGGGGATGCCGAAGGACGTGGTGGTGCCGAACTCGGTTTTTTGCGCGGTGGCGCCGGTCGAGCCGCCGAGGAATTCGAGGGGCGAGCCGACGGTGGCGGCGAGGTTGCCCTGGTCGAAGTCCCATTGGCCGGTGACGGGGGCGGAGGAACCGCCGGAGACGTTGATGGTGAACGCCCAGTTCCGGACGGACGCGTTTCCGGCGGCGTCGGCGAACTCGAGTCGGACGGCGTTGTCGGGATTGGTGCGGGCGGGATCGGGGGAGAAGGAGACGGCGACGCGGTTGCCGGTGCGGCGGGCCGTGGCGGCGACGGCGGCGGCGTTGAGGCTCAGCTTCACGGAGGCGTCCGTGACGGCGCGCGCGCCGTCGATGATGACGGCGGTGATCGGGCCGGCGGCGGCGTTCCCGGCGGAACCGGGCAGCGGCGAGACCTCGCCGACGTAGGGGCCACCGGTCGCGGCGACGGAGCTTTTGCGGTAGGCCTTGATCGCCCGGCTATCGGCCTCGTCGTTGACCAGGACGCGCTCGCTGGTGTCGAGGAGGGTGTAGAACTGGAGGTTCGCACCTCGTCCGCCCTGCCAGTAGACGATGCGGACGGGATAGAGTCCGGCCTTGGGGGCGTTCACGGTCCACGTGTTCTCGTTGTGGGTGCCGGCGACGAAGGCCGGGGCGTTGCGCTCGAATTCGCCGACCTTGGTGGCGAAGAAGTCGCGGGGGACCTCGCCGACGAACACCTGGTAGGCGTCGTCGTCGTTCACGTCGGTGCGGTCCGTGCCGACGCTGACGCCGAAGGTCGTCTCGCCGGCGGGCAGATCGAGGAAGGCGACGGCTTCGAGGGCGAACTTGTTGCCATGCCCGTTCGCGCCGGGGATGCCGGGGAACGTGAGGGGCGTGAAGCTTGCGAGGATCTCGCCGCTGACATTGACCACGTCGAAGGGCGTGCCGTCCCGTTCGAAGTTGAGGGTGTCGACGTTATGGCTGCCATCCGCGTTCGTGCCGGCGAAGGCCTCGTCGGGGATGGGGGCACCGGTCTTGTCGACGAGCGTGCCGTTCAATTGCTGAAGGGCGCGCACGAGGTTGTTGGCGATTTCGGCCTCATCGGGGGCCTGGACCGCGCGGACGATGAAGCCGCGTTCGCTCGCCGAGCCGGGCGCGCCGGCGGCAGCGGCGGGCAGGGGCACGGAGGCGGCCTGAATGGAGTTCGCGAGCGCGCATCCCAGGAGGATGGCGGTCGCCCAACGGTACGGACTGGGTTTCATGTGGATTGGGAATGCGAATGGAATGGTGCGGGGCACCGCCGCCAGCGTAACGGATGTCGCGTTCGGGAGGAGGAGAATTCCCGAACCAATTCCGGGGTGGGATACGGCAACGGGCGCCCGGGGGGGCTGTCCGATTCCCGGGGACCGTTCGCGGATGACCGCTGGCCGGGCGGAAAGGCTTAGAGCCTGTCTGAAAACTCCGATGGGCCCTGTTTTCGCGAAAAGGGCCGGATGGCTAGGCGCGAGGAGGGAGGATACCCGACAGCGGTCTCGGACCGACGAGCAACGACGCCAGACGGCCCTTTCCGCGAAAACCTTCCGGGCATCAGGTCTTTTGGCGCTGGCCTTGGTGGGTTCGATCCTTACAGCCCGCTGCGGGGATGCTCGGATCTCACCGCCTCGGCCAGCGCCAAAATCCCTCGCCGCAGGGCGCGTCGCATTTTTCAGACAGGCTCTTAGGGCCGGGGAGGATGGCCGAGGGCGGCGGCGGCGGCGTCCTGGAACGCCTGGCGCACCTCGCTGGCGTCGGCATTGGGGAAGTTGGAGCGCTGCACCATGAGGACGTAGGCGACGCCGCGGACCGGATCGATCCAGGCCTGGGTGCCCCAGGCGCCGCCGTGTCCGAAGGAGCCGGGCGACAACCGGGCGGCGGCGCCGTCGTGCGGCGTCTTGAGGACGCACGTGCCGAGGCCCCAGCCATAGTTCAGGCCGAGCTGTCCGAACGCGTCGCCCTGAAAGAAGCCGGTGGGAAGATCGCCGGTCCGGGGGGTGGACAGGATCTGCATGGCATTCGGGCTGAGGTAACGCCGGCCCTTGTAGGTGCCGCCACCGAGCAACATCTGGCACAGCCGGGCATAGTCCGGGGCGGTGGAATACAACCCTCCGTTGCCTTGGGGCGGACGGTCGCGCGGACCGAAATCGGAGCGGGGCGGAACCGACTGCAGCATTCCGTTGTCCCGGTTCTTCGCGTACGCCGTGGCGAGCCGCTTCCGCTGGGAGTCCGTCGGGTAGAAGGTGGTGTTCTTCATGCCGAGGGGACGGAACAGCCGTTTCCGGAGGAAGGTATCGAAGGACATGCCGCTCACGACCTCCACGACGCGGGCGGCGGCGTTGATGCCGCTCTGGGTGTAGCGCCAGCGTTCCCCGGGCTCGTACTGCATCGGCGCGGACAGCCAGAGCCGGACGAGGTCCGCGAGGGTGCGGGCCGTCACGACGCCGGGTCCGGTGGCCTCGCCGAGTCCGGACGTGTGCGTCAGAATCTGACTGATCGTGAGGTTCGCGGGCTTTCCGGAAGGAGTCCGGAGCCGGGCGAACTCGGGAATGTACTTGGCGACCGGATCGGCGACGTCCAGGCGTCCCTCGTCCTGGAGCATGAGAATCGCGATGGCCGTGATCGGCTTGGTCATCGATGCGATCCAGAAGAGGGAGTCGGTTTCCATGGGCTTGCGGGACTGGAGGTCGGCGTACCCGGTCGATTCCAGGTGCAGGATCCGGTCCCGGGAGACCACGACGGTGACGGCGCCCGCGACCTCCTGCCGCGCCACCGCCTCGCTGATCACCGGGCCGATGCCCGGGAGAACGGGTGGCGCGGCGGCGGGCGCGGGGGCGGAATGGTAGAGGGTGGTGGCGAGGACGAGCAGGCCGGACAGGGGGAGGGAGCGCACGAGCCGACGGTACGCCGGGCAGCCGGGAACGGAAGGCGGTTTCTCCTCCCGAGTCGCCTGCCTCGATCGCCCCGCGATCCGGCCCGCCGTCGAGGGGACGCGACGGTGGTGTTCCCGACATTCCGCTTTGCGCGGGTGTCCCGGGGAGTACGGTGCCGGTCCAACCCCCGATCGACATGTTCGGAGCAACACAATTCCCTGGATCGGCGGCCACGCGGTTCGCGGGCGCGCTTCTGCTGGCGGTGGCGTGCGTGGTCCGGTGCGGGGCGGCGCCGGGGTCGCGCGACGCGGCGTACACGGCGGCGGTGGAGTCCGACTGGGCCCGTCAGGAGCAGCGTTGGGGGCGTTCCCCGGATTCCGCCGAGGCGCTGTCCGCGGCGCGGGCGCGGGCGGAGGCGCTCCGGTCGACGTGGCGGGACCGACTGCCGCCGGCGGATCGGGAATCGATGGAGGCGGAGTGGGAAGCCCTTCGGCGCGAGGCGGCCTCGGATGGGGAGCGGGACGACGCCGAGCGCCGGAGTTTGTACCGCCGGGTCCGGTGGTTTGCGCGGGAGTTGCTGATGCGGGAACCGGCGATCACGGGGCAGCCGTTGTTGTTCCTGAAGCGCAACCGGTACGTCTGCCAGATGCTGCACGAGTACATGGGTTACTTCTACGACTACGGGAACGTCGCGGGCGGGGGCGGGGTGTTCGTGCTCGAGCGGCCCGGCGCGTCGTTCGCGACGAGGGATCTCCTGGGCGGGTCGATGTCGGGCGGCAACTTCACGACGCTCGCATTGTCCGCGGACGGTGGGGACGTGTACTTCGCCTACGCGGAGCGGTCGGCGCGGAAGCCGGACTTCCGGTCGGCGGCGCGGAAGTCGTTTCACCTGTATCGCGTGGCTCCGGACGGGACGGGACTGCGGGCGTTGACGGACGGCGTGGAGGACGATTTCGACCCGTGTCCGTTGCCGGACGGCGGCCTGGCCTTCATGTCGACGCGGCGGGGCGGGTTCGCGCGGTGCAACAACGCGTGGGAACCGTGCGCGAGTTACACGCTGCACCGGATGGACGCCGACGGGGGGAACATCCGGACGCTGTCGCCGCACGAGACGAGCGAATGGCATCCGTCGGTGTTGAACGACGGGCGTCTGGTCTACATCCGTTGGGACTACGTGGACCGGTCGGCGGCGAATTTCCACGGGCTGTGGACGAGTCGTCCGGACGGCACCGGGGTGGCGAGCCTGTTCGGGAACTACACGATGCGGATCAACGCCTGTTACCAGCCGCGGGCGGTGCCGGGATCGGAGAAGATCCTGTTCGTTGCGGGGGCGCACCACGCGGACGTGGGGGGATCGTTGGTGCTGCTGGATCCGCGCCGGGTCCGATACGACGCGGCGACGGGAGAGGACTCGCTCGAGTCGGTGGAGGTGCTGACGCCGGAGGTGTGTTTTCCCGAATCGACGGGCTGGCCGAAGAGCTACTTCCACAGTCCTTGGCCGTTGTCGGAGGACGCCTTCCTGGTGTCATTCAGTCACGATCCATTGCCGGGGATGAGTTCGGGGGAGGGGCGGGACACGCGGACGGGGCTCTACTATTTCGATCGCCGGGGGAACCTGGAGCTGCTGTATCTGGACCCCGGAATTTCGAGCATGTACCCGGTGCCCCTGAAGGCGCGGGCCCGTCCGACGGAGTTGGCGCCGGTGCGGGACGAACGGTTGGGGGACGAAGGCGAGTTCCTCCTGGCGGACGTGAATCGGAGCCTGTTTCCACTGCCGGCGGGGCGTCCAATCCGGGAGCTGAGAATCTTCCAGGTGCTGCCCAAGGACGGGTCGCACACGGCGAACGATCCGCGGATCGGACACGCCAACGCGGAGAGCGCGCGCCTGTTGCTCGGAACAGTGCCGGTGGAGACCGATGGCTCGGCGTACTTCCGGGCGCCGGCGGGGAAGCCGCTCTACTTTCAGGCGGTCGACGGGGAGGGACGGGCGGTCCAGAGCATGCGCAGCGTGACGTATTTGCAGCCGGGGGAACGCCGGGGTTGCATCGGTTGCCACGAACGCCCGGGCACGGCCCCGGCGAGCCGCCCGACGCTGGCCCTGCAGCGCGAGGCGTCGCGGATCGCGCCGGGTCCCGAGGGTTCGCGCCCGTTCAGCTTTCCGCTCCTGGTCCAACCCATCCTGGATCGGAGCTGCGTGCGATGCCACGACGGTCGGCCCGGGGATGGACGGGGCAGGACGGTGCTGACGGGGGAGTCCCAGGGAGGGTTCTCCCGCTCGTACGCGGCGCTGAAGCCGTATCTGCGCTGGTACGAATGGGGCGGTGACAGCATCAGCCAGATCGCCACTCACCCGGGTCGGGTCGGGTCGGACGAGAGCCCGTTGGCGGCCATCCTGGACGACGCGCAGCATGGCGGGAGGATGGGGCTGGCGGAGGCGGACCGGCGTCGTCTGTACCTCTGGCTGGATGCGAACGTGCCCTTTTACGGGACCTACTCGCGCGAGGGGCAGCTGGCACAGCGGGAGGGCAGGTCGCTCGAGCCGCCCCGGTTTCAGTGACCACGGGGCGTCCGACGCGGGAGCGGGTCCGGGAGGGAGCCGGACGGAAGGAGGAACGAATGAAGGCGAAATCGTGGTCTGCGGCAGCGGGTGACGGAGGTCGCGAGAGCCTCCGCCGTCGCAGGCTGGTATACGGCCTGACCGCCAGCATCCTGGGGGTGCCCGTCGGTCTCGCGTTGGATCAACCCGTCGTTTGGGGTCTGGGCCTGCTGGGCATCGTGATCGGCGGACTCAAGGCCTATTCGTGGCGGCGCGGATGAGATGAGAGGTGGGCCTCCGGAGCCCCGGCGCGCCCGGGGGTGGACGCGGGCGTTGACGGGGCGGTGGGGCGGTGGTGGGGTAGGGCACGTAATCCTGAGAAGCGCCCCAGGCACCCGTCCGCCCATGAACCACCCCGTGCCACCGCCTCGCCCCGCGAGCCGACCGGACCTACACGCTGTAGCGGCGACGTGCCGTCCGCGGTTCATGGTCCCGGTCCGTGTCGCGAGGCGTGAAAGCGTGCCTGCCCATGAACCGCGCCCCCCAACCGCTCCGCCCGGTGAGGGCACCGCGCCTACACCCTGTAGCCGCGTGTCCCCACGCGGCGAACCTGCATCCGCGGCTCGTGGCCGCAATGCGTGTCCCGATTTAGGAAAACGTCGCCACCCATGAATCCCCATTCCCATTCCCGTTCCCGCTGGTCGTTGCCGTTGCCCACCCGTCCCCGGGGCGGGTTCACGCTGATCGAGTTGCTGGTGGTGATCGCGATCATCGCGATTCTGGCCAGCATGCTGTTGCCGGCGCTGGCGCGGGCGAAGACGCGGGCCACGACGGCGAAGTGCCTGTCGAACCTGCGTCAGGTCGGGATCGGCATGGCGTTGTACACGGGGGACAACAACGACAAGTTCCCGTTCTCGGGCCGGGGCTGGCCGCAGATGCCGTTCGTGGATCTGCTGAAGCTGTTCGACCCGTACATCTCCACGAACGGACGGGCGTTCTACGTGTGTCCCGGCGACAAGGGGGTGGCCTGGAATTTCGCGTGGACGATCAAGAACGGGTCGGGGAACGGGATCCGGACGAACGAGCTGCTGTTCCCCTGCTCGTACTACTACTATCACCAGTTCTACAACGACGACACCCAGTCGCCGCAGCTGAAGGCGCGTTCGATGACGGAGGTCCGGTCGCCGTCGAAGAAGGCGATCTCGCCGTGTTTTGCGGAGCCGGAGCACGGGAATCTCGGGGACAAGAACGTCGCGCACGGGAAGGAGGGTTTCCCGCTGCTGTTCGTCGACGGTCACTGCGAGTTCGTGAAGTACCGGCAGATGAACAAGACGCTGCCGTACGGGGAGTACAACCTCGACTGGACGGTGGGTGGATTGGCGGCGGGGGAGGACCTCCGCTGATCGGACGTTCGTCGGACGATGGCGGTTGGCCGGACGTCGGGCGTGCGCGGCGCATCCCGGCAAACGAGTTGTCTCGGAGGGGAAACGGGGGGACGCTCGGTGCCGCGTTACCCGATTCAAATCCTGCCATGAATGCCTCCTCCCTGCCGGCTCCCCGTCGTCAATTCCTCGCCACCAGTCTGGGACTGGCAGCGGCAGCCGCGGCCTCGACCGTCCCGGGTTCGGTCCGGGCGGCGGAGGGCGCGGCGGCACCCGCCAAGGGCATCGTTCTGCCGCCGGCGGGCAAGCGGCTGCTGCTGTCGTGCAAGCTGGGGATGATCGCGGCCGAGGACGGGGGGCGGAAGTTGTCGCTCGTGGAACGGCTCGCGCTGGCGGGCCAGGCGGGATTCGACGGCGTGGATTTCGACCAGGCGGGGGACTACACGGCCGACCAGGCCCGGGACGCGGTCCGGGAGTCCGGCGTGTTCGTGCACAACGCGATCAACCACGCGCATTGGGGGCAGCGCCTGACCAGCGCGAAGGAGGCGGAACGGAACCAGGGCCGGGCGAACATCGAGCATTGCCTGAAGGTGTCGCATGCGGCCGGCGGCAGCGGGGTGCTGATCGTGGTGGGCCGGAAGGACGATGGCCCGTCCGAGGTCATCGAGGAACGGTGCCGGGCGGAAATCAGGAAGCTCCTCCCCCTGGCGGCGTCGCTGGGCCAGCCGATCCTGATCGAGAACGTGTGGAACGGGATGTTCTACAGGCATGACGCGCCGCCGGAACAGGGGCCGGAGGAGTTCATCCGCTTCGTCGACGGTTTCCGGAGCCCGTGGGTGGGGATGTACTACGACATCGGCAACCACTGGAAATACGGGCAGCCGGGCGAGTGGATCCGGGCCTTCGGCCATCGCTGCGTGAAACTGGACGTGAAGGGATTCAGCCGCGCGAAGAACAAGTTCGTGGACATCACGTCCGAGGACGACGATCTGCCGTGGAACCGCGTGCGCGAGGCCCTGGCGGAGGTCGGGTTCGCGGGTTGGGCGACGGCGGAGGTCGGCGGGGGCGGCTTGAAGCGTCTCACCCAGGTCCGCGAGCAGATGCAGAAGGCGTTCGGGCTCTGAGCCCGGGGGCGAACCTTCCTCGGCAACTTCCGAACGGAACGCTCCGGCGGGGCGGCCTCGAGAGACGTCAGGCGTGGGGTCAGACATGGACATTTGACATTCCGTGCCCGAGGCGAGGGCCCGGGGCCCGGGGCCGCGCGCGAGGTGATGGATATGCCCCCCGCCGCGTCCGAAATGTCATTTGTCCGTGTTTGATCCCGTTCCCGTTTCCATCCACTCGGGGCCGTCGGGATAGGCGTGGCGAACGCGCGAGTCGGGTTTGATCTCGGTGCTGTATCCGGGCGCCTCCGGGAGCAGGTAATGCCCACGGCGCAGACGGACGGGATCGACGAAGTGCTCGTGCAGATGATCGACGAACTCGACGACCCGATCCTCGCGCGGGCCGGCGAGGGCGATGGCGTCGAAGGCGGCGAGGTGCTGGACGTGTTCGCAAAGCCCGACGCCGCCGGCATGCGGGCAGACGGGGACGTTGTATTTGGCGGCGAGCAGCAGGATCGCGAGGCACTCGTTGACGCCGGCCACGCGGCAGGCGTCGAGCTGGCAGACCTGGAGGGCGTCGGCCTGGAGGAATTGCTTGAAGAGCACCGCGTTGGCGCAGTGCTCGCCCGTGGCGACGCGGATGGGGGCGATGGCGCGCGCGATGGCGGCGTGGCCGAGGACGTCGTCGGGGCTCGTGGGTTCCTCGATCCACCAGGGATCGAACCGGGCGAGTTCGCGCATGCGGTCGATGGCCTCGGGCACGTCCCAGACCTGATTGGCGTCGAACATGAGGTGGCGGTGCGTGCCGATTTCCTCGCGGACGAGCGCGGCGCGGCGGGTGTCCTCGTCGCGGTCGCGACCGACCTTGATCTTGAAGTGGTCCCAGCCGTCGGCGATGGCGGCGCGGCAACGGCGTCGGATCTCGTCGTCGGAATAGCCGAGCCAGCCGGCGGAGGTGGTGTAGGCGCGGAGACCGGTGGCGGCGAGTCGTTCGGCGTGTGCCGACCTGGAGGATGTCTGGCGCCGGAGCAGGTCGAGAGCCTCGTCCGGGGAGAGGGCGTCGCGGAGGTAGCGGAAGTCGACGCAACGCACGAGTTCGGCGGGCGGGAGGTCGATGAGGAGTTTCCAGAGGGGTTTCCCGGCGGTCTTGGCCCAAAGATCCCAGACGGCGTTGAGGACGGCGGCGGCGGCGAGGTGGATGACGCCCTTGTCAGGCCCGAGCCAGCGGAGCTGGGAATCGCCGTTCACATGGCGCCAGAAGCCGGCCATGTCGGAGGCGATGGCGCCGAGGTCGTGGCCGAGGACGCGCGGGAGCAGGGCCCGGATGGCGGCGCAGACGACGTCGTTGCCGCGTCCGATGGTGAAGGCGAGACCGTGGCCGGCGGGGGCGGAGGCGGAGGCCGGGTCGGTGCGGAGGATGACGTAGGCGGCCGAGTAGTCGGGATCGGGGTTCATGGCATCGGAGCCATGGCGTCCGCGGGAGGTCGGGAAGCGCAGGTCGAGGATCTCGGCGTCGAGGAGTTTCATGGGAAAAGGGGCTGGTGCAGCGCGGGGAGCGGGGCGTCGGGTGGACGGAACGGGGGTGCGGGAGAGGGGAGGGGGACCGCGACGGCGAGGTCGTCGAGTTCCTCGGGGGCGAGGAGGCGGTGGGGCGGCAGTCCGGATTGCTCGCGCCAGCGGCGGATGCGGACGGGGCCGCGGCGATGGAACTCGGTCAGGCGCTCGAACTGGGCCGCAACGAAGGCGCGTTCGAAGGCGGAGGGGGGATCGGGCAGGGCGTCGACCAGAAGGGCAAGGAGGTGGTCGTGGGTGCCACGGAGGAACTCGCGGAGGTCGTCGATCCAGGGGGCGGCGTCGGGACCCGGGAGCGACCAGGCGCGGAGCGAATCGGCGGCGGCCAGGGCGTGGGGGAGGTCGAGGGGACGGCGTCGGGGTGGTGTGGCGAGCCAGAGGAGGCGGGCGAGCGAGGCGAGAGCGGCGGACGGGGCGCCGCGGAAGGCGCCGAACGATTCGAGATCGGGTCCCGATTCGGGCTCGGCGGCGAGCCGGAGTTCGAGGCTGGCGGGAAGGGAGGCGAGGACGAGGAACCGGGCGGAGCGGGGCCAGGTGCCGGCGCGGTTGAAGCGGGGGCGGAGGGTGCGAAGCAGTTCGTTCTCGCGGAGGAGGGCGGCGGTTTCGTCGGGGCAGAGTTCCCATTCGACGCGGCGGGCGGCGTGGATGAGGCGGATGGTCTTGCGGGACTGGCCGTGGGTGCGGCGGTAGGAGGAGAGCCGGGCCCGGAGATCGCGGGCCTTGCCCACGTAGAGGAGTTCCTCGGCGTCGCCGTAGAACCAATACACGCCGGGTTCACGGGGAGCCTGGCGGAAGAACTCGGCCCCGAGCCGGTCCACGAGCGGCTGGGGGGCGGGCAGGAGGCGGAGTTGGCGGGAGGAGTCGGCCATGCGACGTCCGTGTTATTTCCGGGCGACGAGTTCCACCTCGCGCAGGGGGCGGACGGCGAGGAGCAGGGCACGCAGGAGGCGAAAGCCGTTCGGACCGAGGCGAAACCGGTGGGCGAGGGTGGCGGCGAAGCGATCGTAGCCGTAGCGCCGCACGGCCAGGGATTCGATGCGCCAGCCCAGCACGGTCGCGAGGTTGCCCAGGGTCTGCGCGTTCCAGCCGTGGAGATGGTGGTTGGGGTCGTCGGGCCGGTAACGGGCGTAACGGGCTTCGCGTTCCCACGGGACATGGACCAGCAGGAGCCCGCCGGGTTTGAGGATGCGCCGGAGGTCCGAGAGGGTCGTGGCGGGATGCAGGACGTGTTCGAGGGCGTGATGGCAGAGGACGACGTCGGCGGAGGCATCGGGGAACGCCGCGGCATCGGCGACGAACTCGATGCCCAGCGCGAGCAGGGTCGGGGCAAGGAAATCGGCGGCGTCGCACCCGACCCGACGGGCACAGCGCAGGGCGGCGAGGTTCCAGCCGGCGCCCGGGCCGAATTCGAAGACGGTGTCCGTCGGCGCCACGTGCGTTTGGAATTTGGCGGCGCGCAGGGCGTGGATCCAGGCGAGCGCGGGCGCCGGGACGCCCCGCTTGCCCTCGTGATAGGCGCGTCCGGCCTCGCCCTGGTACGCGCGCGCGGCAAGGCGATCCGGATCGGACGGTGTCGGGTTGGACGCAGTTTCAGACAAGCTGGAATGAGGATCGAACGTGGGGGCGACGGGGCGAGGCTAGGAAGCCGCGGTGCGATGTCGAGTCGACGCTCGGTCAGGACGCGGGGTTAACGGGGCCGGACGGAGGTGAATTGCCATTCCTCGTCGAAGAATCCGGCGTCCACGACCCGCCCGGGAAAGCGGTCGTCGGGCGGGGCGTGGATATCGACGATGGCCCAGTCGGGGAGTTTGGGGGTTTGCTGGCTGTTGGTGCCGGTGCCGATGGCGCGGGAGAAGGTGAAGCCGCTGTTGAGCACCACGTAGCGGCGTGGATCGAGGGGATTGGGGAAGATCAGGATCGGGACATGACCCGGGGCGTAGGTGCGACCGCCGAACTCGACGCCGGCGGCGGTCCATTTCACGGGCAACCGGTCCGCGAGCCGACGCAGCACGGCATTGGATTGGGGATCGCCCCAAAGGACCAGATGACGGGACGCGATGTCGTCGGGGGAGACGTCGACGTCGGCGCGGACGGGGGCGTCGCCGCGGAAGAGGGCGCGCCATTGGCGGACGGCATGGGCGAGTTCGCGGCGGGTCCAGGCGTCGAGCTCGGGGGACAGGGGTTGGCCGGTGGGTTGCACGAAGAGAAACGCGGAAAGGAAGGCGTGATCGATGGGCCCGCACAGGCCGGGAGCTTTGCGGAGCGGCGTCGGTGCCCCGGGCGCCGGGGCGACCTCGAGGGCCCAGCGTCCGGCGGTCCGCGCGAATGTGGTGGGGACGACCGGGATGGGAGGCAGGGTCTGATCGTCGATGACCACGGCGTAACGGGCGGGGGGCGGTTGGGTGCCGATGCGCGGGGGCGGGTCGAGTCGGAGCCGCGAGATGCCGCGGGTGGCGAGGTGGAGTCGGGGATTGGCGCCGTCCGCCGGGGGCAGCACGCGTCCGGTGATCTCGGCACGTTCCCAGTGACGTTCCAGGCCGGTGACGGTGATCCAATCGGCGCGGGGATAGACGAGGGAATGGGTGACGAAGCGAACTTCCCGCGGCGCGGCATCGAGGGGCGGGACGTCGCGCAGGATCCCATCGATCTCGGCGGCGATCCGGCGGCGGGTTTCGGGTTCGTATTTGTGACCGGTGGCGGGGCCGATGAAGTGGCGAATGTCGACGTCCTCGAGGGCGGCGAAGCGCTTCATGATGGCGGTGGCCTGGCCCTGCTTGTCGTCGCTGCCATGATAGGCGAGGACCGGATGGCGGCGCAGATTTGCGACGGCGACGGTGGCGTCGTACCAGCGCCAGAGGACTTGCTCCCACCAGGGCGGCGGGGTGCGCCCGGGGGCAAGGGCGCCGGCGTATTCGGCGGTCTCGGCGAAGCCGGCACCCGGATGGCTGGCGGCCCAGAAGTCGGGATGATGGACGGCCAGATGCCAGGCGCTGGCGCCGCCCATGCTGAAGCCGGCATTGACGAGGCGCCGGGGGTCGACGGGATAGGCGCGGCGGGCGGCGGCGAGGGCTTCGAAGACGTCGATTTCGCCGGCGAACTTGGTGGCGTTGCAGAAGCGTCCGTAGGGATGGAGCACGAAGGTGTTGGTGGGGGCGAAGTCCCCGGCGTTGCGGCGGCGCTGCGCGAGGAAGGCGAGTTCGGACAACGTATCGCCGCGCCCATGATTCCAGACCCAGGTGGCGCGGGGGAGCTCGTCCCCGGTGCCCTGCCATGTTTCGGGCACGACCATGCCGAAGGGTTGGACACTGCCATCGAGGGCCGACCGAAAACCGCGCACGACGAGACCGGTCTTGGAGGTCCAGGGGGCGCGACCCTCGCGCAGGGCCGCCGCCCGGGCACGGCCTTCCGCGAGGAGCTCGCGGGCCACGGCGAGTTCCTTCCGGTCATGGAACTCGTCATGGCGCAGCGCCCAGTCGACGGCCTTGTGGAAGATCTCGACGTCGGGGAGCAGGTCGGGGCGGAACGTGGCCGGGGATCCGCGCAGGGCCGCGATTTCGTGGCCGAACGCGGACACCGCCGTGGCAAGTTCGGCGCGGTCGGCCTCGGGAATGGCGATGCCCGGAGGCGGCAGGGGCTTCGCCGTGCGGTTCGCCGCCGGCGAGGCCGCCGGGGCGGCGGCATCGGGGTCGGGGGCCTGGGCGAAGGCTGGCACGACGAGGAACGCGGCCAGGGCGAGGGCGACGGCAAGGAGGGAACGCATGGGGCAGGAGGAACGGGGTCGGGGTCACGAAAAACCCACGGGCCGCCGGGGGCGGGCCGTGGGTGGCGAAGCGTTTAATCCGGCGCGGCAGGCATGGGCCGGAGCCGGGCGGTTCGGCGGAAGGGCTCAGGTGAGCGCCCAAGGGGCGCGGTAGCCGCGACCGAGGTGACGGGCCGCATCCGCGTCATCGATGATGCGTTCGGCGGCGGCGTCCCAGCGGATCTTGCGTCCGGCCAGCATGGCGATGAGGCCGAGGTGGCCGGGGAGGGCCGAGTGATGGGCGACCTCGACGGGGGAGACGGTGGGTTGGCGGGACTTGATGCTGTCGAGGAAGTTCCGGTAGTGGCCGGCGCTGCCGGTGGTGAAGGGGAGTTTGACCTTGCGCAGGTCGTCGGGGAGGGAGCGGGCGGCTTCCCATTCCTTGTTGGAGGATTCGAAGGCATTGCCGCGATTGACCCAGACCCAGCCGTCGGTGCCGATCCACTTGGTGCCCCCGCGGATGTCGCGGTGCCCGCCGGCGATCACCACGGTGATGTCGTGGGGGTACTTGCAGGTGATCTGGTACTTGGTACAGGTGTTCCAGAGGGCGGTGGGGTCGGGGAAGTCGCCGGAGCCTTCGATCTCGGAGGGGCCGATGGTGTCGTCGTTTCCGAGTCCCCAATGGGCGATGTCTCCATGGTGCCCGATCCAGTCGAGCAATTGTCCGCCGCCGGTGTTGTAGTTCCAGCGCCAGTTCATGTGGCCGCGGGCGAGGGCGTAGGGCTCCATCTTCGCGGGGCCGATCCAGAACTCGTAGTCGAGGTTCGCGGGCGCCTCGGAGACGGCGAGTTTCATGGCCTCGGAGCCTGGGAGGACTTTGGAGAGGTCTTTGACGGGCTGTTCGAGCTTGCCGAGTTTCTCGAGCAGGGTTTTGCCGGTGCCGGCAAAGTCGGCGTGACCGCTGGGCAGGCCGACCTCGACCCGGGTGATGCGTCCGATGAGGCCGTTGCGGACGATCTCGGCGCCGTAGTGGAAATTCTTCTCGGAACGCTGCCAGGATCCCGTCTGCCAGATGCGCTTGTTGGCTTGGACGGCCTTCACGATGGCCTGCTGCTCGACGATGGTGCGGGCCAGCGGTTTCTCGCCGTAGATGTCCTTGCCGTTGCGGGCCGCCTCGACGGCGATGAGGGCGTGCCAGTGGTCGGGGACGGCGAGCATGACGGCGTCGATGTCCTTGCGGGCCATCATTTCGCGATAGTCATGGTAGCCCTTGCAGTCCTGATTCTTGTAGTGGCCGTTGATGGCGCCGAGGGACTTGGCGAGGTGCGCCTTGTCGATGTTCGCGCTGGCGACGACCTGGCAGTCGGCCTGGCGCATGAAGTTGCCGGTGTTGCCGGGGCCCTGCATGCCCCAGCCCACGACCCCCATCGTGATGCGGTTGGAGGGCGCGGGGCGTCCGTCGGCCCCGAGACCGAGCGCGCTCGCGGGAATGAACGTGGGAACGCCAATGGCCGCGCTGGTGGCGGCGAGGAAACGACGACGGGACAGACGGGAACCGACGGGGGTGCGTTTCATGGTCCGGGCAGGATGCACCCCGGACGGGAAGGGTGCCAGTCCGGACTCGGGGCCGGCTTCCCCGCATGGCGCGGACTGCCGGGCTGGAATTCGACACGGAGCCCCGGACCATGGGGAGGTTCGGGCGTCCACCCGAAAACCACGCTGCGCTCCATCGACGGCGCCCCGAATTCTCTTCTGCCACTTCCTCTCCGCGCTCTCCGTGCCTTTTTAGGCGGGGAATTTTTTGGCGGCCGCGGGGCGGGCGGGCGGCAGGGCGATGAACAAAGACGATTGGGGCCCGCGACCGGCTCCCCGCCCTAGCGTCTGCGCGACGGCGGGCCGGGTCGCGGGGCGATCGAATGGGGCGAACCGGGCGGGGAAACCAGCGACTCGGCAGTCGCCAGCCCCACAGCGCACAGCGCCGTTGTGCACCGGGCTCGGACGATCGCCCCGCGCCCGAGGCGTCCGGGGCCAACCTCGGACGGGTCAGGCGGAGTGCGACGAAACCGGACCGACGGCGGGCGCGGCGTGGGCGGGAACCTCGACGGGCTGGAGGTTCGGAACGGAGGGGCCGGTCGGCTGGGGGAATCGGATCTTGGAGCGGAGGAGGAGGGTACCGAGGCAGAGGTCGGCGAGCGGGAACACCACGTTGAAGTTCTTGTGCATGTACCGGTGGTGCAGGATGTGGTGGCCGTTGAGGCGGAAGAAGATGCCGGAGCGCTCGACGATGCGCTTGCGGGGGAGGTGCATGCACCAGTGGATGTACTCGTAGCAGGCGTAGTAAGCGGCTTGGGTGACAAGGCCGCCGACGGCAATGCCCCATTTATGGAAATACCAGCCGGCGAGGGTGAAGGGGAGGCTCGTGAAGAAGACGAGCACCGGCCCGTTCCACCAAGCCATGGGGATGGTCCACTTGTCCTTCTCCTCGATGAGATGGTAGGAGTGGTCGGCGCGGAAAATTTGATGGTGGATCAACGCATGCGCTCGGAACGGGTAGGTGAAGGGGCCGACGGGCTGATGCATCACGAAACGATGCAGGGTCCATTCGAAGAACGAGGCAAAGACAACCGCGGGGATGACGGCAAGGGCCGCCCAATACAGGAATTCAGTCATTGAAGGCGTTGATTTGGTTCCGCACGGCCCGGTCTGGGAGCCGGTGCGCCCCGCGGGCCAAATTGCCAACGCGGGGCGCGACGGAGACCGAGAACCTACCGGAGGCCCCCTCATAGAGGCAATCCGCAGATTCTCAACATTTCAGGTGGTCCACTTGAACAATTTCGGGTGAGCCATCCCCTCCGGCGGGCCTCCGCGGACAGGAGCAGGCTAGTTGCCGACCGCCCGATAGAACCAGGGCCCGCCCTGGTCGACCTGCGGATCGATCAGCAGGCCGGTGCCCGCCAGGTCCGTCATGACCACCCCGACCTGGTTCCAGGGGCCGCCCGCGACGGAGGTGCCGCGTTGCACCGTGTACATCGTCAGGGGGGAGCCGGTCAGGGTGAGCTTGAGGCCGGTGCCGGGCAGGATCTCCCAGGACACGAACCGGGGGGCCGTGGCGGAACCCCCGCCGCCGAGCGAGATCGTAAATTCTGTGGTTTTCGAGATGGCGGCGAATCCGGCCATGCCGGGAATGGAGTTCGTGTCCATGTGGAATTGGCGCTGGAAGGCAAGGCTGCCCTGATAGACCTTGCCCTTTTCGAACGTCTTGGCGGGGATGGTGATGGACGTGGCGCTCACGGCGAGGGTACGGGGAACGCACGGATCGGGCGCCTGGAAGACGACGTTGGTGCCGGTCATGAGGGACAGGTGGATGGAGTCGCCGGCGACCGCGCCGGAGAAGGCGTCCCAACGCAGCGTGAAGTCCTGATCGGGATCGAAATTCCGGGTCTCGGCGAAGTTCGCGAGGTGGGGCGTGGGCGGGGTGGTGGCCGGCATGTTCAGCGAGACGACCCGTTCGGGCTGGCCGGTGGACTGGAACCGAAGGACGTAGGCGCCACCGGGGTACGTGGAATTCAGGAGCGCTTCGGTCGCAAGCTCCCGGCTCAGGAACCAGATGCCCCCGATGGGCAGTCCCGAGAGGTTCACCGGCGCCGCGCCCGCGACGGACAACGAGGCGGCAGTCACGATCGGGCCGGTGTCGGGAGAGGAGACCAACGCGCCGAAGGCGAACGGACGTTCGGCGGCGGGATGGGGTGCGTCGGCGGAATCCTGGACGTAATCGAACGACTTGGTGATGCCGTATCCGCCCCAGGTGTCCGGCACGCCGTCCGGGTCGCAGCCATCGTTGCCGCCCGTGCCGCTGCCGGCGCCCGTGGTGAAGTTGCCGGAGACGGAGGCGAGGGGGACCTCGTCCTCGCTCTGGATGCTGAACAAGGCCCCGGCGGGGTTGAGCGTCCAGCCAATCTGCGTGGTGCCGGGCAGGTCACCCGCGTATTCGCAGGTCAGGGTCTTCCCGTCGGCGCTCCAGGCGTAGCTGAACTTGGTCGCCTCGGCCCCGGTCCAGGCGATGGCGCCCTTGACGAAGGGGGGGACCCCGCCCAGTTGGGGGTTCGGCTGCATCGGCAGGCTGAACACGAAGACGACGTTCCCGGTCACGGGCACGCCGGACGCGCCCGAGGCCGGATTGGACGAAACCAGCGTCGGCGCATCGCCATCGCCGCCGCCGGGGTCCCCACCGCCACTCCCGGTGCCGGTCCGGAACGAGCCCGTCGTCTGGGCCAGGGCCGCCCCCGCCGCGCTCTTGATCGGGAAGAACGAACCGGCGGGATTCAACTTCCAGGAAACCAGGGTGTCGTCCGGCAGATCGCCCGAACCCTCGCACGTCAGCGTGCGTCCGTCCCCGCTCCAGTCGCAGGAGAAGTGCGAGGACACGTCCTCGGGGCCGACCTCGAAATTGCCGGTGAAGACGCCGGGGACCGAGCCCAGGATCGGAACCGTCCTGTCCATGGGGACGGAGAACTGAAAGGTCAGCGTGGTGGTGACCGCGACGCCGGTGGTGCCGGTCGCGGGAACGACGCTCGACAGGGCGGGCGCCTGGGCTTGGGTGCTGGCGCCGAGGGCGAGGCAGACCAGCGCGATTCCCAGACCGACCCAGGGTCGCCTGGCGCGACCCGAACGGGGGGGCGCCGGGGTGTGGGAGGGGGTAGGAACAAGGAGCCCTGGGGAATCCTGAACGTTCATGACGGCGGTCAGGCTAGCAGATGCAGGCGCGGAATGCAGCGGTGTTCTCGGGGGGTCCGTGGGGCTTCGGCACGGCAATTTCGGTCGTGGGTGCCCATAATTAAGTATCAGCCGGGATTGTTATTGGGTGCCCATCATCGAGTATCAGCCGGGATTGTTATGAGCACGGCGTGGCATCGATGGATCGACTTCCGGGCCCGTTCGCTCGACCGGCGTCCAACGGGGGGAGGCCGTCTCCGGCTCCATCCCGCGGTTGGGTTCGGGTCTTTCACCCAGACCCTGCAGGCAGGAATCCGGGCGCGGTCAGGAAACTTGCGGCCCGATGGATTCCGTCCCAGCGTAAGCCCTGAACCCACCGGCCAGGGTTGGATCGGACCTGCGGCAGTAACGATCCGGCACTCCCGTGACCCCATTCGAGCCCATGCGATCCATCCAAGCGTTCCTGGTTCTGGTTGCGAGCTGTCTCGCGCTGGTCGTCTCGCTGGTCCCCGCGGCAAGCGGGGCGGAGAAGTCGGAGAAGTCGGAGAAGTCCAGGGACCCGGCGAAGCCGCGGTGGCTCGAGGATCTGCCGGCGGCCAAGGTGGAGGCGGCGCGGGAACGCAAGGCGATCCTCCTCGATTTCACCGGGTCGGACTGGTGCACGTTCTGTCGGAAGTTCAAGAAGGAGGTCCTCGACCAGCCGGAGTTCCTGGGGTTCGCGCGGACGAACCTGGTCCTGGTGGAAGTGGATTTTCCGGAGCGCAAGCGTCAGGCGGCGGCTCTGGCGCAGGCGAACGAGGCTTTGAAGACCCGGTTTGCCGTGGGGATCTTCCCGACGTTCGTCCTGCTTTCCTCGGAGGGGAACGAACTCGGGCGGCAGGTGGGCTACCTCCGGGGTGGGCCCAAGGCGTTCATCGCCAAGCTGGAGCAATTTCGGTCCGCGGCACCGTGACGGCGCGCGGGGCCCCGGGGGGCCCGGAGCCGGAGGGATGCGGCGCGACCGAAAGGGGGGCGCGGCACCGTCGCGCAGTCAGTCGTCGTCCTCGTCGAGTTCCGCGACGCGCACGAATCCGGCCCGGACGGGGGCGGGCATGGGGACTTCGGGGCCGCGGACGGAGCGCCAGACGATTTCGTTGAGTTCGAGGTCGTCGGCGGCGTCTTCCCGGGCGAAGTTCATGCGGGCGGAGCGGTCGCTGCCCCAGGCGGACTTCTGGTTTTTGGCGGTGAGATCGACGCGGGCGGGCTGGGCTTGGTAGGGGCGGGAGTCGGGTTTGGAGCCGAAGGCGGCAAACAGGGGCATGGCAGCGGCGTCGAACTGGGTCATGGGGGACAGGCCGAGGATCAACTCCATCGTGCGCAGCATGCTGGCGGTGGAGTAGAGGGTGGAATCGACGGTCCCCCGGCGGATGTAGGGACTGATGGCAAGGGCGACGGTGCGATGGGCATCGATGTGATCGGCGCCGTTTTGGGCATCGTCCTCGACGACGAAGATCGCGGTTTGCGGCCAGAACCGGGAGCGGGTGATGGCCTCGATGACCTGGCCGAGGGCGAGATCGTTTTCGGCGACGAACGCGGTGGGCGTGAGTTTGCCGGCGGTGGTTCCGGCGGTGTGATCGTTCGGGAGACGGACGATCTGGAGGCGCGGCATTTCGCCCTCCTGTTCGAAGCGGCGGAGTTCGGTGATGAACCGTTCGGCGCGGCGAAGGTCGCTGTAGTCCATGTCGAAGCTCCGGAACCAGGGGTCGAAATGGCCTTCGAGCGTGCGGACACGGGTGGTGCCGGGGGCGTCGGGGGTGGCTCCGTTGTCGATGAACTCCCCGTAGCTGCGAAAGCTGACGCCCGCCGCCCGGGCGCGGTCCCAGAGGTAGCCGCCGGAGGGTTCGGCGATCTTGAACCGGCCCTCGCTGGGGTAGGAGTACTTCCGGTCCCGGTTATGTCCGTAACTCAGCGGCCACATCTTCTCCACGAAATCGGTGGCATAGGCGCCCATCGTCCACTCGTGGCCATCGGCGCTGACCTCGCTCTCGACGTAGAAGTTGTCGAGCAGGACGAATTCCCGGGCCAGTCGGTGGTGGTTCGGGGTCACCTCTTCCGGGAACAAACACAGCGTCGGGTCCCCCTTGCCCTCGGGCATGTCCCCGAACACCTGGTCGTAGGTGCGGTTCTCCTTGATGATGTAGATGCAGTAGCGAATCGGCGACGGGTCGCCCACGGTCATCGGGATGGGATGCCCGGGCTCGACGGCCCGGCGCGGACGGGGCGGGCGGGCGGCGAGGGCGCGTTCGGTGAAGCCGCGCAGTTGCTCCTCGAGTTTCTCGCGGTCTCGAGGCAGATCGATGATCGAGAGGGTGCCGGGGAACAGGCCGCCTATGTATTCGCGGATGGTCGCCGGAGCCTCGTTGCCGGGTCGGGGTCCGTACCGGTTGGATTTCGAGGCGGAACCCTTGCCGTTGGCGACGAGCAGGTGCCGGCCGTCCGGGGTCACGCGGACCGAGGTGGGATACCACCCGACGGGAATGAAACCCAGGGACCGGCTCCGCCCCGGTTCGCGCACGTCGAAGACGGCGACGGCGTTGATGTCGGCGTTGGCAACGAAGAGGAGGGATTCGTCCGGCGCGAGGGCGAGGCTGTTGGGGGTGGAACCGGGCGGCGAACCCGGCTCGAGTTCCGCCGCGAGGGTCTCGAGGGTCCGCCCGGAGTCGGCGTCGAGCACGCTGACCGTGTTGCGATTCGCGTTGGCAACGAACAGGTGCCGTCCCGTCCGCGTGAGCAGGAGTTCGTTCGGGTGCTCCTGCACGCGCCAATGGGCGAGGCTCCGGCGCGACGCGAGATCGAGGACCTCGACCGTCGACTGACCCCAGAGGCTGACGTAGAGCCGCTGGCGTTTGGCATCCAGTGCGCAGGCGTATGGGTAGGGGGCGTCGTCCTTCAGCGATTCGAGAAGGGCCCGCGCCCGCTTCGTGATGGCCTCCTCGTCCTCGCTGCGCACCGGATCATCCGGCGACGGGCTTGGTGCCGCCGCCGGGGCCGCTGCCGAGGCGGCGGGGGAGGCGGCGGCGGCGGTCCGGTCCTGAAGGACAACCTCGGCGAGCACGGACGACGTGGCGCCGGGCGCGTCGAGGGCCACCTCGGTCAGGCGGTGGCCGAGGACGTTGGCCACCCAGAGTCGGCGTCCGTCGGGGCTGACGGCCAGTCCCGCGGGTACGCCGCGCGACTTGGGATCGCGCAACGGCAGGTGTCGGGCGTTCGTGAAATGGCCGCGGTCGAAGTCGAACGCGTGCACCGTCTCCTTGCCGGCCCCGCTCGCGTAGATCTGCCGCCCGCCCGGACCGAAGGCCAACCCGTAGAAGGCCTCGTCCAGCGCCGCCCGCGAGACAATCGCGGCCTCGCGCAGGTCGACGGCGATCAGTTCGTGCTGGCCGTAGCCGCAATGGAGCACGACCGCGTAACGGCCCTCGGGATGGACGGCGATGTTCACGGGGAAATCGCCCAGGCGCACGTGCCGACCCACGGGGTCCAGCGCCCATTGGTTGGGCAGCCGCACCGTTCCGTCCGGGCGGCTCCCCGGCCAGTTGCCGTCGTCGCCCACCTGTCGTCCGGCCTCGGGGGTCCGGCATCCCGCCGCACCCACGAGACACCCCAGCACCCATCCAAGCCACGGTCGCATAGGTGCGGAGGATGGGATGCCGCTCGAAACGGCGACAAGTGCCGACTGGGTGACGGGCGGGACGGCGACTCAGCCGTTGCCGGTCCCATCCGGGCGGCGGAAGAACTCGCGCGCGGTCTGGCACGTGGCGGCGCTCAGTTCCTCCAGGGTGCAGCCCTTGAGTTCCGCGACGACGGACGCGAGTTCCCGGACGTAGGCGGGCTCGCAACGTTTGCCCCGGTAGGGAACGGGCGCGAGGAACGGGCAATCGGTTTCGAGCATGAACCGGCCCAGGGGCACGGACGCGAGCGCGTCGCGGACGTTCTGGGCGTTCTTGAAGGTCGTGATGCCGGTGAAGCTGACGAGGGACCCCGCGGCCAGCACCTCGGCGGCATCGGCGACGGTTCCGGTGTAGCAATGAAAGACCCCGCGCACGCGCTCCTTCCAAGGCGCGAGAGTGTCGAACGTGGGTCGGAACGCCGCCCGTTCGTGGATGACGCAATTCAGTCCCGCCTCCGCGGCGATCTCGAGTTGTTGCTCGAAAAGGGACTGCTGCCTGGCCTTGAGCCGGTCCTGTTCCCCGGGCGTCCGGCCTTCCAGCCGGTAGAAGTCGAGCCCGGTCTCCCCGATGGCGACGACCTTGGGATGACGCGCGAGCTCCCGCAGCGCCGGGCGGATGTCGTCGGGCTCCTCGTGGGCGTGGTTGGGATGGACGCCGACGACGGCATGGACGGCGTCGAAACGCTCGGCCAGCTCGATGACGCGCCGGCTGCTGGCGAGCGTGGTGCCCACGGACAGGATCCGGACGATGCCCGCGTCCCGGGCCCGGGCGACGACGTCCGCGAGATCGGGCTGGAAATCGGGGAAATCAAGGTGGGCGTGGGTGTCGTAGAACTCGGCCATGGGCGGCCACGATACGCGGGGGAGACCCGGCGGGTCAAAGTGGGGGGAGGAGGACCGTGGGGTCAGACCTGAACATTCGACATTTCATGGCCGAGCCGCGGTTCCCGGGCTGGGCGGGGAGGGGTGCGGTTCCGCCTCCGGGACGAGAATGTCAAATGTCGATGTTTGACCCCATTGCCCGGTTGGTCCCTGGCGAGTTGCCAAGGGGGGGGCGGCCGCGAGGGTGCGCGGAGAACGATACGATACGATACGCGCATGAACTCCCTGCATGACGGACGTCGGGCATGGCGGGCCCGGGTTTGCTGGATCCTGATCGGGTGGCTCGTGGGATCGGGTCCGGTCGCGGACGCGGCGGCGGGCGCTTCGTCGCGTCTTCCGGACCGGGCGCTGAACCTGCGCCTGGCGGCCCCGATCCGGACCTGGGACGAGGCGGTGCCGCTGGGCAACGGGACGATGGGGGTGCTGATGTGGGGCGAGGGGCGGACGCTACGGTTTTCGCTGGATCGGGGGGATCTGTGGGACGAGCGGCCCTCGAAGGCGTTCCTGGCGGTCCGGGAGCAGTTCCACTGGGCGGCGATGCAGCGGATGGTGGCAGAGAACCGGATGGCGGATTTCCATCGGGTGTACGATTCGAACTACGACTACGACGGACCGCCGACGAAGCTGCCGGCGGGGCGGTTGGAGATCACGTTGGGGGAGGGGAGCACGGTGGAGGGGTTCGAACTCGACCTCGCCACGGCGGTGGGGAAGGCGCGCCTGGGCGGAGGCGGGGAGGTGCGGGCCTTCGTGAACGCGGGGGACGTGAAGGCCCCGGTCGCGCTGGTGCGGATTTCGGGGGCGGTGCCGGAGGAGTTCCGGCTGAGATCGCCGGAATCGGTGAAGAAGCTGGGGTACGGGCCGGCGCGGACGGGGGAGGCGGAGGGTTTGCGGTGGTTCGAGCAGGAGGCGGCGGAGGGATTCGCGTATGCGGTCTGCGTGGGATGGAAGCGGGAGGCGGGGGGCACCCTGGTGGCGGTGACGGTGGCGACGCGGGGGGAGGGGGCGAGTCCGCAGGCGGTGGCGGAGGCGCGGGTGCGGGGTGCGTTGCAGGCCGGGGAGGCGCGGTGGTACGCGGACCATGCGCGCTGGTGGGCGGAGTTCTGGAGTCGCTCGCGGGTGGTGGTGCCGGAGGCGCACATCCTGAGTCACTATCATCTGGTCCGTTACTTCTACGGGTCGGCATCGCGGCGGGGCGCGCCGCCGATGCCGTTGCAGGGGGTGTGGTCGGCGGACGCGGGGACGCTGCCGCCGTGGAAAGGCGATTATCACAACGACCTGAACACGCAGATGACGTATCTCGCGTACCGGACGTCGGGCGACTTCGACGAGGGCGCGACGTTCCTGGATTTCCTGTGGGACCTGCTGCCGGAATTTCGGAGGTTCGCGAAGGAGTTCTACGGCGCGCCCGGGGCGGCGGTGCCGGGAGTGATGAGTCTGGCGGGGCAACCGTTGGGCGGTTGGGGGCAGTACAGTCTCTCGCCGACGATGGGGGCCTGGAACGCGCACCTGTTCTACCTGCACTGGAGGCACACGGCGGATGCGCGATTCCTGAAGGAGCGCGCCTATCCGTTCTGCCGGGAACTCGCGGTCTGTCTGGAGTCCCTGTTGAAGCCGGATGCCGACGGGGTGCTGAAGCTGCCGTTGTCGAGCTCGCCGGAAATCTTCGACAACACGCGCAAGGCGTTCCTGGAGCCGAACACGAACTACGACCTCGCGAGTCTCCGCATGCTGTTCCTCGCGCTCGCGGAAATTGCCGAGGCGGCGGGGAGCGCGGGCGACGCCGGGCATTGGCGGGATCTGGATCGGCGCCTGGGCGACTGGCATGTCTCGACCGGTGGAGCCGGGGCGCCGGTGCCGGCGGACACGTTGCTGCTGGATCGGACGACCGCGCTGCCGGCCAGCCATCGGCATCTGTCGAATCTGATGCCCCTGCACCCGTTCAACCTGATCACGGCGGAGGGCGGGGATCGGGACCGGCGGATCATCGCGGCAAGCCTGCGGGATTGGGACGGGAAGGGGACGGCCCAATGGTGCGGGTACAGCTTTTCCTGGATGTCGTGTCTCCGGGCGCGGGTGGGGGACGCGGAGGCGGCGTTGCGGAACCTCGACATCTACGCGCGGGCCTTCGTGCTCCGGAACGGGTTTCACGCGAACGGCGACCAGACGAAGTCGGGATACAGCAGCATGACCTACCGCCCGTTCACGCTGGAGGGGAACTTCCTCGCGATGGACGCGGTGCACGAAATGCTTCTGCAGAGCTGGCACGAGCGGCCGGGGCGCGCGGCGGCGGGTTGGGGAACGGTCCGGGTTTTTCCGGCGATGCCGTGGCGGTGGCACGACGCCGAGTTCGAGGATCTCCGGGCCGAGGGCGGGCATCGCGTGTCCGCGCGGCGCGAGAACAACGCGACGACGTGGCTGCGGATCGTGGCCGGCGACGACGGCCCGGTGCGCGTGCGCGACAACTTCGGCGGACGCGAGCCGAGGTGGAGCCGCAGCGGCGTCCGCAAGGTGGACGGGAACTTCGAACTGCCGGCGAGACGGGGCGAGGTGTGGGAGGCCACCCTGCCGCGCCCGGAATCCTGGCCGGCGGCGCCCACGAACGCCGCGGTCCCGGTGACGGTGACGATGACGGTGAAGGGGGAAGCGGTGCCGGACGCTGGGCGCGCCATGTGGGATGTCGGGAACGGGATGCCGGAGGCCGGGGGCGCGATGTTGGATCTGCGGGGAACGTGGCGGGTGCGGCTGGACCCGGAGGATGCGGGACGGGAGCGGGGTTGGCCGTCGACGCCGCTGGTGACGGGCGACGAGATCGCGTTGCCGGGGACGACGGATCTGGCGGGGTTGGGCGCGGCCTTGGATACGAACCGGATGGTGCATGCGACGGCGTTTCCGGTAACGACGCGGTTTCCGGGCGTGAAGGAGCCCGACCGGGCGGACGAGCACGGTTACCTGGTGCGCAAACACCTGCATGTCGGGCCCGCGTGGTACGAGCGGGAGATCCGGATTCCGGAGGCCTGGCGTGGGCGTTCGGTGGCGCTGCGGATCGAGCGGGCGATGTGGCGGACGGAGGTTTGGGTGGATGGGCGGGCCGCCGGGGCCGAGGACAGCCTTGTCGCGGAGCATCGGCACGTGCTGGGCGTGTTGGAGCCGGGCCATCACCGGCTGACGGTGCGGGTGGACAACCGGATGATTCACAACCTGTCGACGATCACGCACGCCTACGGGCCGGAGACGCAGTCGCGCTGGAACGGAATGATCGGCGAGCTGCGACTGGAGGCGGCGTCCGGTGGGCCGGTGTCGGTGCGGGAGGTGCGGGTCTCGCCGGCGGCGGATCGGCGGTCGGTGCGGGTGGAGGCGGCCTTGGTGAATGGGACGGGACGGGAGGCCCGGGCGACGCTGCGGTTGCGGCTGTTCACGGAACACGGGACCGAGGTGCTGGCGGAGCGGACCGGCGACGTGGTCCGGGCGCCGGGCATGGGCTGGCAGGACTGGTTGCTGGAACTACCCGGGGCCGCGGAGGCGTGGGACGAGTTCCACCCGGTGCGCCACCGAGTGGAGGTGACCGTGCGGGACGGAGAGCGCGAGTCGGATCCGCAACGGGTGTTGTTCGGATTCCGGCATGTGGAGCGCGCGGGGCGCGACATGCGGGTGAATGGACGTCGCGTGTTCCTGCGGGGGACGCTGGATTGCGCGGTGTATCCGCGGACGGGGCATCCGCCGATGACGGTGCCGGAGTGGGAGCGCGTGTTCGGGGTGGTGAAGGAGTACGGGTTCAACCATGTGCGGTTTCACACGTGGTGCCCGCCGGAAGCGGCCTTCGAGGCGGCGGACCGATTGGGGTTGTACCTGCAAGCCGAGGCGCCGGCCTGGATCGACGATTGGGGAATTTCGACGGTGACCCGTCCGGCCGGGATCGGGAAGGACGCGGCGGTGACGGCGTTTCTTGGGGATGAACTGCGGCGGATGTCGGCAGCGTACGGGAATCATCCGTCCTTCCTGCTGTGCGCCATCGGGAACGAGTTCGGCATGCGGAACACGGACTGGGAACGCGTGAACGCGATGGTCGAGGAGATCCGGGCGTTTGATCCGCGGCGGTTGTACGCGGGTTGCGGGGCGCGGAAGAACCTGGCGGCGGACGAGTTCTGGTTCACGCACCAGACGGGCGCGGGGACGCGCGGCGTGGGGGGCGCGACGACCGACTGGGATTTCGAGAAGGCCGCCGGGAGCTCGCCGGTGCCGGTGCTCGCGCACGAGACGGGGCAACGCCCGGTGTTTCCGGATTACGACGCGTTGCTGCCGAAGTTCACCGGGCCGCTCGCGCCCTGGAACTACGAGCGGCTCCGGCGGTCCCTGGTCGAGTCCGGGATGAACGGGCAGACGAAGCAGTTCGCGCGGGCCTCGGCGCGGTTCCAATTGGTGCAGTACAAGGCCGAGCACGAGGCCATGCGCCGGACGCGCGGATACACGGGGTACCAGTTGCTGATGTTGAACGATTTCACCGGGCAGAGCGAGGCGCTGGTCGGGATCCTCGACCCGTTCTGGGAATCCAAGGGCGCGGTGAGTGCGGCGGAGGTGCGGGCGTGGAACGCGCCGACCGTCCTGCTCGCGCGATTCCCGAAGTACACGTGGACCTCGGACGAGACGTTCTCGGCGCGCCTGGAGGTGGCGCATCACGGCCCGGCGGATCTACCCGCCGGCCCGGTGCGGTGGAGCCTGATCGAGCGCGGGGGCGCCGAGGTGGCCCGGGGCGAAGTGGCGTCGGGCCCGATCCCCACCGGCGACGTGACGGCGCTGGGCGAGGTGCGGGTGGAACCGGGTGGATGGACGGAAGCGCGGGCATTGGAGTTCGTGGTCCGTCGCGGCGACGTGGAGAACCGGTGGGGGGTGTGGGTGTATCCGGCGAGGGACGAAGATCGTGAACCGGCGGGGGTGCTGGTCACGCGGGAGCTGGGCGAGCCGGCCCGGCAGGCGCTGGAGGGCGGCGGGCGCGTGTTGTACCTGGCCCACGGTCTGACCAATGCGTTCGCGGCCCGGACGGGGTTCGAGTCCGTCTACTGGTCGGCGGGCTGGTGGGGGAACCGGTTTTCGTCGTTGGGCGTGCTTTGCGATCCGCGGCACCCCGCGTTGGCGGGATTCCCGAACGAGGGCTGGAGCGACTGGCCCTGGCGGGAGTTGTGCGCGGGCGCGACGACCTTCGATCTGACCGGAGCCCCGGCGGGGTTGCGGGCCATCGTGCAGCCGGTGCCGGATTTCCATTTCAACACGCGCCTGGGTCAGGTGGTGGAGGTGCGGGTGGGACGCGGGTCGCTGCTGGTCTGCGGGTACGATCTCGAGAGCGGTCTGGAGAAGCGCCCGGCGGCGCGGCAACTGCGGCGAAGTCTGGGGCGGTATGTCGCCGGCACGGGCTTTGTTCCCGAGTTGGATGTGACGTGGGAGTGGGCGCGGGAGAGATGGGGGCGATGAGTGCGGCGGGCGCGCCGGATTGCGTCCCGCGCGAGATCCCGCCCCGGAGGGGCGGGGGAGGGGTTCCCGCGCCCCGCCGGGGCGCGAATTCGAGAGGCGGACCGGGACCGGTGGGTGCGCCCGCCGAGGGACGGCGGGCTTCCCACCGGCTACCGTCCGGCGTCCCTCCGGGACGACTTGAGTTTGGCCTACAGCAAGTCGCGGGC
>CAZSOV010000015.1:49373-53778 GCA_964608505.1 uncultured Verrucomicrobiota bacterium
GTCCGGCGTCCCTCCGGGACGGCTGGAATAGGGCCAACCTCGAGGTCGCGGGCGTCGCGAATATTCGGATGGGCGAGGATGGATGGGCGCGGATCGGGCGTTCAGACCTTCTTGAGTTTCGGGCCCTTGGGGGTGTCTTCGATGACCCAGCCGCGCGCCTTGAGTTGGTCGCGCAGTTCGTCCGAGCGGCGGAAGTCGCGGGCCTGACGCGCGGCCTGGCGTTGCTCGGCGAGGGCCACGATGTCGGCGGGGGCCTCGGCGGCGGGCGGTTGGCCGATGCCGAGGGTGTCGGCGACCCGGACCCAGGCGGCCAGTGCGGCGGCGGCTTCGGCCGGTGCGAGGCTGCCGTCGGCGAGGCGTCGGTTCTGGTCGCGCACCCAATCGAAGATGGCGCCCCAGGCGGCGGAGACGTTGAGGTCGTCGTCGAGGGCCTGGGTAAAGCGGTCGAGGAGTTCGGGCGCGGGCGCGGCGGCGGTCTGGCCGGCGGCGCGCTCAGCGAGACGGGCGGCGCAGTCGTCGAGTCGGGCGAGGGCGGCGCGGGCGCCCTGGAGGCCATCGAGGGTGAAGTTGAAGGACTCCCGGTAGTGGGCGGTGAGGAGGAGGTGGCGGATTTCGCGCCCGGTGAAGCCCTTGGCGAGCAGGTCGCGGAGGGTGAAGAAATTGCCGAGGGACTTGCTCATCTTGCGGCCCTCGACGAGGAGGAAGGCGCAGTGGAGCCAGTGTTTGACGAAGCGCTGTCCGGCGGGCTGGAGGCCGGCGCCCTCGCTCTGGGCGATTTCGTCCTCGTGATGGGGGAACACGAGGTCCTCGCCGCCGAGGTGGAGGTCGAAGGCGGGCCCGAGCAGCTTCATGCTCATGGCCGAACACTCGATGTGCCAGCCGGGGCGGCCCTCGCCCCAGGGGCTGGGCCAGAAGACGGCGCCGTCGTCGGGGACGCGGGCTTTCCACAGGGCGAAGTCGGCGACGGATTCCTTCTCGTACTCGTCGGAGGCGACGCGCTCGCCGGGGCGCAGTTCGTCGACGTTGAGGTTGACGAGTTGGCCGTAACGGCAGCCGCAGCCGCGGTAGCGGTCGATGCTGAAGTAGACGGACCCGTCGGCGGCCTGGTAGGCGATGCCGCGCTCCACGAGGCGGCGGATGAGGTCGACGATCTCGGCGATGTATTCGGTGGCGCGCGGGGTGTGGTGGGGCGGGAGGCAGAGCAGGGCGCGGTGATCCTCGAGGAACGCCTGCTCGAAGCCGCGGGTGTACTCGGCGAGGGTCTTTTCGGTCTCGCGGACGCGGCGGATGATCTTGTCCTCGACGTCGGTGATGTTCATCGCGTGGGTCACGCGATAGCCGCGGAACTCGAGGTAGCGGCGCGCGAAGTCGGCGAGGACGAAGGTGCGGAAATTCCCGATGTGCGCGTAGTCATGGACGGTTGGGCCGCAGCAGTACATGCGGACGTCGCGACCGGCGGGATCCAGGGGTTGGAAGGGCTCGACCTGGCGGGAGAGGGTGTTGAAGAGGTGGAGGGGCATGGGGGCCGGAGAGGAGCGGGGAGGGACGGGGAGCGACGGGGAGGGTAGAACGGGAGGTGGGGAGGTCGGGGGGGAACGAGGGCGTGGGCGCCTTCGCCTTGGGGCGCGGCGCCCACGCGGGCCTCGGATTCCGGTCACCGGCCTGCGGCTATTTCGCGGCGAGGGGCTTGGGTTGGGCGGCCTCGTATTCGGCGTCGGTGACCTGCTTCACGATCTGCCGGTGGACGAATGCGCCCTTCTTGTTGCCGACGATGATGTCGAGGCGCTTGTCGCCGTTGACGTCGAGGGCCAGCACCTGGGTGCCGACGCCGGAGTCGTCGTCGACGAGATGCGGGACGAAGTCGACGGTCTTGTCGGCGTTGCGGACGAGGCGGAACCAGTAGAGGACGGCCGGGGCGCCGGGTTCGGGGTCGCCGGTGGGGCCGTGGGCCCAGAAGCGTTTGCCGGTGATGATGTCCTTGAGGCCGTCGCCGTCGATGTCCTCGAGGGCGATGGCGTGGGGTTGGGAGAACTTCACGCCGTACCGGTTCTCCTTGGGTTCCTTGTTGATGAAGGTGTTTTCCTGGAAATCGATGGCGCCGTCCTTGCCGGGAACGTTCTTGTACCAGGCGATGCCGTAGCCATGGGCGGCGAGGGAGGTGATGACGTCATTGCGTCCGTCGCCGTCGACGTCGTAGGCGTACATGTGGGAGCCGCCGGTACCGAAGGCGAAGGGGTGATGTTTCCAGAGTGGATCGCCGTCGAGGGAGGCGGGGTGTTCCCACCAGCCGTCCTTTTCGAGGAGATCGGGGCGACCGTCGCCGTTGACGTCGCCGACGCCCAGGCCGTGGGTGTACTTGTGATACTTCTTGTCGGGGGAGATGGGGTGCCAGGTCCAGGGTTTGCGGGGATCGGCGGGATCGGGGGCGGCCCAGCCGTAGGAGCCCTTGGAGGAGCAGACGATGTCGGGTTGGCCGTCGCCGGAGAGGTCGGTGAACTGGGGCGATTCGTTGTCCGTGACGTCGAGGGCGACGTGGCGGCCCCAGTGGCCGGGGATGCCGCGGGGGTTTTCGAACCAGAAGGTCTCGGTGCCGGGGTGGCCCATGACCATGACATCGGGCCAGCCGTCGCGATTGAAGTCGTGGACGAAGGAGATGAAGTTGTCGGAGTAGGCGTTGTTTTTGCCGAGGCCGCCTTCGTAGCCGGGGACGGAAATCTCGGAGCCATCCTCCTTCTTGAGTTTGAAAAACTTGGTGGCGGGATAGATCTCGGAGCGGACCTTGAAGTCGGGGCCGGCGTACCAGTGGGGGCCGGCGACGATGTCGGTCTTGCCGTCGCGGTTGATGTCGCCGGCATGGGCGCCCTCGGCCCAGAATTCCTTGTTGAGCTGCTGTTTGGAGAAGGTGACGAGTTCCCGGGTGCCGGCGGACGCGGAAGTCGCGGCGGCAAGGGCCAGGGCAAGGACAGGGACGACGCGTTGCATGGGGGTACCTTGTGGGCCGGTCCGGGGGGCAGGTCAAGGGGGGCGACGCCATGCGCGGCGCCCGCGGGTGGGTGCCGGGCGGGGTTCAGCGCCAGACGTGCTTCGGGTACTTGCGCTGGAGCTCGGATTTCAGGCGGGGGTAATGGTCCTGCCAGAAGCTGGCGAGGTCCTGGGTGACCTGCACGGGACGCATGCTGGGGGCGAGAATCTGGAGGGTGACGGGCACGCGGCCCTTGGCGATGACCGGGGTCTGGTGGACGTCGTAGAGTTCCTGGATGCGCAGGGCGATGAACGGCGCGGCGTCGGGGGCGTAGGTCACCTTGGGCGTGCGGCCATTCGGCAGTTCGAGGCGTTCGGGGGCGTGACGGTCAACCAGGGCCTGCTGCTGCGGGGACAGCCAGGACCGGACGTGCTGGCGGACGGGACGTTCCTTGAGGTCCTTGTATCCGAAGGCGCCGTGGCAGAGTTGTTCGACGAGGTCCCGGCGCGCGGTGGCGTCGAGGGGCGGGAGTTCGAGATCGGGGCACCACGTCGTGAGGCAGTTGAGCCGCGCGATCCATTGCTCCACGCCATGGTCCCAGTCGGAGAGGACCAGGCGTCCGGCGAGGACCTCGTCGGCGAGCAGGCGGGCGGCCTCGTCGGCGGGGGGAGGTTCGACGCGGCGGGCTTCGAGGGCGAGGCCGCGGAAGGTGCGGGATTCCTCGGCACAGACGCGGCGGGCGGTGGGGTCGTAGAACACGCGGAGGGACCGGGCGAGGTCGTGGGGGAAGAACTCGTCGAGCCAGGCGGGTTCGATGGCGGTGGCGAGGGAGAGGATGGTGTTCACCTCGCCGCCGCGTCCGCCGACCTCGCGGACCTCGGCGACGGCGAGCAGGGGGGCGTGTTGGACGATGCTTTCGCGGGCCAGGACGCCGCGGCGCCCGTGGACCATCTCGCAACGGAGCGTGCCGGCGTCGAGACGGCGCGCCACATGATCGGAGAAGGCGAGGAGAACGCAGCGACGAAGGGGGGTGTCGTCGGGTTTGGAACGAGTTCCGCCCGGCGTGGACGGGGTTGCAGGGGTGGTGTCGGTCCCGGTTTCGGGCGGCACATCCAGGCCCTCGCGGCGGGCGAGGCGCAGGAAGGTCTGGTAGAGGGGCGCGACCTGGCGGGCGGTGACGGCATGGATGCCGACGCGCTGGCAGGCGTCGAGGCGGAAGTCGTGGTCGGCGGCGTACTGCCACGCGTGCAGGAGGTGAAGCAGGTCGGAATTGCCGCGGTCGCCGAGGCGATCGTCGCGGAAGCGTTCGGTGTCCTTGTCGACCCGGCGCAGGAGGAGATCGCGGCCCTGGGTGAGGGCGGCGACGAGGGCGGCCTCGCGGACGCAGCCGAAGTCCTGGGCGGCGAGCAGCAGGCGGGCGTAGCGGGGATGGACGGGGAACGC
>CAZSOV010000016.1:0-52836 GCA_964608505.1 uncultured Verrucomicrobiota bacterium
GTAGGTGAGGATGGCGACGAGCTTCGCCTTGTTCTCGGGCTTGAGCAACGTCGCCACTGTGCCCTCGGGCAGCTTGGCAAACGCCTCGTCCGTCGGGGCAAAGACGGTGAACGGACCGGGGCCCTGCAGGGTTTCCACCAGGCCCGCGGCCTTCACGGCGGCGACCAGGGTGTTGAATTTGCCCGCGCCGGACGCCACTGCGACGATGTCACCCACGGGGGCGGCATCGTCGTTGGCGCGGGAGGCAGGAGAGGTCAGCGCGGCGGCCAGCAGGGTGACGAGCGCGAGGATACGTTGGATTCTCATGATTCAGTTTCGTTGCGGAGGTTGTGGTTTGATTGCCTTCCAGGATTCGCCGGGGCGAACCGCTCCGGGGACTACCCGGGTCCGCCGCACGAAAGGCTGCCGGCGAACACGTGTAGAAGTTGTCTAGGTTTTTGCGTTCGTCAAAGATTTGTCGAAAATTTATCCGAAGGCCATGAAACGACCCTAATTCCGTCTGTATATCGTTTGTTTTAAACTATATACAAAAAGTTTTCACAAACAAGATTCCGACCGGACCCCGATCGAGCTAATCACTTTGTGGATGATTTGTAGAATTTTGAGGTGCCGCGGCGCGTTCCCGGCAGCGGGTCGCCCGACGACCCGGTCCACCGCACGCTGGCTCCGGTTCCGGAAGGACTTGATGCTCGCAGGCAGCGCCGAGAAACCCGGTTCCACCCCCGGTGTGCGCCCTGCCCGCGAGTGACCCATCGGATCCGGGACGAATGGACCCGTCGCCAGCTCGACGTAATCCACACGGATTTCCACCCGGGTGGCCCGGGGCCGCTTTGCCGGCAACTCCCGGCATCACGGTGCCGGCGTTCACCATGCCCGACGCCGACGAGGGTTGGAAACCGACCGGACCTGCCGGCACCTGGAACCGCGTTCGGAACAATGGCTCGCCCTGCTCCAGCAGAACCGCGAAGCACCCATGCAGGGTCGAGGGATCTGCTTGCCGTCCGGATCCGGCTCGAGTACAGGACCACCCGCTTGCTGCCTGCTGGGGTCATTCCTGCCCCCAAGTGACCGGCAACCCAACCCAACCCAACCTCACGCCCCAACGCCCTCCCCACCCCATCATGCTCCGCGCAAACGTTCTCCACGCCGCCTTGGTCCTTGCCGCCGCGTCTCTCACTTTGGCCAATTCGGCGCGCGCCGCGGTTCTCTACGATGAAGGTATCAGCGGGGATGCTCCGTCGGGATCCTCCTCCGTCCCGCTCGGCGTCCTGCCCGCCGGGAGTAACCTGATCCTCGGCGGGATCCCGGACTTCGACACCGACGACTACGCCTTCACCATCGCTCCCGGGTTCCTGCTGAACGCCATCAACATCGATGTCCTTGTCGCGGACGTCGGCGGCTCCGCCGGCTTGGCGGACCCGGTGACCTACATGGGCATTTCCGCGATTCTTCCGGCTAATGTAGGATCGGATTTCCTGGACCTGGCAGGCATCGCGCAGCCCCTCGGGCCCGGAAATTATCTCCTCCGGACCACCACCGGTACGGGCGGACCCGTGACCTATCAGTTCGATTTCCAGGTGAGCGGCGCCGCGGAGGTCCCGGAAGCCTCCACGGTCGCAGCCGTCGCCGGCTTGGGCTTGATCGTGGGGCTCCGCGTTCTCCGTCGGCAGACTGGCACCCCCGCGACCCAGGCGGCTTGACGCCGCCTCCGGATCTTCCCGTCTTTCGTGGCGTTCGTCGCGCCGTGGCGTGATCCACTTCCGCCGCGGTCCGCCAGGGCAGTCCGCACGCAACGCCGCGACGACCACGACGACCACGACGAGCCGTCGTCAGGTCCCCTGCACCCACCGCTCCAGCGTCCAGCGCATCCGATGCGCCAGCTCCCGCGCGAGGTTCTCCAGGAACCGCGCATAGTCGGGCAGCCGTTCGTCCGACAGGATCTCAAACGCCACCTTCGGAAGGATCAGCAGCCGGGTCTCCTCCGTCGCGATCACGTCCGCCGACCGATCGTCCGGGTCCAGCAGGCTCACCTCCCCGAAGAAGTCACCCTCCCGCAGGCGCGCCAGTTCGCACTCCACCCCCTTCTTCACCCGCACCACCCGGACCATTCCCCGGTCGATGACGAACAGGTGCCGCCCCCGGTCCCCTGCCCTGACCACCGCATGCCCCGCGGGAACGACGGATTCCCCGACATGCCGGTCGAGCACTTCGAAGCCCGCCGGACTCAGACCGGCGAACAACGGAAGACCTTTGGTGGCCAGTGGCATGCCGCATTCAAACCCAACCACCCGAGCCTGACAATGCGGACGAAAGTGCGGCGGCGCCGGCGGGTGCGCGAGGCGGCAAAGGGGGAGCCACCAAGGCGCCGGGAGCGTCCGCAGCCGCCGGGCTCCAGCCAAGACAGGTCCTTCCCGCGGGAGCTACCGGGGGGCAGCGTGTCTCGAGGAGGCGATGGCAGTCCCCATGGCCGCGGAGACACCCGCGAGCCGGTGATTCGAAAGGCGGTCATCCCGAGGCCGGGGTCACGGACCGGATTCCGTCCGCGCAGGGAAACCTGCTTCCGCGGGTCCACGGAGGTCCGATCCGCTCGTCCCCGGGCCCTTGCGTCCGCGACGGACGGCGCGGAGGGTGGGTCACGTCAACTCGTCCCCTTGCAGGAGTGGGGAGACCATGGCACCGACGAAGGAATCGGGTTCCGGAGAGCGCGCCGGGGAGGGTCAGGTGTTTGAGACCACGCACTGGAGCGTGATTCTCGCCGCCGCCCAGGGTAACGGCGACGGCGAGCCGGAGGCGCTGGAAACGCTCTGTCGGACCTACTGGTTTCCCGTGTACGCGTTCGTCCGCCATCGCGGACATGGCCCCGAGGACGCGGAGGACCTGACTCAGGCCTTTTTCACGCGCTGTCTGGCCCATCGATCGTTCGCCGTTGCGGACCCGGCTCGCGGACGGTTCCGGGCCTTTCTGCTGACATCGCTTCGCCATTTCCTCGCCAACGAATGGGACCGTGCCCACACCCGCAAACGCGGGGGTGGCGAACCGGCCCTGCCCCTGGACGAGAACCTCGCCCGCGCGCGGTACGCGCGCGAGGGCATGGAGACGGACTCCCCCGACACGCTCTACGACCGCGCCTGGGCCCGGACCCTGCTCGACCAGGTCGGTGCACGGCTGCGGGAGGAATACACGCGGACGGGCCGGTTCGAACGGTTCCAGTGGCTCGACCGCCTGCTGCCGGGCGAACGCTGCGACCTGAGCTACGCCGAGCTCGGCCAGCGGCACGGTCTCTCGGTGGAGGCGGTGAAATCGGAGGTCCACCGCTTCCGGGCGCGCTTTCGCCTGCTGTTGCGCCGCGAGATCGCCCGGACGGTCACCCGCTCGGAGGACATCGACGCCGAGCTGCACGACCTCCGGGCCGCGCTCGCCGGCTAGTCCGGGCCTTCATCCCGCGTCCCGCCATGACCGTGCCCCGAATCTGCGTCGTCTGCGGAGCTCCGCTGGCTCCCGGGGCGGCACATTGTCCCGCCTGCCTCCTGGGCCTCGGGTTCGGCCCGGACTTGAAACCCGATCCGGACCCGGATGCGGATCCGGATCTCGATGCGGACTCCGTTCCAGGTCCGGGATCCGGTGCCGCGGCTGAGGTTTCCTCGAAGTTCGGGGCGTTCTCCGAAGTTCCCGTGCCGCGACGGTTCGGTGATTACGAGTTGTTTGAGGAAATCGGGAGAGGCGGCATGGGCGTCGTTTACCGCGCCAGGCAGGTGCCGCTGGATCGCATCGTGGCCGTGAAACTGCTCCTGGCCGGCCCCCTGGTGAGTCCGGAGTCCCTTCGCCGTTTTGAACGCGAGGCCCGTTCCGCGGCACGCCTGCATCACCCGAACATCGTCGCGATCCATGAGTTCGGTACCGACCACGGACAGGGCTACCTGTCGATGGACTTCGTGCCAGGCTCAAGCCTGGCCGAGGCCATCCGGCAGCAACCTCTGCGGCCCGTCCAGGCCGCCCGCTACTTGCGAGCCATCGCCCAAGCCGTCGAGTACGCCCATGCCCGGGGTATCCTCCACCGCGACCTGAAGCCGTCGAACATCCTGATCGATGCGGAGGACCAACCCCGGCTCACCGACTTCGGGCTGGCGAAGCGGTTCGACGAGCAGCGCGACCTCACGCTCACCGGTCAACCGCTCGGTTCCCCGAACTACATGGCGCCGGAACAGGCCTCCGGGCGCCTCGACGCCCTCGGACCGGCAAGCGACATCTATGCGTTGGGCGCCATTCTCTACCACCTGCTGACCGGGAGACCGCCGTTTCTTGCGGCCACCATCCCGGCCACGCTCCGGCAGGTGGTGGATGCCGAACCGATGCCGCCGCGGCTGCTCGATTCCACGCTGCCCCGGGACCTCGAGACGCTCGCCCTGAAGTGTCTCGAGAAGCAGCCCGCCCGGCGCTTCGCGTCGGCGGGCGAACTGGCGGATGAACTGGGCCGTTTTCTCGCGCACGAACCCATCCGCTCCCGTCCGGTCGGGCCCTGGAACAAGGCGCGCCGCTGGTGCCAGCGGAAACCACAGTTGGCCGCGGCGAGCGGCAGCCTGGTCGCCCTGGCCCTGGTCCTCGCGGTGGGCGGCCCGGTGGCCTTGATCCGCATCGACCACGAACGACGGGCCGCCGTGCGTTTCGGCGAAAGTGCGGTCCGCCATGAACAGCGCGCCCGCGAGACTCTCCGTCGCCTCGAACTGCTGCGCGTCCGGGAGCGTCTCGACGCCGATGCCGTCCAGGACGGGCTCGCGATCCTGGCCTCCCTCGTCCGTGCCGACCCCTCGGATCGAGCCGCCGCGACCTGGCTGCTGGCCGAGTTGACCCACCGCAGCTTCACGCTGCCGGTACGGGAACCCTTCGTGCACGGCGACGCGATCCACTCGGCCGAGGTCAGTCGGGATGGCCGCCGCCTGTTGACCGCCTCGCGCGACAACAGCGCCCGTCTCTGGGATCTCGCCACCGGAAAGCCCATCGGAAATCCCCTCGCTCACTCCGCCGATCTGGTCCAACCCGGGGAATACCTGTCCGGCCTCCACCCCGTCGTCGCCGCCTTCAGTCCCGACGGAAGCCGGGCGGTCACCGCGTCCCTCGATGGAACCGCCCGGCTGTGGAACTCCACCAACGGGGAACCCTCCACCGGCGTGCTCGCTCATCCGAGCGGCGTCACCTGTGTCGGATTCACGCCGGACGGTCAACGGCTGGCCTCCGGTTGCAAGGACGGATCGGTGCGGTTCTGGAAGGTCCACGACGGCGCCCCGGTCGGCCCGGTGCTCCGCCATGATGACTGGGTCAACGTCGTCGCGTTCAGCCCCGACGGCAGCCTCCTGCTCACGGCCTCCGACGACGCCACCGCACGGGTGTGGCGCATGCCCGGAGGCGAGGCCACGGGCACCCTGATCCAGCATGCCTTTGCCGTCCGCGACGCGTGTTTCAGCCCGGACGGCACCCGGGTGGCGACCGCGTCCTCGGACCAGACCGCCGGGATCTGGGATGTCGCCACGGGAAAGCCCCTGGTCCCGCCGCTGCGTCAGCCCTGGCTGTCGCCGAACTCCGTGGCCTTCAGTCCCGACGGTCTCCGCCTGGTCATCGCGTCCGCGGATCGCACCGCCCGGATTTGGGATGCGACGACCGGGCAGCCCATCGGTTCGGCGTTGTCGCACCGCGGGGTTGTGCGGACCGCCCGCTTCAGCCCCGATGGACAACGCATCGTCACCGCATCGCAGGACCGGACGGCCCGCGTCTGGGATGCTCGCACGGCCCGACCGCTGACCGAACGGATCCCGCACCTGGGCGCGGTCTGGTCCGCGGCGTTCACCCCGGACGGAACCCGGGTTGTCACGGCGTCCTCGGACCGGACGGCGGTGATCTGGGACGTCCGCCCCGGGGACGCGCTGGGGGCCGTCATTCCCGAAAATCGCGTGGTCTTCGGCGCGACCTGGAGTCGGGACGGACGCTGGATTCTCGCCCGGACGCGAGCACGGGCCATGGTCTACGACGCCGTGACCGGCCTGCCGCTGAATTACCGCGGGCTCCATCATCATGCGGAGATCGAGGCGTCGGAATTCAGCCCGGACGACGCGCGGATCGTGACCGCGGCCGCGGATGGAACGATCCAGATCTGGAACAGCCGGACCTCGGAACCGATGGCTGCGCCCGCCGGCCACGCCGGACGCATTCACTCGGCCCGCTTCAGCCCGGACGGGCGCCGGGTGGTCACGGCCTCCGCGGATGGGACGGCCTGCGTGTGGGACGCCGACACCGGGGCCGCGACGTCACCCCGGTTCCGGCATGGCGCCACGGTCTATCATGCCGAATTCGATCCGGAGGGAAGCCACCTCATCACCGCATCCGCAGACCACAAGGCCCGGGTCTTCGAGCTTTCCTCGGGGCGGGTGGTCGTCGGTCCTCTCGAGCGTTCCGAGGAGGTGACGTTCGCGTGTTTCAGTCCGGACGGGACGCGGTTGCTGACGGTGAGCCGCGACGGCGTCGCCCAGGTCTGGAGCCGGGCCGATGGCCGACCCCTGGGCCTGCCGCTCCGCCACGATCAACCAATCCACGCCGCGCGCTTCAGCCCCGACGGCCAGCGTGTCCTGACCGCCTCGCGGGACCGCACCGCGCGGCTCTGGGACGCCTCGTCCGGGCTCCCAGTCACCCGCCCTCTCCTGCATGGCGGCGAAGTCCTGACGGCCGCCTTCTCCCCCGACGGCCAACGCGTGGTCAGCGGCAGCGACGACGGGGCCGTCAGCCTTTGGGATGCCGCCACGGGACAGCCGATCGGCGGACCGTTCCGGCTCGATCTCGCGGTGAAGGACGTGGGGTTCCGACCGGACGGTCGCTGGATCGTGGCCGCCAGCTCCGACCGGTTCGTGCGCACCTGGGAAGTCCCGATCGCCCCTCCCGAAGCCCCCGACTGGCTCGCGGACCTGGCCGAAGCGGTCGTTGGAACCCGTCGGACGGATCGGGAGGAACCCGAAGCCGTGTCGCCGTCCGAGTTGCATCGTCGGCTGCGTGGGTTGGCCGGGATGGCGGGCGAATCTTCCGGCGCCCACTGGCCACGGTGGTTCATGGCCGACCGCCGGCAACGGCGCGCCTCCCCCTCGGCCGAACGGAACGTGGATTTTTGGATCGCTCAGCAATCGTATCGTTCCCACTTCTCGGAGTCGGCGGCCACGCTGGAGGGAGTGCGTCAGGCGGCCCGCTACGCTCCGAACGACCTGGGCGTGATGCAGGCCATGGCGCGGCTCACCGCTCGCGAGAACCCGCAACGCAACCCCCATGCCCTCGCGGAAGCCGAATGGGCCGTCCGGAGAGCTCTCGCGCTGGACGCGGAGGCCCCCGAAGCGTGGTGGGCCCGCGCCGCCGTTCTGGAAAGCGCCGGACGTTTCGACGAGGCGGTCGCCGCCCTCCAGGAGGGCCTCCGCCTCGGGCCGGACAACCTCTATCTCTGGCAGGACTGGCCGCGTTTGCTCACCCGGATCGGCCGCGAGGAGGAGGCCGACGCCGCCTTCGCCCAGGCCATCGAGGGCGTCCGTCGCTCCGGCCTCGACTGGCGCGTGGCTGCCGAGGCGAGTCTCCGACTGGACTGGGCCCGTCTGGTGGCGCGGTGGAAACCGGAGCCCGAAGGCCGGGATCGGTCGCGGGAAATCCTGCGGATCCCGCGGCGCTCTTCCGATACCCCGCTGGAATGCCTGGACCTCACCGCCGCCTACAATGCCGGCTGTCGCCAATCCTGGGGGACGGGCGGATTTGGAGAGGACCTCACGTCGCTTCCGTCCGGTCGCCAGCAGGTCGCCGACGTCGATTTCGACCTCCGCGGCGTGGTCCAGCTCGCCGGTCAACCGCCGGACCGCGACGGCACCGGGTTTCCCGGACGGATCGACGGCATCCCTGTTGAACGGCGGGCCCGCCGGTTGCACCTGCTGCACGGCACCATCGGGGTCGCCGGCGCCGGCCAGGACATTGCCGCCTGGGTGGTCCATGATGGACTGGGCCGCACGAGCGAGATTCCGGTGGTGTATGGACGGGATGTCCTGACCTGGGATCTTCCGCCGCCCCGGACCGCCGGCGCGACGAACGAGGCCCTCCCGCAACCCGCGTGGACCGGCCCCGGCAACCTGTATCCCGTCCTCCACCTCTACCGGACCACCTGGACCCACCCGTCGCCGGACGTTCCGATCTCTTCCCTCGACTTCGTCTCGCGCCGCACGGGTTCCGCGCCGTTCCTGGTGGCGGTCACCGTGGAGCCCTAGCCGGAAGCCCGCCTGCCCGGTCGCCGAAGAAATTCCGGAACCATTTCGGAGATCTGCTTTAGAGGAAGGAAAAGGCTCGGTGCGTGGACTCGGCGACGCTCGGGTCCGAGACCCATGGCGCCGGGGCAGGAAGGGCCGATCAGGCGCTGCCAACACGGGCGTCCGGCCCGTTTGTCCTGCCCGCCCTCGAACCCTCAACCCGGACCCCGTCATGACTCCGCGTTCCCATCCCCATCGTCTCGCGCTTGCGGCCGGTCTCCTGCTGCTCCTCGGCTCTCCCGCGAGTGCCTCGGCCGCCGATCTGTTCGTCAGGACCAGCATCCCCGGGTGGACAAACATACCGCCGCATGCCGTTTTCTCGGCGTGGGGTGACTACGATGGGGACGGCTTGTTGGATGTCTGCGTGGGGCGGGTCAAAAACAACTCCTCCTTCTCGGGCGCGTCCACGAATCTGCTGTACCACCACAACGCCGACCACTCGTTCACGCGGAAGTTCGCCGGGGACGTGGGCCCGTTGGTCGGCGACCTGCTGTTCGGGGAGGCACACTGGATCGACGTCAACGGCGACGGTCACCTCGACCTCTGGAACATGGCGTTCGAGCTCGGCCCGAAACCTTCGCCCGTGGTCGGGCCCCTCTACCTGAACCGCGGCGACGGGACGTTCGCCGCGGTCACCGCGGGGGCCCTGACGACACCCCGGCTACCCTCGGGTTTTGCGAGTTGGACCGACTACGACAACGATGGGCGGCTCGATGTCTTCATCCCGACGGGTTGGAACGCTTGGTCGACGCGAACCAACACCCTCCTGCACGGTCGGGCCGACGGCACCTTCGATCTCGTGACTTCCGAGCGGATCGTGACCGACGTGGCGGTGGACTCCAACGACTCGATCTGGGGGGATCTCGACGGGGACGGCGACGCCGACCTGCTCGTGGCCAACAACTCCAGCCGCGGCTTCCACTATCGCAACGACGGCGGCGGGCTCTTCACCCGGATGACGAACAGCCCCCTGGACACCGCGACCTACCCCTGCTCGCATCACGCGCTCGGCGATTTCGACCGGGATGGCGATCTGGACGTGATCGCCTACGGTCAGGGGGCGGCCTACATCTTCTTCAACGACGGCGCCGGTGTCTTCACGCTCTCCCAGACCTTCACCAGGGGCGGGGCGGAAACGCCGTACCCTGGCGATTACGACAACGACGGCGACGTGGATTTCCTCCTGAGCGAGATCAGCTTCGACCCCAAACCCCTGACTCTCTTTCGCAACGTCGGCACCGGCAAATTCGCCATCGTGAACGAGGCCTTTACGGGAACGGCGTCCAGCTGGTCACTGGGTTCGTGGACCGACTACGACAACGACGGCTTTCTCGACCTGTTCGTCGGTCAGGGTTCCTCCGGGACGCACCCCGTCTGGCTGTACCGGAACCAGGGCAACGGCAATCACTGGCTCAAGTTCAACCTCGTGGGCACCCACTCCCACCGCTCCGCCATCGGCGCGAAGATCCGCGTCCGAGCCACCCTGGGCGGCGCCAGCGTCTGGCAGTTGCGCGAGATCGTCGGGAACCGCACCGCCGAGGACGGGCGCCGCGCCCACTTCGGCCTCGGCGACGCCACCCAGGTCGACGAAGTGGTCATCGAATGGCCCTCGGGAAACGTCCAGACCCTCACCAACCTCGCGGCCGACCAAATTCTGACCGTCACCGAACCCGTCCTCATCCGACCGGAACACCCGGTCGTGACGATCCACGGCCGGGTGGTCGTCACCAACCTGGTCGCGGCCACGGCGCGTCAGTGGTATTTCGAGGGTGCCCTGCTGGAAGGCCAGAGCAGTCGCCTCCTGACCCTCACGAACGTCCAACCCGCCCAGGCCGGTCGTTACACCGTCGTCGCGCAGACCGACACCGGCCCACTGACCAACCATGTCTACGTTCGCGTGGAGACCCGGTTCACCAAGATTCTGGAAGGCGAGGTCGTCACCGAAAGCCGGCAGGACTCCCATGCCAGCTGGTTCGATTACGACAACGATGGCGCGATCGATCTCTACGTTCCCAACGGCGCCACGCCGAACTCCCTGTTCCACAACCTCCGGGACGGCACCTTCCAACGCGCCCCGAACACCACGCGGCTGGCCCTTCAGGATGCGGCGGCCTTCGTCGCCCCGGGCGATTTCAACCGGGACGGTAACCTGGACCTGTTCGTGGCGAGCCCGGGCACCCATGACGAGCTCTTCCTGGGCGACGGTGCGGGAGGCTTCACGCCGCTCCAGGCACAACCCTTCCAGCTCGAGCATCCAGCGACCTGGAATGTGGGTTTGGCGGACATCGACGGGGACGGGGACCTGGATGTGATGACGGTCGGAAATCAGGGGAATGCGCTCTACCGAAACGAGGGTGGAACGCGCTTCCTTTCCGCCGGGCCCGCGGAGGTCGGTAGCCTGCTCGATTCCCCCGCCGCCAACCGTCAGTCGTGGAGCTGCGTCTGGTCCGACTACGACGCCGACGGCGATCCCGACGTCGTGATCATGTATAGCGGGGGGGCTCCGATCCTGCACCAGAACCTTGGCGACGGCCGATTCCGTCTGGGCCAGGCGGGTAGCCTCACAACCTTGCCAGCGGACTGGGTCTGCGCGTTCGGGGACTACGACAACGACGGGGATTTGGATGCCTTCACCGGACGCTGGCAGGAGGGACAGGCCCGCCTCCACCAAAATGCGGGCGACGGGACCTTCGCTCACGTCGCCCCGACGGGTGACCTCGGCAGCACCAGCATGTTCGGGCACGGTTCGTGGGTCGACTATGACAACGACGGTTTCCTCGACCTATTGTTCCTGGGGTACGAGCAACTGGGCTCGATGTACCGCAACCGGGGCGACGGAACGTTCCAGGCGGTGGACCTGGGCAACCTCGCTTCCGACGGAACCAACCGCAGCATGGCGGCCTGGGCGGACTACGATAACAACGGTTTCCAGGACTTGCTCGTGGTCTGCGGCGACGGCGTGGCGGCCCGCAACCAACTCTACCGGAACAACGGCAATGGCAACCACTGGCTCAAATTCCGACTCGCGGGCACGACCTCCAATCGGGACGGCATCGGCGCCCGAGTGCGGGTCAAGGCCACGATCCAGGGACGCTCCCTCTGGCAGTTGCGGGAAATCCAGTCGGCGGGAGGCGATGCCTCCGGCACCCCGCTCCTCGCCCACTTCGGCCTGGGCGACGCCACCCACGCGGAGATCGTGCGCGTCGAGTGGCCCTCCGGAATCGTGCAGGAACTGCGCCAGGTTCCCGTCGACCGGTTCTCAACCCTCGAGGAACCCGCCCCGATCCGGTTGTCCTGCGTGCGTCAGGGCGAGCGTCTCCGCATCGAATGCCAGGCCGGGCCGGCCACGATCTGCGAGCTTCGGACCTCGAGCGATCTCGGCTTGTGGACGGTCCTGACCAACCTGACGACCGACGCCGAGGGTCGGGCCGCGATGGAGGTCACCCCGGTGACTCCGGGCGCGTCCTTCTACCGGGCAGTCCGGAAGTGATCACCTCCGCACACCAGGCTCCACCGGGACGGGACGGACTTCGGTCCGTCCCGGTTCGTTTTCCGCCCCGGGAAGGCCCGTCCGGGTGCCGCGCGGAACCGGGACCATCGGGAACGGCGGTGTCTGGGTCACCCGTGATTCGGATTTCACGTCCTTCGTTCCCCTCGGACTGCGGTTGGAGATCCCGGAGCCCAGTTGACGATGGGGTGGGGGAAGGCGGTCTTCGTGAGGTCGGAGTCACGGACTTGGTTCCGTCCGCGTCGAAGCACCTGCGTCCGCGGGTCGACGGCGGCCCGATTCGATGGGCAACCGCTCCCGGCAGCCTTGCGCCGTCGACAACATCCGGTGCTCGACGGCGATGCGTGGCCGGGCAAAACCCGATCCCAAAACCTTGTCTTGATTTTGTTGATATGGCTGTGGATATTTTGTCTAAGAAATGGCTGACGCGCGGTATCCCATTCAAGTGGTCGCCCGCCGGACCGGGTTGAGCGCGCACGTCATCCGGATCTGGGAACAACGCTATGGGGCGGTGGAACCGCAACGAACCCCCACCAACCGGCGGTTGTACCTGGACGCGCACATCGAACGGTTGGGGCTGCTGCGGGAGGTGACGCAGGGCGGGCATAGCATCGGCCAGATCGCGCGGTTGCCGACCGAGCACCTTCGCCGGCTCGCCGCCGAAGCCGGCCCACGGCGGGAGGGCGCTCCGTCCCCGGCAACCACGGTTCCGCCCAGCGGCATCCGGGTCGAGGAATGTCTGGCCGCGATTCGGGCGCTCGATGGCCGGGCGCTGGACGGCGCGCTCCAACGCGGAGCGAGGGAACTGGGGGCCATGGGGGTGTTGCAGCGCCTGGTTGCTCCGTTGGCACAGGCCCTGGGCAGCCAGTGGCGCGAAGGCGTCCTCACCGCCGCGCACGAACATTTTGCCACGGCGGCGATCCGCGTCTTTTTGGGAAACGCATCCCGTGCCTTCGGGTCGCTGGCCGACGCGCCCGCCCTGGTGGTGACGACCCCGGCGGGACAGGTTCATGAACTGGGCGCGCTGCTCGTCGGGGCGCTGGCGGCGCACCTTGGCTGGCAGGTCGCCTACCTCGGCGCCAGCCTGCCCGCGGAGGAGATCGCCGGTGCGGCGCGGCAATGCCGGGCACGGGCCGTCGCGTTGAGCGTCGTGTATCCGGAGGACGACCCGCGGTTGGAGGGCGAGATGGCGCGCCTGCGCGAGGCGCTGCCGGCGGAGGTCGCCCTGCTGGTCGGTGGTCGTGCCCTGCGGGCCTACCGTGGGTTCGTGGCGGGTCTGGGTGCGATGCCCGTCGACGACCTCGTCCAACTGGGCGTGATCCTGGACGACCTGCGCAAGCCTGGTGGAAACGGCAAGGCGACGACCTCCCCGCCCTCCCCCGATCATGAATAAGCCCGCCGACCGCGGGCGTCCGGGATCAGGCCGTCCGCCCCAGATCCTCCAACAGGAGCCGGGCCCCGATGCGGGCCGATTCGAAAATGACGGGCAGTCCGCTGCCGGGATGGGTGCCGCCACCGACCAGGTACATCCGTTCGAATTCCTCGAACCGGTTCCGGGGACGCAGGTGCAGCATCTGGCCCAGGTTGTGGGCGAGGTTGAAGGTCGCGCCCCGGTAGGTGCCGACCTTCCGCTCCCATTCGTCCGGGGTGACCACGCGCTCGAAACGGATGCGCTCCTGGACGTCGGTCAGGCCCAGTTTCGCCAACTGGCGCAGGGCTACCTCGCGGTAACGGACCCGTTCACGACTCCAGTCGATGTTGGGGTGCTGATGGCTGACCGGGAGGAGCACGTACAGGGCGCTGTGCCCGGGGGGCGCCATCGTGTCGTCCGTGCGGCTGGGATTCTCCACGTAGAACGACGGGTCGTCGGTCAGCACGTGCCGGTTCTCGATGTCGTCCAGATTCCGCCGATAATCGCGGGCGACGTAGATGTTATGGTGCTCGAGCTGGTCGTAACGGCCCTCGACGCCCAGGTAGAGCATGAAGGTCGAGCAGGAGAATCGCTTCCGGGCGATGGTGGCATCGGACCACTTGCGCCGCAGCCGGTTGGGGACCAGGGACGTCATGGCGTGCCCGAAGTCGGCATTCACGACCACGGCGTCCGCGCGCAGTTCCCCCTGGGCGGTCCGCAGTCCGACCGCGCGGCGTCCCTCGAACAGGATTTCCTCGACCGGTTCGTTGAGCCGCACGGTGACGCCGAGTTCGGCGGCCACGCGCGCCATGCCCGTGCTCAGGGCATTGCAGCCGCCGATCGGATGCCAGATGCCGTGCTCGTACTCGAGGAAGGACAGGATCGAGAACAGGCTCGGGCATTGGAACGGCGACATGCCGAGGTACTTGGACTGAAACGTGAACGCCAGCTGGAGCCGGGGATCGCGGAAGTAACCGGCCAGCTCGGCGTGCAACGATTTCCAGGGCTTCAGAAACGGCAGCACCGCGAGCAGGCGCGCCTGCAACAGGCTGGTCCAGCTGGTAAACGGCGTCTGGAGACACGGCGCGAACTTCGCGAGCTTCACCCGGTTGTCGTCCATGAACTGCCGGAACCGCGGCGCGTCCGCGGGCGCCAGTTTGGCAATTTCGGCGACCATCCGCTCGACATCGGAGGTGCACCGCAGTTCACCGCCGGCCCCGAACACCAGCCGGTACTGCGGATCGAGCCGCTTCATGGGCACTTCCCGATGCAGGTCGCGTCCCACCGCGGCGAAGATTTCCTCGAGGATTTGCGGGTAGAGGAAGAAGGTCGGTCCCAGGTCGAAGCGGTAGCCTTCCCCCTCGATCACCGACGTGCGCCCCCCGACGCGCGGCTGCTTCTCGACGAGGGTGACCTCCAATCCGGCCTTCGCCAGCAACAGGGCGGTCGCCAGTCCCCCCGGTCCGGCGCCGACGATCAAGACTCGTTGGGACACGCCCGTTGGCTTATCCCGCCGCACGGTCGCAATCAAGCTCGCGCGCCGGAGAACCCGGGCCGACGCATCAAAAAGGGTCCCAGTGCCGATTCCAGTTCCGGCGCCCGGGGCAGGGCGAAGCACCGGGCGCCCGTCGCCCCGAAGCGATTCCCAGTCCGCGCCCTGGCAGCTAGGATCGGAGGAGGGTCGGACACGCAACCCGGGAAATCCATGAGGCCGGAATGAAAAAGAACGTCATTGTCATCGGGTCGGGTCTCGGCGGGTTGTCCGCGGCCATCTCGCTGGCCCAGGAGGGCTATGCCGTCACGATCCACGAGAAGAACGCGAAGATCGGCGGCAAGCTCAACGTCCTCCAGGAACGCGGCTATACCTTCGATCTCGGGCCGTCCATTCTCACGCTCCCCCACGTTTTCGAGCGGCTCTTCGAGCGCTCCGGAAAACGGATGAGCGATTACATCCCGATCCGGACGCTGCGCCCGCATTGGCGCAATTTCTTCGAGGACGGCACCGTCGTGGATCTCCATCCCGAGCCCGCCCGCATGGCGGAGGAGGCGCGCAAGGTGGGGGAGGATCCCGCCAACGTGGAGCGTTTCCTGAAGTACTCCGCCGACCTCTACGACCTCGTCAACGCCGGCTATTTCGAGCAGGGCCTCGACACCGCGAAGGAGTTCCGGAAGTTCTACGGCCTCGGCAACTTCCTCAAGTTCGACCTGTTCCGCAGCATGCACGGCGGGGTGAAGCGGCATCTCCGGACCCGCTACATGCAGGACGTGTTCGACTACTTCATCAAGTACGTTGGCTCCTCGGCCTATCACTCGCCGGCGTTCATGAACTGCCTGCCGACGATCCAGTTCCGCTACGACCTCTGGTACGTCGACGGCGGCCTGTACCACATCGCCGTCGGCCTCCGGCGGTTGATGGACGAACTCGGCATCGTCGTCCGCCTCGGCAGCGAGGTGACCGAGGTCCGCCGGGAGGGCGCACGCGTGACCGGCATCGTCACCCGGGATGGCGCGTTCCATCCCGCGGACATCCTGGTCTCGAACATGGAGGTCATCCCCGCCTACGAACGGTTGCTGCGCGAGGACAAGGCGTTCCTGCGCACGCTGGACCGGTTCGAGCCCTCCTGCTCCGGTCTGGTGCTCGAACTCGGCCTCGACTGCCAGTACCCGCAACTGGCCCACCACAACTTCTTCTTCTCCGAGCACCAGCGCGCGCATTTCCACACGGTCTTCCGGAAACGCCAACTGCCGCCCGACCCCACGATCTACCTCGTGGCGGCGTCGAGGACCGACCCGACCGTGGCCCCGCCCGGTTGCGACTGCCTGAAGATCCTGCCCCACATCCCCCACATCGACGACGCGCACCCGCTGACCCGGGAGGATTACCTCGTGTTCAAGGAGCGGGTGGTGGACAAGCTGGAGCGGATGGGTTTGAAGGACCTCCGCCGGCACACGGTCTTCGAGCACTGCTGGACGCCGCTCGACATCCGCGAGCAGTACTACTCGAACAAGGGCTCGATCTACGGCGTCGTCAGCGACCGCTTCAAGAACCTCGCCTTCAAGGCGCCCAAGCAGAGCACGAAGTATCCCAACCTCTTCTTCGTCGGCGGTTCGGTGAATCCCGGCGGCGGCATGCCCATGGTCGTCCTCTGCGGCCAGAACGTCGCCCGGAAGGTCGTCGAATGGGACCGATGCTGATCCTGCTTTCGATCACTCTGGCGCTGTGGGCGGTGGGCTTCCTCCTCCGGGCCCGCCTCGCCCCGCTCGTCGGGACCGCCGCGCGGGAAATGCCGCCGACGGTCAGCGTCATCATCCCCGCGCGCAACGAGGAGCACAACCTGCCCAGCCTGCTCGGATCGCTGGCCGCGCAGTCGGTGAAAGCGCACCAGATCCTGGTCGTGGACGATGGTTCCACCGACCGCACCGCGGAGACGGCCCGGGCGCACGGCGCCACGGTCATCCCGTCCCAACCGCTCCCCGAGGGCTGGCGTGGCAAGCCCTGGGCCTGTCATCAGGGCGCCGGGCACGCGACGGGGGAGTTGCTGCTGTTCGTCGATGCGGACACCTGGTTCGAGCGGGAGGGGCTGGCCGCCATTCTCCGCGCCTACCCCGGCGGAGCCTTCTCCGTCGGACCCTATCACGCCGTCCGAAACGGGTTCGAGGACCTCTCCCTCTTCTTCAACCTTGCCATGAACGCCGGCACCGTCCCCGGCAGCCTGTTCGGACAGATGCTCCTCGTGGACCGCGAATCCTATCGGCGCGGCGGCGGGCACGAGGCCGTCCGGGGCCGGATCCTCGAAAACGTCCGGCTGGCCGGGCAGTTCCGGGCGGCGGGGGTTCCCGTGCGCGGCGTGAGCGGGCGTGGCGTGTTTTCCTTTCGCATGTACCCGAACGGGGTGCGCGAGTTGACCGAAGGCTGGACGAAGGGCTTCGCGTCCGGCGCCGGCCAGACCCCGGGCGGCGCCTTGTTCCTCGTCGTCGCCTGGATGACCGGGCTCATGCTGGCGCCCCTGGGTTGGCTGATGACCGGCGGCAGCCTCGGGTGGAGCGCGGCGTACCTGCTGTGTGCCGCGCAGGTGGGATGGCTCGGTCGGAAGGCGGGGTCCTTCCGCTGGACCAGCGCGCTGCTTTTTCCGATCCCCCTGCTCTTCTTCTTCGGAGTCTTCGCCTGGTCCTCGGCACGGTCGGGGAGGCGCGTGACCTGGAAAGGACGCGAAATCCGTGCCGATTGAGTTGCCCATCGCCTGGGTCGTCGGGCTGAACGTGGCCGGATGGCCGGTCATCCAGTTCGTTCTCGCCTGGCTGTTCACGCGTCTGCCCGAGACCTGGTTCCACCCGCCCGCCCCCGGCGCGTGGGAACGGGGCGGACGCCTCTACGAACGCGCCTTCGGCATCAAACGCTGGAAGGACCGGCTGCCCGATGCCGCGCTCTGGTTCGGCCTCGGCTTTGCCAAGACCACGCTGGCGGGGGCGGACCCGGAATATCTGCGCCGCTTCATCCGGGAAACCTGGCGCGGGGAGCTTTGCCACTGGTCCGCGCTGGCCTGCGCGCCCCTCTTTTTCCTCTGGAATCCCCTCTGGGCCGACCTCGTCATGGTCGCATACGCCCTCGTCGCGAACCTGCCCTGCATCCTCGCCCAGCGCTACAACCGTGCCCGCTTCCAACGACTGCTCGCCCGCCGGGGTTGACCCCGGCCCGCGCAGCCCCAGTCTCGATTCCGTGCGCCCCGACCTCCTCGCCTCCCCTGGTACGGTTCTCGTCACCGGCGCGACCGGCTACATCGGCGGGCGGCTGGTGCCGCGTCTGCTGGAGGCCGGCTTCGCCGTCCGCTGCCTGGTGCGCGATCCCGCGCGACTGCAGGGACGCCCCTGGCTCGGGCAGGTGGAGGTGGCCGCCGGCGACTGCCTGCGCGCCGACACCCTGGCGTCCGCAATGCAGGGCGTTCGGTTCGCCTTCTACCTGGTGCACAGCATGGCGGCCGGACACGACTTCGAGCAGCGCGACGTTCTCGCCGCGAGGAACTTCGCGGCGGCCGCCCGGGCGTCCGGAGTGGCGCGCATCCTCTACCTGGGCGGCCTGGGCGATCCGGAATCCGCGCTGTCCGATCATCTGCGATCCCGACAGGAAACCGGCGCGGTGCTCCGCGAAACCGGGGTGCCGGTCACGGAATTCCGCGCCCCGGTCATCGTGGGTTCGGGAAGTCTGTCGTTCGAAATCATCCGCTACCTGACCGAGCGTCTGCCGGTGATGATCTGCCCGCGCTGGCTCTTCACGCGGGCTCAACCGATTGCCATCCGCAACGTGCTCGACTACCTGGTCGCCGCGCTCGACACGCCGGACAGCGCCGGGCGCATCATCGAGATCGGCGGGGCCGACGTCCTGACCTACGGCGACCTCCTGCGGGGCTACGCGCGGGCTCGCGGTCTGAGACGCTGGCTGGTGCCCGTGCCGGTCCTGACGCCCCGGCTGTCGTCGTACTGGGTGCACCTGGTCACGCCCATCCCCTCCGCGTTCGCGGGCCCGCTCATCCAGGGTCTGCGCAACGACGTGGTGGTGCGGGACGACACCGCCCGGCGACTCTTCCCGCACATCCATCCGCTGGATTACGCCACCGCCCTGCAGGCGGCCCTGGCGAATCTCGAGACCGGTCAGGTGGAGACCGCCTGGAGCGATGCCCTGTCCAGCAGCCAGGGCGATGTCGCAGCCGTGGCGCTGGCCACGCACGAAGGCATCATCCGTGAACGCCGTCAACGCACCGTGGCGGCGTCCGCGCCCGTGGTCTTTGCCGCCTTCACCCGGTTGGGCGGAAGCACCGGCTGGCTGTGTATGAACTGGGCCTGGCGCGTGCGTGGCCTGATGGATCGCCTGCTCGGGGGGGTGGGTCTGCGGCGCGGACGACGCGATCCCCTCGCGGTTCGGGTCGGGGACGCCGTGGACTTCTGGAGGGTGGAGGCGGTGGAGGCGGATCGTTCCCTCCGGCTGCGGGCCGAAATGAAGGTCCCCGGGCGGGCCTGGCTCGAGTTTCGCGTCGAGCCCATCGACGATCGCACCTCGCGCCTCTTCCAGACCGCCTTCTTCGCCCCCCGCGGGCTCGGTGGCCTGCTCTATTGGTATCTCCTCTACCCGGTGCACGCCCTCATCTTCAGCGGGCTCGTGCGAAAACTCGGTCAACTCGCCGAGTCCGCCCCACGACCACCCGGGGTCCGGTGACCCGGGCGCCGCGACCGTATCCGTCTCCACCGACTGCTCGTCCCGCGATCCTGGCTCGCGGACGGTTTCCGCGCGGGCGACGGCGACGGCGACGCCGCCGTGGACGCCGCGAAAAGAACGCGCAGGGCGGTCCCGTGCCGGATCGGCCCTCGATGCCAGGACATCGGTTCACGACCTGAACGAACGAGCGCTTGGCTCAGAAGAGAAAACACTCGACCGGATAAAGCTGCCCGGAAACATCGGGCCACCGGGCCCTCATACCATACCGCCCACCCCGAACAGGAATCGCTTGGACCACCTACCCATGCCCCACCTGCCCCGCATCGTTCGGCTTTATCCGGCCATCACCCGACTGCTCCCGTTGCTGGCCTGTCTGGCCGGGTTCGTCCCCGGTCCCTCCGCGCGGGCCGGGCTGCCCTTCGGGGGCGTGTATCGCCAGATGCCGGGGCGAATCGAGGCCGAGGATTTCGATGCCGGAGGAGAAGGCCGCGGATATCACGATACCGATCCCGCCAACCAGGGAGGACGATATCGGCCCGAGGAAGGCGTCGACATCGAGGAATGCACCGACGACGGCGGGGGTTTCAATGTCGGATGGTCCGCCGCCACGGAGTGGTTCACCTACACGGTCGACTTCCCACGGGGAGGATTCTTCGACCTGCTGGCCCGCGCCGCCTCGGCGACCGAGGGCGGCACGTTCCGCGTGTTCGTCGACGGCGTCGACGTCACGGGACCGATGACCATCCCGTTCACCGGGGGATGGCAGGCGTGGCGAACCTTCACCAACGAAGGCTCGGTGATCGAGGCGGGACGACATGTCGTCCGGGTCGAATGGGAGGCCAGCCAGGGCGCCAATCTGAACTGGATCGAATTCGTGCGCGTCGACGACCTCGGGCGCCAGATCCCTGCGGTCTTCTGGAATCCCGAACCCTTGGACTCGGAACAGCGACTCGGGTTCAGTCAGCTGAACGCCCGGTCCTCCGTCCCTGGAACCTTCGAATACCAACCCCGACCGGGAACCGTGCTGGCACCTGGCCGGCATCCGGTGACGGCGCTGTTCAAACCCGGTTCGACGGCATACTGGTCCGCCTTCGCCACGGCGGAGGTGGAGGTGGTTCGCGCGCCCAAAGGCCCTTACCTGGGGGTGCCCTGGGCGATCCCGGGTCGCATCGAGGCCGAGGGATTCGACTCCGGGGGTGAGGGAAGCGGATACCACGACGCGGATCCGGAAGGCCGGGGATGGACCGAGTTCCTCGTGGACTTCAGGCCGGGTGCGGGGGTGGACCTGTGGGGAGTCCCCGGGACCCCTTTCACGACTCGGGGAGAAACCGGCCTGCTGGTGATCCATGGCACTCGCGGGGAATGGACCGAATACACGGCGAACGTGACGCGGGCGGGGAGATATCGCATCCAGGCTGCCGTCAATTCCCTCGAACTCTCCTCGCGAGTCCGATTCGAGGTCCGAAATCGGGATGGAATTCTCCAGGGAGCCGGCACGGTGACCTGGCAACCAGGGCCGGAGCCGGGGCAAAACGTCCTGCGGGATGCCGAACCCAAGGAGGGGATGACCTTGTCCGCCGGCCTTCACCAGGTGCGCATGCTGTGGGAGGAGGACGGGACGGACGATCAGGGCATCGACTGGTTCTCGTTCCTGGAAATCGAGGGACCGTTCGGCGGGGTGGCCCGCACGATCCCGGGTATCCTCCAGGCGGAGGACTTCGACCTCGGCGGCGAGGGAGTGGGTTTCCACGACAACGAACCCCAGAACATCGGGGGCAGGTACCGCCCCGAGAGCGGCGTGGACATCGAGGAAACCACCGACCTCGGGGGTGGATACGACGTCGGCTGGACCGACGGCCAGGAATGGCTCGAGTACACCGTCGACGTCGCGCGCCCCGGGCCCTACTCGGTATCGGCACGCGTCGCCTCCGAATCCCTCGGCGGCCAGGTGCGCATCGACGTGATGACGGCGCTGGGCGCCATCGAGGCCAGCACCGTGCTGGACGTGCCGGTGACCGGCGGTTGGCAGACCTGGAAGACCGTCAGCAACCTGGGGCTTGTGTTGTCTTCCGGAAACCACCGGGTGCGGCTGACCTGGATCAGCGACGGCGGGGGTAACCTCAACTGGATCGCCTTCGAGGCCGGCCCGGGCCCCATCGCGGTCGGTCCGCGCCAGGTGCCCGGACGCATCGAGGCGGAGGACTTCGGGATCGAGGCGGGGGACTCCGGCCTGAACGGAGGCATCGGCTATCTGGATCGGGAAGCCGCCAACCTCGGGGGGCAATACCGCCTGTCGGAAGGGGTGGACATCCAGGTCTGCGAGGACGACGGAGGAGGGTACAACGTCTTCTCGTTCGAACCGGGCGAGGCATTGTATTACTCCCTTCGGTTGACTCGATCCGGACGCTACCGTCTGAGCGGTCGCGCCGCGAGCGGGGCCGAGGGTGGTCGTCTCCCTTTCATCCTCTATCATTGGGACGCCTTCTTTTCCTTCGATCAGCCGAACACACTCTGGAAGGAAACCCTGGTCGTCCCGCCGACGGGTGGCGGGCAGGGTTGGACCACGGTGGAGGCAGGGGCCGTCTTCGAACTGCCAGCGGCCTACTACATCCTCGAAATCCGAAGCACCGGCGGGGTGAACCTGAACTGGGTGGAACTGTCCGAAGCCGGGGAGACTCCCAGGGTGCCGGCGACCTTCGGTTGGGCCAATCCCGCCTCCATCGTGTACGGGACTCCGCTTGGGCAGGCCCAACTGGCGGACGGAGGCGAGATCACGCCCGGGACCTACGAATATACGCCGCGGCCGGGGACGGTGCTGGCCGCCGGCCAGCACGAGCTGAAGGCGGTCTTCACCCCCCAGGACTCAACCCGATTCGAGGCCACCTCCCGGACCGTGACGCTGCTCGTGACCCCGGCCCCGCTGACGATCCGTGCGGACGACAAGACGATGGTCGCCGGCGGCGCCATGCCGACGCTGACCGCGACCTACAGCGGCTTCGTGAACGGGGACACGGTCGCGGGTCTGGCGTCGCCGGCGCGCCTCGGCACCACGGCCACGTCAGCGAGCAGCCCCGGAACCTACCCGATCACCGTGGTCGGAGCAGCCTCCCCGAACTACACGATCACCCACGTCAACGGCACTCTGCGGATCGGTGAACCTCCGGGACCCGTCGCGCTCGGACGGACGCTGTCCACGACCGTAAATCGCCCGGTGGGGATCCTTCTCGAGGCGAGGACCGAGGGCGACGGAAGCCCGCTCTTCCTCGTGGACTCCCCGCCCGCGCACGGTCGGCTCACCGGGGCGCCCCCGCGGCTGCTCTATGTTCCAAACGATCATTTCATCGGGCAGGACGGGTTCGCGTTCCGCGTGACTCAGTCGGGGCGCACCTCGCCTCCCGCCACGATCCTTGTCGACGTGCTCGGGACCGAATCCAAGGTGGCGGGGACGGCCTTGAACTTCGACGGCGTGGACGACCTGGTCGCGGTCGACGGCACCATCGCCCTCGCGGGCCGGTCCTTCACCGTGGAGGCGTGGGTCAAGCCGGACATCCAGGGGGTGAACAACTTCTTCGTAGCCCAGGGCAACGGGGGACCTAATACGACCCTCCACATCGGTTACCTGGTGACCGGCGTCCTGAAATTCGGCTTCGGAAACAACGATCTCGACACGCCCGTGGCTTACGCCGATCGCGACTGGCACCATTGGGCGTGCGTGTATTCCTCGTCCGGCAGGTCCAAGCGAATCTACCGCGACGGTCGGTTGGTGGCTTCGGGAACCGGTTCCGCGGACTACTCCGGTTCCGGCCTGTTCACCCTCGGCGCCTCGCCTCAGGTCCCCTCCTACTTCAAGGGGGAGATCGACGAGGTGCGCATCTGGCGCGTACCACGCAGCGCGGAGGAGATCCTGGCCGGTTACCGACGGCAACTCGCCGGGACGGAAACCGGGCTGGTGGCGTATTGGCGGTTCGACGAGGGCGCGGGCGCGTCGGCCACCAATCGCGTTCCCGGAACTGCGGTGGCCCGGAGTACCCTGCGAAACGGACCAGGATGGGGGGCTTCGGGGGTTCCCTTGGGGGCGGCCCGTCCGGTGTTGACCGACTTCCGTCCCCTTGCCGGGCGCCAAGGCCTCCGATTGAGCTTCGATGGAATCGCCGGGGCCGGCTACCAAATCGAGGCCTCGGACGATCTCGTCCGCTGGGAAGTCGTCGGGGCAACCGACACGGAGACCCCCGGTCGGGAGTTCTTCCAGGACGCCGACCCGGCGCACCGCCAGCAACGCTACTATCGAGTTCGCGCTCCCTAACCCCCAGCGGACTCGACAACTGCCCCCTGGACCCAGGTGAACGACCCACTCGGGTGTCTCCTCACGATGCCGGGCAACGATGGCCGGATCGTCGGCCCGGGCCCCGTTCCCACGCGGAGGAATCGCGCCCGCCATCGCCATGGTCCTTTCGGCCCATGGGAGGCGGCCCCGGCCACGCCTACCTTCGCGGCATGAACTGCGGCATTCTGGATGTCCTTCGCGCGGACCGGACGGGCGGACGGTTGAACCGAATCGTGCATGCATGGCGTCGCAGACGCCTGTTCGAAGCCGGGCTGCGCCTGCTGCTCTGGATCTTCCTGAGTGCCCGCGCCGATGTCGTGACCCAGCCGCGGCAGGTCTACGGCCTCGGCGACCTGAGCGCCGCGACCGTCTCCCCGGACCAGCGGCACCTCGCCACCGCCGGCCCGAGCGCCGCCTACCTTTGGGACTTTGCCACGGGCACGCTCCGGCATCGGTTGCAGGAGCACGGGGCGCCGGTCACCACCCTGGCCTTCTCCCCCGACAGCCGACTGCTGGTCACCGGCACGCGCTTCGGCGACATCGGCGTCTGGTCGAGCGAGGAGGGTTTGGTGCGGCGGATCTTCGCCGGGCACCGCAACGAGATCACGGCTCTGCGGTTCTCCCCGGACGGGCAGCGGATCCTCTCCTCGAGTGCCGATAACTCCACCGCGCTGTGGTCCGTCGATTCGGGGGAACTCCTCCGGCGCGTCGCCGTCCCCGGCAGTTTCGTCAACGACGCGGTGTTCACTCCGGATGGCACCCGGTTCGTCACGGCGGACGGCTTCCCTTCCAATGCCGTGCGGCTCTGGGATCCTGAGTCCGGTCTCGCCCTCCGGCAGTTCGAGGGACACGAGGGCGCGGCGCTGGCGCTGGCCTTCCTCCCCGATGGCCGGCTCGCCACCGGCGGCGAGGACCGGACCGTGCGTCTGTGGAACCTCGACACCGGCGAGTTGACGAGGACGCTGGAGGGGGCCCGGGGCGGGGTGGAACACCTGGCCGTGGTGTCGGACGGCCCCCTGCTCCTGGCAGGCTCCCACGACCAACGCGTGCTGGCCTGGGATACGACGACGGGCAACGCGCTGCACGTCTGGGCCACGGACCATCTCGCCAGCCTGGCCTGGGTGCCGGGAACGAAGTCGGCGCTGACCGCCACGAGCAACCTGCGGGTACGGGTCGTCGACCTCGAGACCGGCCTCACCCAGCGGTCCTTCGAGGGCCATACCACCAGCGTGACCTCCGGCGTCGCCTTCTCGCCCGACGGCCGACACGTCCTGTCCGCCGGCGTCGAAAGCGCCATCCGCCTGTGGAACCGGACCAACGCGGCACCGCTCCGGATGTTCGAGGGGCATGGCGCCGGCAGTGCCGCGGCGGCGTTCTCGCCCGATGGCCGGCGGGTGCTGACCACCTACGGTCACCCCCGCATGGCCGCCCAGCTCTGGAACGTCGAAACCGGCCAGATCGAACGCGAGTTTCGCGGCCACACCGACTGGCTCCTGGCGGCGGCATTTTCGCCGGACGGGACACGGATCGCGACCGGCGCGCAGGACCGGACTCTCCGCCTCTGGGAGACGGCGACGGGCCGGTTGTTGCACACCCTGGCCACCGGCGGCGCCTCCATCCATTGCGTGGCCTTCTCCCCCGATGGCCGGCTGGTGGCGGGCGGCGGGTCGAGCTTCGATCCGACGGTCCGGATCTGGGACGCGGCGAGCGGGGAACTCCGCGCGATGTTCCTCGCCGAGGCGGGCACGATCAAAGCCCTGGCCTTCTCACCCGACAGCGGCGATCTCTTCGTGGCTTGGGAGGAGGGACTGATCCGGGTGCTGAACCTCGCCTCCGGCCGGCAGGTGCAGGAACTGACGGCGGGCGGCTTTCTCAACGACCTGGCGCTTTCCCCGGATGGCGCGCTGCTCCTCGTCGCGGAGGGGTGGCCGACGTTCGTGGCACGCCTGGTGGATTGGAGGACGGGCGAGGTGTTGCGCGTTCTCGCGGGCCACACCGCGCCGGTGGAGTCGGTCGCGTTCAGCCCTTCCGGTACCCAGGCGCTGACCGGGGCCGATGTGGTCCGGTCGTGGGACCTGTCGGCCGTCCACGCCCGCCTCCGGACGACCCGGACCGCCACCGGCCTCGAATTGCATTGGAACCTGGGAACCCTGCAACACGCCGCCTCCCCCCACGGCCCATGGCAGCCGCTGGACGCGGCGCGAAGCCCCTGGACGCCGCCCCTGGACCTGACGAGCGGCTTCTTCCGGGTCGCCGTCGACGGGGACGAAGCCGCGGATGGGCGGTGAACGTCGCGGAGCGGCAACCGCACTCCCGGCACGACGGGACAACGGCGTGCTCACGGGCCCGGCGACGAGAGAGCGCCGACGGGTTCGTGGGAGGCGGCCCGAAGTCCAGGTGCCGGCAACGATCCGTCCCTGGCCCACCTGCAGTTGGACCTCTCCGTTCACCGGATTGTACTCGAGTTGCACGACGGCGATGCTCATGCCGTAACTGGGCTCGACGTTCACCTGGATGTTCGGCTCGGGGCCCCCGGCCTTCGCCCCAACTTGCTTGGCGACGCGCGGGGCGCGCGGTCTGCTGCGGGGGAGAAACGCGGGCCGCCCCGCCCGCGCTCATCGTCCAACGCCCCATGAATGCCCATCTCGACCGCCAGCTGGCCGCCCTCAAATACGGCATGGTCTGGCGCAAGCCCCGGTTCCTCGCGCGCATGCTCGGCTTCTACGCCAAGAGCTTCGTCGTGAGGCAACGTCAGCCCCTGCGCTACGTCGATTTCGCCGTCGATTACGCCTGCAACCTGAAGTGCGACCACTGCTTCAAGACCTCCCTCGAGAACAACTCCGAGCAACCCCGTCTCCAGGTCTCCGACTACGCCCGCATCGCCCGCGAATGCCAGGACCTCGGCGCCATCCACCTCTCCCTCCAGGGCGGCGAGGTCACGATGCTGCGCAACCTCGAGGACCTCGTCCGCGCCATGTCCCCCGGACGCTGCCTCTTCTCCCTCACCACCAACGGCACCCTCATCACCCCCGACCTCGCCCGGAACCTCCGCGCCTGGGGCGTCGATCAGCTCAACATCAGCATCGACAGCTTCATCCCCGAGGAACACGACCGGTTCCGCGGCCTCGCCGGCGCCTGGCAGAAGACCTACGACGGCCTCCACACCGCCCGCCGCTGCGGACTCAACGTTCAGGTCAACACCACCGTCTCCAAGTTCAACCTCCACACCCCCGGCTTCCAGGGCCTCGTCGACTTCTGCATCGACCGCCGCATCATCCTCAACATCGTCCTCGCCGCCCCCTCCGGAAACTGGGACGCCAACCTCGACGCCACCCTCGATGCCGACGACATGCGCGTCGTCCGCGCCCTCGTCCAGTCCACCCCGTACGTCCGTCAGGACATGGACTCCATCGTGCTCGGACGCGGCTGTCCCGCGATGAAGGAGGCCATCTACATCACCCCGTTCGGCGATGTCCTCTGCTGCCCCTTCATCCACGTCAGCTTCGGCAATCTCCATCGGGAACCGCTGAAGACCATCGTCGACCGCGCCCTGAAGTATCCCTTCCTCGAGACGCACGCGAAGCAATGTCTCGTCGCCGAGGAACGCGTCTTCATCGACAAGTATCTCTCCAAGACGTTCGGGCGCACCGACCTCCCGGCCCCCTCCGAACAGGTCTTCGGACGCCCCGAGGACGTCGCCGCCGAGTACCCCCTCCCGACGCCGGTGGTCGTCGCCGATGCCGAGGTCGCGGGCGTAATCCGCACCTGGCGGGAACGCTGCCACGCGCATTCGGCCCGGACCGAATCCAGCGCGGCCTCGCGGTAGGGGCCGGTCCGGAGAGTTGGATGGGCCCGGTGTTCGCGGATAGGGCCGGACGACCGGTCGCGAGCAGGGAGGAACACCCGACCCGGGTCTCCGACCGAGGAGCCGGATCGCCGCGACGGGGATTTTCCGAGCGTGGGATTTGCGCGCCCCTCGCTCCGCCTGTACAACCTCGGTCGTGGATGTGATTCGGTTCATCGGCTGGAGCTTGCTGGCGGCCTTCTGGCTGCCGACGCTTCTGCTGGCGGGTCCGCCGGCCCCCGCGGAGGAGCGATTCGCCGCCCGCTCCGGTGCCGGGCCCGCGACCCTGGGGCCGGCCAGTCCGGCGCTCACCTCCCCGTATCTTCCCTCCCGGGTAATCCTGGAAGCGCCGTGCGTCCCGTCGCCGGAGCGGATCGGAGCCGCCACCGGCGCAGGCGTGCTGCCCGTCGCTCACGCGGCTCCCCGCCTGGCTCCGCCGTCCGTCCCGGGAATCCTCCGTGCCGCGGAAGGCTCCGGCTGGCACCTGATCGCCCGGGCCGCCGGTCAGCCGAGGGCCCCCTGCGGGTTCCGGTCGTAAAACGATCGGCCCCCCGCATCGGATCGGCGGTTCCCGCCGGGCTCCCGTGCGGATGGGCGAGGCGCGCGGCCCGGTCGGCCGGATCGCGCTCAACCCCACTTCCAACCCGCAATCCACATGCCTGACAGCAACGTGAGAATGGTCCTGTGGGTGGTCATCGCCCTCATCGGCGTCGCCGCCTTCTGGTACTCCAGTCGCAACAAGGACTGATCCAACACCCGCGCGCGGGGCGGGAGGTTCGAAACCTTCCGTCTCGCGTCCTCGCCGCCAGCACCGTCCCGGTCCATGGCGAGCGTCCGACGGGAACCGAACCCCACGAATCGCCGTGCACGACATCACCCTGATCAAAATGATGGCGCTGGGACTGGCCGGGGCGCTGGTCTTCGGCCTGCTGGCCAAGCGGTTTCGACTCTCGCCCATCGTCGGCTACCTGATCGCCGGCATTGCCATCGGACCAAACACCCCGGGATTCGTCGGGGACCTCGCCCTCGCGGGTCAACTCGCGGAAATCGGCGTGATCCTCCTGATGTTCGGGGTGGGCCTGCACTTCCACCTGAGCGATCTGCTGGCGGTTCGGTCCATCGCCATCCCCGGGGCACTCGGACAAAGCCTCGGCGCGACGGCGGCCTGCACCCTGGTCGCGATGGCCCTCGGATGGGAGTGGCAGAGCGGCATCGTCCTCGGCATCGCCGTGTCCGTCGCCAGCACCGTCGTGCTGTTGCGCTGCCTGATGGATCACGGTTCGGTGGATACCCACGAGGGCCACGTCTCCATCGGATGGCTCGTCGTCGAGGACCTCCTGACCGTCCTGGTCCTGGTCGTCCTGCCCGCGCTGGCGCTCGGCAGGGCGGATGGCGGCAGCCCCTGGCTCAGCCTCGGGACCGCCCTCCTGAAGATCGCGGTCCTGGTGGCCCTCATGTTCGTCGCCGGCGGGCGCCTGGTTCCCTGGCTGTTCCTCCGCGTCGCCCGGCTGCGGTCCCGGGAACTCTTCACCCTCACGGTGCTCGTGCTCGCGATTTCCGTCGCGACCGCGTCCTACGTCTTCTTCGGGGCCTCGATGGCCCTGGGCGCCTTCCTCGCCGGCATGGTGGTCGGCCAGTCCAAGGTCAGCCACCAGGCCGCCGCCGATGCCCTGCCGCTTCGCGACGCCTTCGCCGTCCTCTTCTTCGTCTCGGTGGGCATGCTGTTCAATCCCCGGGCCGTCCTCGAAGCCCCCTGGCTCACGGTCGGCGTCATCGCCGTGATTCTCGTGGTCAAGCCGGTCTCCGCCTTCCTCATCGTCCTCGCCGGAGGGCACTCCCTCAAAACCGGCCTCACGGTGGCCGGCGGCCTGGCCCAGATCGGCGAGTTCTCCTTCATCGTCGCCGACCTCGCGGGAACGCTCGGCTGGATGCCCCCTGCCGGGCGCAACGCGCTCATCGCCGGCGCCATCGTCTCGATCAGCCTCAACCCCTGGATCTTCAATCGCCTCCTGGCCTGCGAACCCGCCCTGTCCCGCAATCCGCTCATCGCCCGCTGGCTGGCCTGGCGAACCCGGTCCCGCGGCCACACCGCGCAGACCCACCTCGCCCACCGGCCCGCCGACGACCCGTCCGTACGCGCCGTCGTGGTGGGCTACGGCCCCGCCGGACAAACCGTGACGCGCCTCCTCCGCGAGTCCGGCGTGCTGCCGACCGTGGTCGAGACCAACATCGACACCGTCGAGGAAATCAACGCCTCGGGCGGACGGGCCCTCTTCGGCGACGCCACCCGGCGCGAAATCCTGGAAGCCGCGGGACTGAAATCGGCGCGCTACCTGATCGTCACGGTTCCCAAGGCCGAGATCACGTTGCAGGTCATCCAGAGCGCACGCGAGGTGAACGCGGGCGTGGAGGTCCTCGCCCGCGCCTCCTACCTGCGCGACCGGGAGGAAATCCACACCGCCGGGGCGGCCATGGTCTGCGTCGACGAGGCGGAGGCCGCCGTCGCGCTGGCCCGGGCGGTCATGACGCGCATGAACCTGCCCGAGGATCGCGTCGCGTCCGCCGTGGCGCTGGTGCGCACCGGGTTCCTCGCGCCGATGTGAGGCAGCACGGGGGAGAGGAGAGTCTCCGCCCGGCACCCCGCCCTCCGTCCGGGATCCAAACGCCGTCGCCGTGAACCTCGCCCCCCGCGGATGGGATTCATGGTCGTGACCCGCATTTCATGGCGCGTGGCGTCCCCGGCGGAAAGAGGGGGGCCCCAATGAACACCTCGGACGCGAGCGACAGCGAGGAGCACGGAGTCCGATCCCCGGCGGCCCGGGATCCGGATCGACGGCTGCGGCGCTGGGTGCTGTTGGGGCTGGGAGTTCCGCTCCTGTGCATCGGGCTGTATGCCCTTTCCTACGGTCCCGCGGTGTGGCTGATGCAGCACCGGCGGGTCGAAAGCTCGACGGTGGAGAGGGTCTATCTGCCGATCGAGGGCTTCGCGGATCTGGTCCCGGGAGGTGCCCGACTCCTGCACGGTTACGTGGAGCTCTGGGTCCGGGAACCACCCGCTCCGTAGGGCGGCCCCGTGCGGCGGAATTCGGCGCACCCGCACCGCGTCGCCGCCGAGGTGACGAGGTGGAGCCGTCTTATTCACCCCACACGCTCCGCCTCCGCATGTCGGCGGCTACGAACCAGCACTTCGCGCGCCCGCACCGCGTCGCCGACGAGGTGACGAGGCGGACCCTTTTCGTTCACCCCACACGCTCCGCCTCCGCACGTCGGCGTCTACGACCCGGCACTTCGCGCACCCGCACCGAGTAGCCGCCGAGGTGACGAGGCGGACCCTTTTCATTCCCCCCACACGCTCCGCCTCCGCACGTCGGCGGCTACGAACCAGCACTTCGCGCACCCGCACCGCGTCGCCACCGAGGTGACGAGGTGGACCCTTTTCGTTCACCCCACACGCTCCGCCTCCGCATGTCGGCGGCTACGAACCAGCAGTTCGCGCACCCGCACCAGCCTGGTTTGCGGACCGCGTTCGCCCCGCCGTCTCACGACGGCGACACGGGCGGGGACGTCGATCCGTGCGCCCCCGGGGAGGGTTTCGAAGATGAACAAACTGTCATGGAACCGGGCGGGTGACGTTCACGTGCCCCGGGTCTGATGAAGTGGCAGGGCGACAACGGACGTCCTGAACGAACCAAAACCAAGATTCCCACCCTTCAACCCACAGAATCCATGAAGACCATGTCCAAGCATCCCATTCAATCGCTGGCCGCGTGCCTGCTCTTCGCCGTCGCCCCCCAACCCAGCCAGGCCCTGACCCCGACCGAGACGACCAGCGTGCTCTACATGAAGCAGGAGGAGAAGGTCGCCCGGGACGTGTATCAGGCGCTGGCGACCCGGTGGGACCACGTCGTGTTTCGCAACATCGCGGTCTCCGAACAGCGTCACATGGACGCCATTGACCGCCTGATGGCGCGAAATGGCCTGGCCGACACGACCCCGGCCGAGCCGGGCCGGTTCTCCATCCCGGAACTCCAGAAGCTGCATGACGACCTCGTCGCCCAGGGGAGCGTCTCGCTCGTCGAGGCCCTGCGCGTGGGGGTGCAGATCGAGGAGGTCGACATCGCTGACCTGAAGGAAGCGCTGGCCGTCGCGAGCGACGCCACGCTCCAACGCGTCTTCGGCAATCTGCTTCGCGCCTCGGGCCAGCACCTGGGTGCCTTCCAGGCCGCGCTCGGTGCGGTCGAGGACGGCACCGCCACGACCTCGGGGACGACGTCCTGCCCTCGCGGTGGCGCCTGCGCGGTTTCGGGCGGCGGGCCGGGACGCGGTCGCGGACCGGGAAATGCCGGAGCCGGGCCCTCGTCCGGGAACTGCGTCCAAGCCGGCGGTGGAAATGACGGGTCGTGTCCCAAGGCGGCAACCTGTCCCGCGACGGGGTGTCCCGGGGACGGCACGGGCACGGGCACGGGCACGGCGACGGGTTCCCCGCGCGACAACCGAGGTCGTTCCGTCCGGAGGGGACAACGTTGATCCGGGCCCGACGGGAGCACCCATCGCCCTCGGGTGAAGGGTGCTCCGGTCGCCTCGCGCCGATCTCGGACTTCATCCACTTCCTCGTTCCAACGCTCCACCCCACCCACCCGCCATGAAAGACCCCACCTTCCGTTTCCGGTCGCGCGCGTTCACCTCGCTGGTTGTCGCACTCGGCTTCGTTGCCCTGCTGCTGAGCGGGGGCGTGCTCTTCCTGTCCCCTCCCGGACGGGTCGCCAATTGGACGAACTGGCAGATCTTCGGACTCACCAAGCATGGCTGGGGCGACCTGCACATCGCTTTCGGGGCGCTGTTCCTCGTTGCCGGCGTGGTGCACGTCTTCTTCAACTGGCGCCCCCTGTGCCAGCACCTCGGCGCCCGGCTCTCCGGGCGGAGTGGATTCCGACTCGAAGGGCTCGCGGCCGTGCTGCTCGGGATCGGCGTCTTTGCCGGGACGCGGGGGCATGTGCCCCCGTTCTCGACGCTCCTCGCGTGGAGCGAGGATCTCCGCGCCGGCTGGGAGCAGTCCCGCGAGCGCGCCCCGATTCCCCACGCGGAGCTGCTGACGCTGAACGAACTCGCCGACCAGGCTGGCGTCCCGACCGAGGACGCCCTCCGCCGCCTCGCGGCGGCCGGATTGAAGGAGGTCGCGCCGACGGACAAGGTCCAGGCCATCGCCGAGGCGGCCCACCTTCCCCCCGCCAAGGTGTACGACCTCATCCAGGACACCCCGTCCAAGCCGGCGCACGCCGCGGGAGCGGAACGGCCCGGACGTGGCCCCGGAGCGGGCGGCGGCCCGGGCTGGAAGACGCTCGCGCAGTTCTGCACCGAGGAAGGACTCGAGCTCGGCGTCGTCGAGTCGCGCCTCGCGAAGGGCGGCATCCGCTTCTCCGCCGGCCAGACGCTGCGGGAAATCGCGACCGACAACGGTTACGACCGTCCCTACGCGCTGCTGGAGATCATCCGCCAGAAATGACTCGCCATCCACCGCGATCCCGCCGCAGATCGGGGCCGGATTCCGTCGGATCGGCGCCGACCGCGGCCCTCCCCCACCCGCCATGAAAGTGCTCCTGGTCGAGGACGAAAAGAAGATCGCCTCGCTGGTCCGGAAGGACCTCGAGGCGCGGGGGGTCGTCGTCGACGTCGCCCATCACGGCGACGAGGGCTACCTGCTGGCGACCACCCGGCCCTACGACGTGGTGATCCTCGACATCATGCTGCCCGGGCGCGACGGACTGAGCATCCTCCGCAACCTGCGGGAGCGCGGGATGGCCGTCCCGGTCCTGCTCCTGACCGCGCGCAGCGAACTGAACGAGCGGTTGGAGGGGCTCAACCTGGGCGCGGACGACTACCTCACGAAACCGTTCTACGTGGAGGAACTTGGCGCCCGGGTGCAGGCCCTGGGCCGCCGGGCGTCCGGGAACGCCCAAAGTCTGCTCGGCGTCGGGGATCTCACGCTGAATCTGCTCACCCGCGAGGTGTCGCGGGCCGGGCAGCGGATCGAACTGACCAACCGGGAATTCGTCCTGCTGGAACGTCTCCTGCGTTCCCCGGGCCGGGTCTTCACGCGGGCCCAGATCCTCGAACAGGTCTGGAACAGCGACTTCGATCCCGGCTCCAACCTGGTCGACGTCTACGTGCAGCGGCTGCGGAAGAAGGTCGACGGGGACCACGCCGTGAAGTGGATCGAGACCATCCGCGGCGTCGGCTACCGCATCCGCCCGCGGGAGTGAGTCCGTGCCATGAAACTCCCCCTCCTTTCCTTCCGGTCCCGCATCGCGCTGCTTTCGACCGCCATCTCGGGCGCGGTGCTGGTCGCCTTCGGCGCCGCCGCCTGGTTCTGGCTCAACCACGAACGCCTCGCCTCCCTCGACCGCGAGATCCGCGCCCTCGCCTACCGGCACCCGGGCTGGCTGAACAACCGGTCCAATTACGAACGCCTCGGCAGCGCCATCGAGTTCATCTTCGGCGAGGACCGCAAGGGCCAGCTCATTCTCCTCGCCATGGATGTCGGCGGAAACGTCCGGTTCCGCTCCACCCACTGGCCCGACGACCTCGACCCGTCCTCCCTCGACCTGCGTCTGGCGGAGGATCCGGGAGCCGGTCCGCACCCGGCTTCGGCTTCGGCTTCGGCTTCGGCTTCGGCTTCGGCTTCGGCTTCGGCTTCGGATTTGGATTTGGATTCGGGTTCGGGGTCGGGTTCGGATTCGAGCTTGGTGACCCCGCCCTCCGAGCTGCCGGGGAACGACGGGGACGCCCCGGAATCCGAGGGCATGCACCGCGGCGGGGGGCGCGGAAGGGGCGGACCCGGCTTCGGTGGCGGCGGACCCAGGGGCGGCTCCCTGGCCTCCACCGTGTTCACCAAACACCCGCGTTTCCTCACGGTGCGGACCCCGACGAAGGCCTGGCGCCTGGGAATCCTCGGAAACGCCCAGGACCGCCTGATCGTCGGACTCGACGGTTCCGGGCTGAACGCCGAGCTGGGGCGCCTGCGCGCGGCCTTTCTGGTGGCCCTGCCCCTCGCCCTGGTTCTGATCGGGCTCGGCGGCTGGACGGTGGCAGGCCGGGCCGTGCGCCCGCTCCGCAGCATCGCGCACGCGGCCGAACAGATGACGGCGCGCGGCCTCGACCAGCGCATCCCCGCCTCGGCCGAGGATCCGGAGATCGACCGCCTCGTCACGGTCCTCAACCGCATGATGGACCGCCTCGAGGCGAGCTTCCGCCAGGCCAACCGCTTCAGCGCCGATGCCTCGCATGAGCTCAAGACCCCCCTCGCGGTGATGCAGGGGGAATTGGAGCAGGCCATCCAGACCGCCCCCGACGGTTCTCCCGAACAGCGCGTCTACGCCACCCTGCTCGACGAAACCCAGCGCCTGAAAACCATCACCCGCAGTCTGCTCCTCCTCGCCCAGGCCGATTCCGGGCGCCTCCCCCTCGTCCGGGAACAACTCGCGTTCAGCGACGAACTCGACGTCCTCGCCGCCGATGCCCGGATCCTGGCCGAGTCCGCCGGCCTGGAGCTCGGCACGACCCTGCCACCCGGGATCGGCGTGGCCGCGGACCGGGTGCTGTTGCGTCTCGCGATCTCCAACCTCCTCGACAACGCCATCCAGTACAACCGCCCCGGCGGCCGGGTCGATCTGGTGCTCGAGGCCGCCGGCCCGCACGTCCTCGTCCGCGTGTCCAACACCGGCCCCGGCATCCCGCCGGACGAACGCGCGCGCGTCTTCGATCGGTTCCACCGCGGCAACGACGCTCGAAACCGGCGTCGCGACGGGATGGGGCTCGGCTCGAGTCTCGCGCGGGAAATCGTCCTCGCCCACGGGGGTGACCTCGTTCTGGCCGGCAGCGATCCCGACCGCACCGTGTTCGAACTGAAGCTCCCCTCGGGCGGGACCGGGAAAGGCAGGGAGGCATTGCCTCCGCAGTGACCGCCGAGGCGGGGACTTGACCCGGGTGGGAACTCCGGGCGAGGTGGATCGCATGCTGCGCCAGTTCACGCACGAGTTGGAATTCACGACCCGGGGCCGGGGCCTCCTGGAAATCACCGAGCCCGTCGAGGCCCTCGTGCGACGGTCGGAACTCACCCGGGGCCTGCTCACCCTCCACCTCGCCCACACCTCGGCGTCCCTGCTCATCCAGGAAAATGCCGACCCCGACGTGCGCGACGACCTCGAACGCTTCTTTGCCCGCCTCGTCCCCGATGGCGACCGGCTGTTCCGCCACGTCGCCGAGGGCCCCGACGACATGCCCGCCCACGTCCGCACCGCGCTCACGACGGTCCAACTCTCCCTCCCCATCGTGGCCGGACGTCCCGCGCTCGGCACCTGGCAGGGCGTCTACCTGTGGGAACACCGGACCCACGCCCACCGCCGGCGGGTCGTCGTCCACGGGATCGGGGAGTGAACCGGGCAGGGCCATTGACCAAATCCGGTGCGGTCTTCCCCACGATGGATCCTCTGCCCCCGCGCGCGCAGAACGGCACGCCCCAAAACAAAGGCGCCACCCGTGACCGGCTGTTACGCTGCCTGCCAGATGCCGCGGCGGCGTCGATGGACGGGAACCGCGACGGTACAGCCCGGTTCCGGGACACGAACGCCCCCCATGACGCGCCCCGCTGCCTCCCGGCCTATGAGCAGCAAGCCCCTGCGACTCCTCGTGGTGGAGGACCAACCCTCCGATTTCCAACGCGTTCTGCGGCATCTGGACGACGAGGGACTGGCCGTCGAGGGACACCGGGTGACCTCGGAGGATGAACTGCGGGAGGCCCTGCACCGGGGCGGCTGGGACGCCGTGCTCGCCGAAGCCGCGCTGCCGGGCCTGGACTCCGAAGCCCTTCTGGCGCTCCTCGCCCCGCACCTGGAACGTCTTCCCCTCATCTTCGTCACCCGCCGTCCGGAGGATGAACGGGCCGCTCGCCTCCTCCGCCGCGGGGCCTGGGATCACGTGTCGAAGTCCAACCTCGTCCGACTGGCCCCCGCCCTCGAGCGTGGCGTCCAGGAGGCCGGATTCCGCCGGGCCCTCCGCGAGGCCGAGGCGGCCCGGGGTGCCGCCGAGGAACTCCGTCTCGCCGTCTTCAACGGGGTCCGGGACGAGATGGCGGTGCTCGACCGGAACGGCGTCATTCTCGCGACCAATGTCGCGTGGGACCGCTTCGCGACGGAGAATGCACCCCCGGACGGCGAGCTTCCCCGCAACGCGGGGGTGGGTTCGAACTACCTTCAGGCCTGCCGCGTCGGCACCGGGGAATCCGCGGCGACGGCCTGGCAGGCGCATGACGGAATCCGGGCCGTCGCCGACGGACGCCGGTCCGCGATGAACCTCGAGTATGCGTGCGACGGACCACTGGGGAAGCGTTGGTTCCTGATGTCCGTCGCCCCGCTGCCGCTGGCTGGAGGCTGCGCGCTCGTCGTGCATCGGGACATCACCGACCGCAAGCTCGCCGAGGAACAAATCCGGGACGGCGAAGCCCGGTTCCGGGCGCTCTTCGACTACTGCCCCGACGGGGTGCTGATCGTGGACGGTCGGGAGCAGCGGGTGCTCTTCGGCAACGAGACCATGGGTCGCATGCTGGGCCGGTCGCCCGAGGAACTGGCACGGCTCGCCCTGGCCGACCTCCATCCCGGTGCCGATCTCACGCGGGTCGCCGTCGAATTCGAAAACCTGACCCGTCACGAACGCCGGTTCGCCGGCTCGGTTCCCGTCCGGCGCCGGGACGGATCCGTGTTTCTGGCCGACATCAGCGCCGGACGCTTCGAGATGGGGGGACACCCCTGCCTCATCGGCACGTTCCGGGACATGACCGAGCGCGAATCCGCCCGCCGACGGGAGCGCATCCAGCATGAACTCATGCAGGCCCTGGCCGCCTCGAGCCGCCTCGACGAGGGGCTTCGCCTGTGCCTCGACGCCGCGGTCCGGGCCGACGGGTTGGATTGCGGCGCGGTCTACCTGTACGAACCGAATGGCGCCACTCTCGAACTGGCGATGCACCAGGGTTTCTCGCCGGAGTACCTCCAGTCCGCCTGCCGGTTGGCCCCGGATTCGCCGGCCGGTCGACTCGTGGAGACCGGACGTCCGAGGTACGCGCGGCTCGACGAACCCGACGCGTTCATGACCGGGGCGGAGGTGCGGGAGGGCCTGCACTCGATGGCGATCCTCCCCCTGGTGCACCAGGCCTGCCGCCTGGGCTGCCTGATCATGGCCTCCCATTCCCCCGCCGTCCTGGCGTCCTCCACCCGGCGCGTGCTGGAGACCATCGCCGCCGGCGCGGCCCAGGCCATCGCCCGGCTCCGGGCCCAGGAAGCCCTCCGCAAGAGCGAGGAGAAATACCGCGGCATCTTCGACGAATCGGTGGCCGCGATCCTCGTGTTCGACCGCGACAAGCGCTTCCTCGACGCCAACCAGGCCGCCCAGGATCTCCTGGGACGCAACCGCGAGGAACTTCGCCACCTGAGCATGGCCGATGTCGATGTCGATCCCACCGTCGTCCTGCCGGCCCATGGCGAACTCCTGTCCGGCGGACGCCTCGTCAACTACGAGCATCAGCTGCGCCGCAAGGACGGCACGGTCGTCACCGCTCAACAACTCCCGTCCGCTCACCGACTCCGCCGGAAACGTGGTCGGCATGCAGAGCACGCTGCTCGACATCTCCGAACTGAAACGCGCGCAACGCCTGCAGGTCCTCTCCGCCGAGGTGCTCCGTATCCTCAACGATCCCCAGGCCCTGCCCGATGCCGCCCACCGCATCCTCGATGCCATCCGGCGCGATACCGGCGTCGAGGCCGTCGGCATCCGGTTCCGGCAGGGCGACGACTTCCCCTACGCCGTCGCGGGCGGCTTCTCCGAGTCCTTCCTCGAGGCCGAGCACAGTCTGCTGGCCCGCACGCCGGACGGTGGGTTCTGCCTGGATGCCCACGGTCGGCCCAGTCTGGTCTGCACCTGCGGCCTGATCCTGTCCGGCAACACGGACCCCGCGAACCCCCTGTTCACGCCGTTCGGCAGCGCGTGGACGAACGACGCGCAGACAATGCTGCACGTGCCGCCCGACCAGGATCCCCGGCTCCAACCCCGCAACCGCTGCCTGCACGAGGGCTACCAGTCCGTCGCGCTCATTCCGATCCGGGCCGACGGGCGCATCATCGGCCTGCTGCAGCTCAACGACCGGCGCAAAGGCTGGTTCACGCCGGAGTCCATCCGGTTTTTCGAGGGATTGGCCGCGAGCTTCGGCGTGGCCCTCATGCGCCTCAAGGGCGAGGACGACCTGCGCCGCAGCCAGCGCACCCTGCGCTCCCTCTTCGACGCCGTTCCCGAATCCCTCTTCCTGATGCAACTCGACGGCGTGATCCAGGAGGCCAACGGCGGTTTCGCCGCGAGATTCGAAAAGTCCGTCGCCGAGTGCGTGGACCACAGCCTGTTCCAGCTGCTTCCCCCGCACCTCGCGGAATCGCGCCGTTCCTGGATGGCCGAGGTCCTCGCCACCCGCCTGCCCACGGTCCACGAGGAATCCTGGGGCGAGCGCTGGTTCCGCCACCATTACTCCCCCGTGTTCGGAAGCCGCGGCGAGGTCGAACGCATCGTGGGCCTCGCCATCGACATCACCGAGCGCAAACGCCTCGAGGAACAACGCGAGACCGCCCTCGTCAAGTACCGGACCCTCTTCGACACCCTGCCGCTCGGCGTCACGGTCGCCGACCGCCAGGGCCGCATCCTCGAATCCAACCGCGTCGCCGGGGAGATTCTCGAGATCCCCGGCGACCGGGCCGCGACGGCCAACATCGCCAGTCCGGAATGGCGGGTCATCCGTCCCGATGGCACTCCGATGCCGCCCGAGGAATTCGCCAGCGTGCGGGCACTGCGTGAGCAGTGCCGCGTCAGCGACGTCGAGATGGGGCTCGTGAAAGCCGGCGACCGGACCACCTGGATCTCCGTGACCGCGGCCCCCGTGCCCCTGGAGGACGTCGGCGTCGTGATCACCTATACCGACATCGGCGACCGCAAACGGGCCGAGGCGGCCTTCCGGGAAAGCGAACTGCGCCGCGGCCTCGCCCTCGCCGCCGCCCGCATGGGCACCTGGGAATGGGATCTCGGCACCGGTCGACACGTCTGGTCCGATGTCCAGGAGGCCCTCTGGGGGTACGCCCCCGGTACCTTCCCGGGCACGACCGAAGCCTTCACCGCGCGCATTCATCCCGAGGACCTGCCCTCCGTCTGGGAGGCCGGCGCGTGGGGGCGGACCCACCGATCCCCGTTCCAGTGCGAGTATCGCGTGATCCACCCCGACGGACAGGTGCGCTGGATCTCCAGCCGAGGCGAGTTCCAATGGGATGCCCAGGGCGCGCCGACCCGCGTGGTCGGCGTGGTGTTCGACATCACGAATCGCAAGCGCTGGGAGGAGACGCTCGCCGCCGAGGCCACCCGCCGACGCATCCTCATCGAGGGCTCGCAGGATGGCATCGTCGTCGTCGACGAGCACGGCCAGGTCTACGAGGCCAACCGCCGCTTCGCCGAAATGCTCGGCTACGCCCCGGAGGAAGTCCTCCGCCTCCACGTCTGGGAGTGGGACTGCCACTGGACCCGGGAACAGGTCCTCGAAGCCATCGTGCGTGACCAGGCCGGTGCCCGATTCGAAACCCGCCACCGTCGCAAGGACGGCTCCGAATTCGACGTCGAGGTGTCCAGCAACGGCGCCGAACTGGGCGGCCAGATCCTCGTCTTCTGCGTCTGCCACGACCTCACCGAACGCAAGCGCCTCGAATCGCAGCTCCGGCAGGCGCAGAAGCTTGAGGCCGTCGGGCAGCTCGCCGGCGGCATCGCCCACGACTTCAACAACATCGTGGCCGGCATGATGCTCCAGCTCGGATTGCTCCGGATGAACGACCGGCTCGACGACGCCACCCGCCAGGCGGTCCGGGAACTCGACGCCGAGGCCCGCCGCGCCGCCGCCATCACCCGGCAACTCCTGATGTTCAGCCGGCGCTCCGTCCTCGAAATGCGGACCCTCGACCTCAACCAGTTGATCCGGGATCTCCTCAAAATGCTCGGGCGCCTCATCGGCGAACATATCCAGCTGGTCCTCGAGGAATGCCCCGACCCCCGTCCCCACGTGTCCGGCGACCCCGGCATGCTCGAGCAGGTGCTCATGAACCTCGTCGTCAATGCCCGGGATGCCCTGCCCCGGGGCGGACGGGTCACCATCGGCACCCGCATCGCCTCCTTCGGCGAGGACGAGGTCCGCTTGAACGCCAATCGCCGCGCCGGAACCTTCGCCTGCCTCACCGTCGCCGACAACGGCGTGGGCATGAGCGAGAACACGCTCAAACGCGTCTTCGAACCCTTCTTCACCACCAAGGAGGCCGGCAAGGGCACCGGCCTCGGCCTCGCCACCGTCCATGGCATCGTCGCCCAACATCAGGGCTGGGTGGAGGTCGAAAGCCGCCTCGGCCAGGGCTCCACCTTCCACGTCCTCCTGCCCGGCGTGCCCGAACCCGACCGCCCCGCCCCCGTCGAAACCCCGGCCAGCGAACCCATCGTCCGCGGTCGGGAAACCATCCTCGTCGTCGAGGACGAAGCCCACCTCCGCCTCGGCATCTGCCTCGCCCTCCGCGCCCTCGGCTATCGCGTCCACGAGGCCGAGGACGCCGTCCAAGCCCTCGCCCGGTGGCAGGAACTCGGCCCCGAGATCGACCTCCTGCTCACCGACATGGTCATGCCGGAGGGCCTGACCGGACTCGAGCTCGGCGAGCAACTGCGCCGCCTCAAACCGGAACTCCGCGTGATCATCTCGAGCGGGTACAGCGACGAAATCGTCCGCTCCGGCGGCCTCCACCAGCCGGGCATTTTCTTCCTGCCCAAACCCTACCGCATTCCGGTCCTGGCCCAGACGGTGCGCACCTGCCTCGACGGACGCCTCTGACGCGCCTGCCGCACGCCGGTGGTCGCCCGTGCGCCCGCGACGCGGCGACGTGCCGTCATGCCATGCCCCCCCGCGCCGTTCGCGAAGTTTTTTGAAAGATCGGCGGCGCGTCCGCGAACCGCACTGTGAACAGGCCCCGAACGCCGGAGCCTCGCGGGTTCCCGGCCAGACGGCGAACCCGGACACCCGGCAACCGGGCCGCAGCACCCACCTCCCATGCCGCCCCATCCGAATCCCTCGACGCCCCGCACCCGCCTTCCCCTCCAGCCCCGCCCTCGACTTCTCTTCTGGGTCCCCCTGCTCGCGCTCGCCCCGGGCTTGGCCGGCGCCGCGACCATCCTCCGCTTGGGAGACCTGCCCGGGGGCGGCTTCCACAGCGAGGCCAACGCCATCTCCGCCGATGGCAGCATCGTGGTGGGAGCCAGCGAGGTGGGGTCCTCCATCTACGAGGCCTTCGCCTGGACCACCGACACGGGCATCGTGAGCCTCGGCGAGTTGAGCGGCGGCTCGCACCACTCCAATGCCTACGGCATCTCGGCCGATGGCAGCACCGTGGTCGGCCAAAGCGACTCGAACCAGGGCATCGAGGCCTTCTACCGGACCAGCGGTGGCGGCATGGTCGGCCTGGGCGATCTGCCGGGCGGGATGTTCCTCAGCGTCGCTTACGCCGTCTCGGCGGATGGCCAGGCGGTGACCGGCGCGAGCCGCAGCGGTGATCCCCTGGTGGACGAGGCGTTCCGCTGGACCCCGCTCGGGGGCATGACCGGCCTGGGTGCCCTGCCCGGCGACACCATCAGCCGGGGCCTGGCGATCTCCGCCGACGGCCAAACCGTGGTGGGTAGCAGCCAGCCCGATCTCAACCAGAGCCAGCCGATGCGATGGACCACCGCCGGCGGGATGATCGGCCTGGGCCATCTCCCGGGCGGCACCGTCGGCGCCGCCCGCGGCCTCTCCGCCGACGGTCAGGTCGTGGTGGGCAGCAGCGGCCCCACGTCCTCCGCCCCGCAGGCCTTCCGCTGGACCGAGGCCGACGGGTTGTGGGGCCTCGGGGACCTTCCCGGCGGCCCCGACGCCAGCATGGCGCTCGCCGTCTCCGACGACGGGGGCACCATCGTCGGCTGGGGATCGACGCCGGCGGGCCGCACCGGGTTCGTCTGGACCCCCGAACTCGGTCTGCGCTCGCTCCATTCCCTGCTCTCGGACCTGGGCGTGGACATGGCCGAATGGGCCGCGATCGGGGAAGTCACCGACCTCTCGGCGGATGGCCGTTATCTGGTGGGATACGGCTCCCGCAACGGGAACACCGAGGCGTTCCGGGCCGATCTGGGCGCCAACTGGCAAAGCCAGTTCCAGGCCGAGGTGCCCGAAGCCGCCACCTGGACCTCGGCCGCGGCCCTGCTCGCCGTCCTCGGGGCCGCCCGGCGGCGGGTCCGCCGCCTCACGCCTTCCGCGGGCTGAACCGGGCCGGGGTCGGCGGGGATTTCCTCGTCGCCCGAGGCCGGCATGGCCACGCTGGAAGCGATCACCATGGACTACGAGTCGGTCGAGGGCCAGTTGCTGGGAAAGCTGACCGAGGGCGGAAGCGCGCGTCGCCGGCCCGCCGGCCCGCCGCCCCCGGTGCCCGACCACGCGTTGATCCGGCGCATCGGCTCGGGCAGCTACGGCGACGTGTGGCTGGCGCGCAACGTCGTGGGCACCTATCGCGCGGTGAAGGTCGTCTACCGCGGACGCTTCGGCAGCGCCCGCCCCTTCGAACGCGAATTCCACGGCATGCAGCGCTACGAGCCGGTCTCCCGCCGGCACGAGGGCCTCGTGGACATCCTCCACATCGGGCGCAACGACCCGGCCGGCTTCTTCTACTACGTCATGGAACTGGCGGACGACGCCAGCGCCGGACCACCCCTGGCCGCGCTGTCCGAGAACGTCCGTCGCGCCGCCGCCGAGGCGGGTCGCCGCCGTCCCGGGACCCCGACCACGACCGCCGAGGGTCCGGCCCCGTCGCCACCCCTCCCCGAGATCGTGCCGGACACGTACCGTCCGCGCACGCTCGCCAGCGAGATCCGGCGCACGGGCCGGCTGGCACCGATGGACTGCGTCCAGGTGTTCCTCACGCTCACCGCCGCGCTGGGCACCCTGCATCGCGCCGGCCTCCTCCACCGCGACATCAAGCCCAGCAACATCATCCTCGTCGGCGGCATGGCCAAGCTCGCCGACATCGGCCTCGTCGCCGAGGCCGGAGCCGAACTGACCTTCGTCGGCACCGAGGGCTTCATCCCACCCGAGGGCCCCGGCACGGCCGCGGCGGACCTGTACGCGCTCGGCAAGATGTTCTACGAGGCCTTCACCGGCCTGGACCGAATGCAGTTCCCCAGCCTGCCGGCCAGTCCCGACAACCTCGTCGAAATGAAGGCGCTGCTCGAACTCGGCGCCGTGGCCAACAAGGCCTGCGCGTCCGAACCGGCCCGGCGCTATGCCTCCGCCGAGGAGCTGCTCGCGGACCTCGCCCTGCTGCACAGCGGACGCAGCGTCCAGCGGCTTCGCCAGGTCGAATCACGCCTGCGCCGCGCCCGGCGGTTCGGCCTCGCCGCGGCCGCGGCCGCCCTCGTCACCGGCACCGCCAGCGTGTTCGTCCAGGCCCAGCGCTCCCGCGAACTCCGCACCCGCGCCACGCTCGCCGTCGCCCTCGCCGACGCCAGACTCCACCGCGCCGTCGCCGAACGCATCGCCGGCCAGCCGGGCTCGCGCTTCGCCGTCCTCGCCGCCGCCGCCGAAGCCGCCCGCAACCGGCCCGGCGACCCCGACCTGCGCTCCGCCGCCATCACCGCCCTCGCCCACGCCGACGTCCGCGAATCCAGCCGGCGTGCCTCCGAAATGGCCGATCCCCTCGCGTTCGCGTGGAACGCCTCCGCCGACACGCTGGCCGTGGCGCTCGCCGACGGGACGATCCGCGTCGAACGACCTCACGGCGCGGCCCCGGTGTTCGTCCGCGGCACGGTTCCCCTCCGCCCCCACTCGCTCGATCGGTCCGGACGCTGGCTGCTGGCCCTGGATGCCGGATCCGATCCCCAGCTTTGGGACCTGTCCTCCGGCACCCCCACGTGGCAGGCCCGCGCGCACCGCGACGCCGCCGCGCTGGATCCCGAGGGTCGCTGGCTCCTCGTGGTCCCGGCCCGGGGCACCCCGGAACGCCTCGACCTCGCCCGCGGCGACCGGGTCCCCATCCCGGAGGCCCGCCCGGAGGACGCGCCCGCCCTCCTCTCCAACATCCACGCCGGACGGGTCGTCGTGGCCCAACCCGACGGACCGCGGTTGCACCTCGTGGATCTCGCGGCCCGCGCCGTCGTGACCCGGTGGAAACTCCCCGCCGGCGCGGCCACCTTCGGGCTCGCCCTCGCGCCCGACGGCCAGCGCGTGTTCGCGGGCAGCGTCGACTTCCGGGTCTTCGTCCTCGACGCGCGCGAACCGGATCGTCCCCCGGTCTTGAGCACGGCCCATCAGGGTGCGGTGCTGGCCGGCGCTTTCAGCCCCGACGGCGAGATGTTCTTCAGCACCGCCTGGGATTATTCCACGCGCCTCTTCGAGACCGCCACCGGACGCGAGGTGACCCGCCTGCCCTGGTGGAGTCTCGGACTGGGCTTCGGTCCGGACGGACGCTCGTTCCGCCGGGTGGACGGCGTGACCACCCGGCTCCTCGACTACGAGTACGGCGCCTCCGTCTGCCGGGTCCGCAGCGTCCCGGCGCCGGCCCGCGGCCTGACCAGCCCCGGCGGCATGCTCTTTGCCGCGGACGGCACGTGGATGGCCATGCCCTCCTGGGACGGCATCCGCCTCTATGACCCCGCCAGCGCCAACCTGCTGGCGTCCCTCCAGGACGGACACCCGGCCCTCAGCCTCGCCCGGTCGGAGGACGACTCGATCACGGCCGCCAGCTACCAGAGGCTCCGCCGGTGGTCGCACGGCGTCGACGCCAGCACGCAGGTGTTCGGGCCCCCGGGAGCCGGCGAGGAACGCGAGCTGTTCATGATCGCGGGCGACCGGAGCGGCAGGACCTTGGCCGTGGCCTCGCGACAGGGCGTCCTGCGTCGCACGCGAACCGATGTCACCGAACCCCTGGAGGACCCCGTCCCCGCCTCCGGCCGCGCCTACCGCCTCGTGGCCGTCAGCCCCGACGGACGCTGGATCGCCGGCGGCCAGGTGGGGGATCTCGCCGTCTGGGACGCCACGACGCGACGCCGGCTCTGGAAGCGCCCCAGCGAATGGGAAAGCCTGCCGGTGTTCAGTCCCGACGGAAACCTCGTCGCGCACAGCGACCGGCACCAGGTCGTCGTGATCGAGGTGGCGACCCAACGCGTCCTCTGGTCCACCCCGCAGCCGGATGGCGCGGGAATCCACGGCGCGTGGTCCCCCGACGGCCTCTGGCTCGTGCTGGCCCGGCGTCCCGATTCGCTCACCGCCTTCGAGGCTCGGACCGGCGCGGTCTGGGGCGAAATCCGTCATTCCGATGCCCGGTTGCTGGCCGGGGCCGCGTTCTCGCCCGACGGTCGCCAACTCGTGGTCGCGACGACGTCCGGCGTGATCCAATGGTGGCAGTTGCCCGAGCTCCGGGCCGGCCTGGCGGAGGTCGGACTGGATTTCCCCCTGCCGCCGTTTCCGCCGGCGCCCGGGCCCACCGAGCCGGTCCGTCTCCGGGTGTCCTCCAGCCCCTGACCCGCCCTCGAATCGCCGCACCCCATGACCGACACGGAATCCGCCGACCTCCTGCCCACCCGGCGCAGCCTGCTGTCCAGACTCCGGAACTGGAACCAGCACGATGCGTGGCGCGAGTTCTTCAACACCTATTGGCGGCTGCTCTACGACGTCGCCCGCCAGTCGGGCCTCGACGACCAGCACGCGCAGGACGCCGTGCAGGAGACCCTCGTGAGCGTCGCCGCCGAGCTGCCGAACTTCCGATACGACCCCCGCATCGGCTCGTTCAAGAGCTGGCTCCGCACCATCGCCCGCCGGCGCATCGCCGACCAACTCCGCAAACGCTACGTCCGCCGCGAAGGGGATCACCTCGACGCCGCCGTGGCCGGCATCCAGGAGGAGATCGAAAGCGCACGCGACCAGGCCCCCCTGCTCGAGGCGCTGTGGGAGGATCAATGGCGCACCCACATCCTCGAAGCCGCGCTGGCGCGCGTGAAGAGGTCCGTCCGCGCCTCCCATTTCCAGCTCTTCGAACTGACCGTGCTCAAGGGCTGCCCGCTCGGCGAGGTGGCCAAATCCCTGGGCATCAGCCTGCCCATGGCCTACGTCATCCGCCACCGCATCGGACGCCAGCTCAAGCGCGAGGTCGAGCGCCTCCAGGCTGCCGGCTGATTCCCGCGCCCTCCCCGCCCCCCCGTCCGACGCGTCGGCCCGGAACGCTCGCGTCGATCCCCTTGTCGACGCCCGGCCCGCGGTCCACGCTCCGCCGACACCCGCCGTTCATCCACCATGATCTCCCCGTCCAGTCACCGATTCCCACGCCCCGCCGCCCCCGCTTCCCTCCTCGCCGCCGTCGGCCTGCTCGCCGGGATCGGACCCGTCCTGGCCGAGGTCCGCATGCCCGGGGTCTTCGGCAGTCACATGGTTCTCCAACGCGAGAAACCCATCGTGCTCTGGGGTTGGGCCAGTCCCGGGGAGGAAGTCACCGCCCGGTTCGGCGGGGCGCACGCCACCACGACCACCACGCCGCAGGGTGAATGGCGCCTCAGCCTGCCGCCCCAGCCCGCCGGCGGCCCCCAGGTCCTTGCCGTCTCGGCCTCCAACGCCCTCCGCTTCGAGGACGTTCTCGTCGGCGAGGTCTGGCTTTGCTCCGGTCAGTCCAACATGGAGATGGGCGTCGCCAGCTGCCGCGACGGTGCCGCCGAAATCGCCGCCGCGAATCACCCGGGCATCCGCCTCCTGATGATTCCCAACCGCTGGACGCCCGTTCCCCAGCCCGACGTCGAGGCCACCTGGAAGGTCTGCTCGCCCGAAACCCTCGGCGCGGGCGGCTGGGGCGGATTCTCCGCCGCCGGATACTACTTCGGACGCGAACTCCATCAGCGCCTCGCCGTGCCCGTCGGACTCATCGACGCCACCTGGGGCGGCACCCGCATCGAACCCTGGACGCCCCCCGAGGGCTTCGCGTCCGTACCCGCCCTCGCCCGGGAATCCGAGCGCGTGCAACTCGGCGATCCCCGATCCGAACTCCATCGCCGGCGCGCCGCGGAATTCCTGGGTCGCGCCGGGGACTGGCTGGCCGCCGCGCGTCAGGCCATGGACCGCCGCGAAGTTCTGCCGGCGATGCCGGGATTCCCCGAGGAACTGCACCCGCCGCGGGACGTCCAGCACGCCACCGCCCTTTACAACGGCATGCTCCATCCGCTCCGGCCCTTCGCGCTCCGCGGCGCCATCTGGTACCAGGGCGAGTCGAACAACGGCGAGGGCCCCCTCTACACCGAACACACCCGCGCTCTCGTCCAGGGCTGGCGCCAGGTCTGGAACGATCCCACCCTCGCCTACTACTACGTCCAGATCGCCCCCTACAATTACGGCGGCAACCCCGAAACCCTCCCCGAACTCTGGGAAGCCCAGGCCGCCGCCCAGTCCATCCCCGGCACCGGCATGATCGTCATCAACGACATCGCCGACCTCAAGGACATCCACCCCGTCAACAAACACGACGTCGGTCGCCGGCTCGCCGCGTGGGCCCTGGCCAAAACCTATGGCCGTACCGACGTCGCCTACGCCAGCCCCACCGTCTCCGGCCTCGTTCCCGAGGGCGCCCTTCTCCGCGTCAACTTCCGCGACGCCGCCGGCCTCGCCACCCGCGACGGCCAGCCCCCCTCCTGGTTCGAGATCATCGACGCCGAGGAGGGCGGCTGGGAAAAGGCCACCGCCCGCATCGACGGCGAAAGCGTCGTCCTCTCCTCGCCCGCCGTCCCCCGCCCCATCGCCGTCCGCTTCGCCTGGAGCATGCTCGCCGAACCGAACCTCCGAAACGCCGCCGGACTCCCCGTCGGCGCCTTCCGCGCCGGCGATATCCCCAAGCGCGATCTGCTCGCCCTCAAGGTCCCCGAATCGCGGCAGTACGAACTCGTCTACGACCTCGACCTGTCCAAGCTCGGCCCCAACCCCGCCTACGACGTCGATCGTTCGGCCCGCATCACCCGCCCCTTCGACCGCGTCGCCTACTTCGTCGAACTGACGGGCCGCGACGGAAACACGCAGTTCGTCTACGTCTCCATGGACGCCTTCACCGACCAACCGGCGCAACTCGGCCTTCCCACCGTTGCCTCGAAGATCCGGTGGCAGCGCGGCGTCGCCAACCTGAACGTCGTCTCCAACGTCAAGGGCCTCGCCAACGCCACCAGCCTCCCCGGCGGGCGCCTCGAGTTCTGGCCCCACAACTACGCCACCGCGAACGGCGCCGGCGTGCCCCGCGCCTCCGACCAGGTCTACGACTTCGGCGATCAACCCGCCGATTCCCCCGACGGCTACGGCTGCATGCAAATCCACGACGCCGACGCCGGACGCACCCTCTTTGCCATCAACCACTGGCGCGAGGGCGCCCGCGCCGATCTCGGCCTCGGCAACCAGCCGGCGAACCAGCCCGACTGGACCTTCGCCGCCAACGCCGCCACCTACACCGCGAAACGCCTGCGCGTCCTCGTCCGGTCGAAGTGAACCACCCGACCCGGGGTCACCCATGGCCCCCCGGCCTCCGCAGGGCGCTCGACCAAGTCCGGCGCGGAACGGCGTTGCGGGGCCGCCGACTGCCGAGTCGCCGGTTTCCCCTCCGGGCTCGCCTGCTTGAATCGTCCCCCCGCCCCCGCCTCGCGACGGCTTCCCCCTTGACGCATCCCGGGGTTCCTCACGGGATTTCGGTTCATCCACCCTATGCACGCGACCTCCCCAGCAGCGGCACGGATTCGGGCGTTCCTGATCCTGATCCTGATCGGCGTCGGCCTCGTGGCGGGCCTCGCCACGACGGCGGCGGCGGCCAACCCCCGGCTCCTCAACGACGAGGGGATGCTTCTGGTGGACGCGAAGCCGCGGTTGATCCTGGGCCTGTACGAGAACCCGGCCCTGGACGCGGATCTCGAGGAGGCGGTGCGCAACGGGTTCAATCTGTTCCAAAGCCCGCCTGAACCGGCGGCGCTCGACCGTCTGCACCGCGTCGGTGCGAAGGCCTGGGTTAATCTCGGCGGCGCCCTCGATCTCGGCACCGATCCCACCCGGAACCAGGCGCGGCTTTCGGAGATGGTGAACGCCGTGAGCTCGCATCCCGCCCTCCTGGTGTGGGAGGGACCCGACGAAATCCTCTGGAACCAATGGTGGGTCCCGATGGAAACCGTGCGCGCAGAGTTGCGTACCATGCGGGATCTGGCCGGCGCCGACGGCGACCTGGCGATGCTGGCCGCTCGCGCCCAAGCCCTGCTCGCCCGCGGCCTCCACCCCGAGTTCCAATCGGCACGGGAGGAGTTCTGGCGCCAATCCGGCCGGCCCTGTCCCAACCCGTCGGTGCGGGTGGACGACGCGCCGGACCGGGTCCGGACGGTCGGGGACGGGATCTCGTCCGGCATCCGGCACGTGCGCGCCCTCGATCCGCGACACGTCGTTTGGATGAATCATGCACCCCGCAACTCGCTGGAGGACCTGCGGCGATACAACCGCGAGGCCCACATGGCGGGCTGTGACATCTATCCGGCGCCGGCGAATCTGGACGTCGAGCACAGCGACCTGGTGGACCTGGGCCTGAGTTCCGTGGGTGCCTACACGCGGCGCATGCGCCAGGCTGCCCCGGGCCGGGCCTGCGCCATGGTCCTCCAGGGATTCGGCTGGCGGGACCTGCGCGAGAAGGTGACCGAACCCCAGCTGGCGCTCGGGATCGGACGCCGCCCGTCGTTCGCCGAGTCGCGGTTCATGGCGTACGACGCGCTCCTCCACGGCGCGAACGCGATCCTGTACTGGGGCACGGCCTACCTGAAGCCGTCGGAACAGGACGGCGCGCCGGGCACGGGACGTCCCCGGCTGTGGAAGGATCTGATGCGGGTGGGCCGCGAGCTTCGGGCGTTGGAACCGGCGCTCGTGTCCAGGCCGCTGCGCCCGCCCGTGATCCGCCTCGCGCCCACGTTCGGTTCCCACGACACGCCGCCCCTCGTCGCCTCCGTGCGCGAGGTCGGCGACGAGGTCGTCGTGCTGATCGCCAACGAATCGCGCCAGGGACTGCGTTTCACTCTCGAACGATTGCCGAGGCGCTGCCACGGGCGGACCCTGTACCGCCTCCAGAGCACCGAGCAGCATGCCGTGATCGACGGACGGCTGGAGGACGGAATCCAGGGCACCGAGGTGCACGTGTACGCGACGTCGCGCCGGTTCGAGCCCGGCGCGCCCTGAATTCGTGTACAGTGTACAGACGCGCCACCGGTTCCTAACCTCGCCGGCGTGAACGGCGACATCACCCGACTCGGCGCGGCCACGTTTCCCTCGCCGCTGGACCGCTTCGTCCCGGACCGCGCGCGGCTGCCGCTCGACATCGTGGAGGACCCGGACGCCCCCGGGCTCCCGCGCGGAGGGGAGAGCCCCCCTTTGTTCGAACTCGCCGGACCGCGCGAGCGGCTCTTCTTCGAACCCTCCCGGACCCGGGCCGGGATCGTGACCTGCGGCGGACTCTGTCCCGGGTTGAACCACGTCATCCGCTCGGTCTATTTCGAACTCCACCATGCGTACGGCGTGCCCGAGGTCCTCGGATTCCGCAACGGCTACGCCGGGCTCGACCCGACCCGCGCGCGGGAACCGGTGCGCCTCGACTCGGATTTCGTGAACAACATCCATCGCGCCGGCGGCACCGTCCTCGGAACCTCCCGCGGCCCGGTCGACATCGGCGCCGCGGTGGAGAACCTCGTGCGACGGGGGGTGAACCTGCTGTTCACCGTGGGCGGCGACGGCACGCAGCGCGGCGGACACGCGTTGTTCGAGGAGGCCCGCCGCCGCGGTCACGCCCTGGCCGTCGTCGGGATCCCCAAGACCATCGACAATGACGTGGCCTTCGTGGCCCACACCTTTGGGTTCCAGACGGCGGTCGAGGAATCGGTGAAGGTCCTCGACTGCGCGCACGTGGAGGCCAAGAGCGTCGAGAACGGCATCAGCCTCGTGAAGCTCATGGGACGACATGCCGGCTTCATCGCGGCCGGCGCCACGGTCGCCAGTCAGGACGTCAACTTCTGCCTCGTCCCCGAGGTGCCGTTCCGGTTGGAAGGCGAGTCCGGCCTTCTCGCGACCCTCGAGCGCCGGCTGATCCGTCGCGGCCACGCGGTGATCGTGGCGGCGGAGGGCGCCGGTCAGGACCTGCTCGCCGCCGAGGCAACCGGCGCGGGACAAGACGCGTCCGGCAACGCGAAACTCGCGGACATCGGTCCGTTCCTCCGGGAACGCATCGAGGCGTACCTCCGGGAGCGACGGGTCCCGTTCGCGCTCCGCTACTTCGACCCCAGTTACACCATCCGCAGCGTGCCCGCCGACGCCGAGGACGCGTTTCTCTGCGACCAGTTCGCCCGCCACGCCGTGCACGCCGCCATGTCCGGACGAACCGGGCTTGTGATCGGCAACCTCCACGACCGCTTCATTCACGTGCCCATCGGGCTACTGACCGGACGGAAGAAGCGGCTGGATCCCGACGGCGAGGTCTGGCACGCCGTCCTCGCCTCCACGGGACAACCCGCGCGGTTCTGTTGAGGATCCCAAGCCGGATCGCATCCGCCCTCCATGCGAGATCCGCGATCCGCGATCCGCAAGGTCCGCTCGATTGCCCCTAACCGAACACCACCTTCTTCAAATCCCTCAGCACATACGCCCCCGCCCCCTCGAGCCCCCTCACCCTTCGGGCCCCGCTTCGTCGCTTCTTGCCGAACCGCTCCCGATGCGCCCCGAAGATTCCTTCCACGTACTCCCGGCTCCCGAACGCCGCGCCCGCCGTGAAGTACCGCACCCGACATCGCAGATACTCCGCCAACGGCATCTTCCCACCCCCCTCCAACACCTCCACCACCGCCTCCCGCGACAACGAACCCCGCAACGGTCGCCCGTCCTCGCCCCTGCCAGCCAACCGCTCGTCCCCTTCCCGGAACACCCACGCCCGATACAGCTCCAACGACCTGCCCGGTGACTCCTCCCGTCCACGTTGCAGCGCCGTCACGATGGAGCGAATCCCCTCCTTCGCCCGCTTCTTCCCCGCCACCGCCTCCCCATACCCGCTCCACCGGTAGTCCTTCGGATCCTTCAC
>CAZSOV010000017.1:0-52823 GCA_964608505.1 uncultured Verrucomicrobiota bacterium
ATTAAAACACGACGATCAACGGGTCCGAAAGACCCGGTTCGTCGACCGGATACGCCGCAACCATCAGGAGGTCGATGTCGAACTTCCCTCGAAAGAGGGCGGGCAAGGCCGCACGGGCGACATCGTAGCCCCCCGCAAGATAGGCCAGAATGTAAAGCGCGAGCGCGACGGAAGGCGGCAGGCCAAGGAACCTCTCGCCGAAGAATCCGACAGCCAGCGCCACTCCAGCGACGGTCACCGTCAACACAGACCAGTGGTGCTGCATCCAATGCGGCAGAAAGTGCGGCGCACCACCATGATCGTGGTCCGCTTTGGAACCGGGCTCGGCTTCTCGTTCGGGATTCATGTCCGCGCGCTAAACCCGGTTCTCATTTGTGAGCACGAGTTGGTTCTCGTGAATCGAGCAGCACACCTCCTTGAGGAGCTCCGTGATGTCCTGCTATTCAGTGGATGTGACTTCGAAGGTCATGTGGGAAGGCGCCCTCTCCAGCGCGCCCTTCAGCGTTGGAACCCCGAGCCTGAGGTTGAGCACGTCGAAAGGGCGGTCCTTGATGAGGGTCTCGAGCTTTACAAGGAACCGTTCCTCGCCAAAGTCGCCCGCGATGTGGAAGGCGACACGCCCGACCGTGCCTGCAACGGCGTCGTCGGCCTGGGCACGGACATTCTCGGCGTCGAGCTTCAGGTGCTTGGCGTCGGCCTCCCGTCGAACGATGGCGAGGATCTTGAATTCGCGTTCGACCTTCCGGACAAGCGCGCGATCCGGGAAGGTGATGGCCTGAACGGGGCAGATGTTCGCGCAGGTAGTGCAGCCGACCATGCAATCGTATTGGCGTTCCGGCCACGCCCTGTGGTCGTGCACCTCATAGACGCCACGCCCGCAGGTCACGAAGCAGAGCTCACAGGCGATGCACTTGGGATGACTCATCGTGGGAAACCATGGGATCGTTTCACGTGCGATGCCGTGCCAGACGGAGTTCTTGGCGAAGGCGGAGGGTACGCTCATGACCGGGCCGGTTCGAGGGTGGAAGCGGCCAGGCGGGCCAGAGCGTCAGGGCCGACTGGCTCTTCCGGCTGCCATGGCAGCCACGCCGTGCGGGCGGATCGTTTCTCCACGACTTCGCGCAGGTAGCGGCGCTCGGCTTCCTCGCGGCGTTGGAGCAGTGGATCGCACGAGCCGCTGCGGAGCAGGCTTTGGTTGATGACCCAGGCGAAGGGCTCGATGTGCGCGCGGCGCAAGTCATCCTGCAACGCCGAGGCTTCATGCACGGGGGTCGCTTCCGGCAGGGTGACGAGCAGGATGCGGGTGAAGGTGGGATCGCGAAGCCGCTCCAGCAGGCGCAGCACGGATTCAGGCTGAGTGCTGCGCGACTGCCGCTGCAATTCTCGGTTGTACGCCTCGCTGGCGTCGAGGAGCAGCAGCGTGTGTCCCGTGGGTGCGGTGTCGAGCACCACAAAGCGGTCCGTTCCCTGTCCTACCTCGCGAGCGAACGCGCGAAACACCGCGATCTCCTCGGTGCAGGGGGATCGCAGATCCTCCTCCAGCAGGGCGCGGCCGGAGGCATCCATCGCGGCTCCCTGCGCGGTCAGGACCTCGGCCTGGTACGCCGAGGTCTCCGCCGCTGGATCGATCCTGTTGAGCGTCAGCGCAGGCACCTGTCCGGCGAGCGTCTGAGCCACGTGTGCGGCAGGATCGGTCGTGCTCAAATGCACCGGATGGCCACGCCGCGCCAGCATCACCGCGATGGCGGCGGCGACCGTCGTTTTGCCGACGCCGCCTTTGCCCATCGTCATGATGACGCCGTTACCTTGTCGCTCGATGTCAGCCACCAGGGCTTCGAGGCTCTCCATGGCCGGCGGAGTCCAGCGGCTGCCAGGATCCGGAGGCAATGTGGGTTGGCTGTCGCCATCCAGGAGCACGCGCAGCCCGCCGAGGCCGAGGATGTTGATGGGCCGAAGCGGCACCATGAAACTCGGCATGCCGCCGATGAATTCCTTGGCCGCTTCCAGCGCCGCCTCGCCACGGCGCTGCATCGCTTGTGATGTCACATCCTCGGGGCAGTTCGTCTCAAAGGTTCCATTGATGATGAGGCATTGATTGCTTACGCCGAGGGTTCGTAGTTCCTTGGAAGTGCGCTCCGCCTCGCGCAGGGCGGCGAGTTGCGGACGGCTGACGAGCACGAGCGTCGTGGCCGAGGCGTCCGCCAGCGTCTTGACGGTCGCTTCATACACGGCGCGCTGTTTTTCCAGACCGGCCAGAGGACCCAGACAGGAGGTCCCGCTCGTGTTCTGATCCAGGAATTGATCCCACGCCTTGGCCAGGCTCATCAGCCGTAAGGTGTGACCGGTCGGCGCGGTATCGAAGATGATGTGGTCGTAGGCCCTGACAGTTTCCGGATTGCCGATCAGGCCTGAGAACTCATCGAACGCCGCAATCTCGACCGTGCAGGAGCCGGAGAGCTGCTCCTCCATGCTCCGCAAGGCCGCCTCGGGCAGCAGGCCGCGCATCGGATCGATCAACCGCGCTCGATACGCAGCGGCGGCCGCGACCGGGTTGATGTTCATCGCCTCCAACCCAGGGGCGCCGGCGATGCGGGCGGGGTGGTTGGTGAGTTGGGTCTCCAGCACCTCGTCCAGATTCGAGGCCGGGTCGGTGCTCACCAGCAGGACGCGTTTGCCAGCCTCGCCCAGCCTCAATGCGGTGGCGCAGGAGAGCGATGTTTTGCCCACGCCCCCCTTGCCAGTGAAAAACAGGTATCGGGTCGTATGCGTCGGAGCGGGTCGGAAGAGGGGCAATTTCACGCCGACACCTCCGTGTTTATCCCGAGGGCGGACGCGGAAAGGGTTGCCCGTTCCTCGGCGGTCAGGTACCGGCCCTTCAGGTGGACCTCACCGTCGATCAGGATCAGGGGCAGCGCGGCGACGCCTTCGGTGTCCAGCAAGGCCTTCACCCTGGGGTTCTGGACGAACGCCATCGGCTGCTGGCCGAGATTGTAGCGCTCTACTTTGACGCCGCCCTGAGTCAATTGGGTGAGCAGGGCGGCAAAACTGACCAGAGCGGGATCGATGTCGTTGCCGCAGAGCCCGGTCGAGCAACACATCGGAGGGTCGTAAACTTGGATCACGTTCATTTGGTGATGATGAGAATCGTGGGTGCAGTTGGCAGACCTCCGAGGTGCGGCGAAAGGCGCCGAGGGTCACCGCTTCGCGGTCGGGCTGGAACGTAGCGAAGCAGTGCTCTTGTACTTCCCCGCCGGCATCTTCCGGGGAGGGAATCGACTTGCGCCATGGGGTATTCACCCACTGGGGCAGGGGTCTACTTTGCCGCTCCCACCAGCTTCTCCATCGGTTCAACTCCCGACACGAGGTTTTCGGTTACCTGTTCCGGAGTCGTTACAAGGCGGTCTTGGTGGATGGGGGCAGCGGCGACTATTTCAGGGTGGTGGGCACGTGCAAGCATCTGAATCCGGCGCGCGCGCGGTGGATCCGGGTGGGGGAGGAGCCGCTCCGGAGTGATGCGTGGAGCAGCTATCCGACGTACGTGGGGCGCGGGAAGGGGAGGCCGAGGTGGATGGAGACGGCGCGGGTCCTGAGGTGCGCGGGTCTCGGACTTTGGAATGGGGGAGGCGTCGCGGGCGACGCACGCGACGAAGGCCGTGCGGGAGGAGATGCGCGGAGAGCTGCGAGGTGGGCGGGAGGCGTTGCTGAAGCTGGATGGAGGCAGAGGGGCCATTCCCAGTCGCCCCGGGTGCGGGACGGCCCGTCGCGGCTGTCCTCACCTGACATTGTCCTCTCGGGAATCCTGATCAACCTCTCCATTCTGTCCAAACCCGACGCGGAGCTGTTGCCGCCGCCGGTGCAGCGCCGTCTTTGCCGTCTCGGGGACGGGTCCATCGTCGGCGCCCGACACCGAATTCTCCTGTGCTGCCAACGCGGGTGCGCGCCGGCTTCGCGGTTGCGCTGGTCGGTCCGGCGTGGCAGACGTTGTGCGTTAGGCCATTAAAGTCACCATCGTCATGAGCGAACTCTCCAAAGCAGATGACGCGCTGCTGACCAAGACAGCCAACACTGTATTTGGTCGCGACGGCGAACTCGCATCCTTGGCCGTCATGCCCCGTCCGCGACGGGTCTTTGCGATGATCTACGCAGCACAGGGAACCATCGATAACGGCGGCTTCCAGTACTTCTTCGAGGGCGATTGGCCTGAGCGACCCCCATACCCCACCTTCTCCGATTCGTATCGCGAGATCGGTGCGACCGATGTTGCCAACTGGCTGGATCAGGCCGCGTCCATGTTTCCATTTGCGGAGCCTCATCTTCACCGATCCAAGCGCGTCGAATACCTTCGAGAGTTCTGCGTCAAAGGCGACAGCCCGATGGGCATACTGAGTGGTGAAGCTATAGACGCCAGCGCTCGAGTCTTCACTTGTCTGGCGGAGTACGTCCGAGTGAATGGTGAGCACTTTAAACGGAGCAAACATTGGAGGGTGTTTTGCTGAGCCGCGAAGCGGAGCCAGCAACGGCTCTCCCCATGCGGTCACCCGACCGACGCCATCGCCCGGCATGGCTTCCCGTGTCACGCACCGCGTCGCCGCGCAGCGGCTTTGTTCAACCGTGGGCTGGAGCGAAGCCGGCCATCGCGTCACTGCCGCAATCGTGGCGTCCTGCGGGCCGGGTTGCTGAGCCTGGCTCGTTGGGCGCATCCCCGTGCCTCCTGTGAATGAAGATATGACGAATCCAGCTTCCATGAACCGCCGCGCCTTTATCCACACCGCCCTTGCCGCCAGCATCGGCACCACGGGGCACGCTGATCAGAAAGCACCCACGCGCATTCTGCTCCGCTCTTCCTGGCAGACCGTCAATATCGGCGACATCGCCCACACTCCCGGAATGCTGGCTTTGCTGGCGAAGCATCGCCCCGAAGCCGAGGTTACTCTGTGGCCGAGCAGCGTAGGTCGCGGCGTGGAGGAGATTTTGCGGGCGCGTTTTCCCAAGTTGAAGATTGCCAAAAGCAAGGCCGAGCAGGAGACGGCACTGGCGGAGTGCGATTTCTTTCTGCACGGCTCTGGCCCGCTCCTCGTGGGGCTGGCCGAGCTGAAGCTCGCCCAGAAGGCTGGCAAGCCTTACGGCATCGGCGGCGTCACCATGACGGACGCCGAAATCAAGGACCAGCGGGCGTTGCTCGCTGGCGCAAGGTTTGTTTTTCTCCGCGACACCGACTCCATGCGTGCCGTCCGAGCCAGCGGAATCACTGGCCCGAAGATTGATTTTGGCCCCGATGCGACCTTCGCCATTGATTTGCGCGACGAGACTGCGGCGAGGGCGCTCCTCAAGGAGCACAGGATGGAGCCTGGCGCGTTCCTCTGCGCCATCCCGCGCCTGCGCTGGACGCCGTATTGGGAGATTCATCCAGAGTCCACGCCGCCCAACCGGGAACGCATCAAGGTGAACGAAGAGTTTGCCGAGCGGGACCACGCCAAGCTCCGCGAGGGCATCATCGCCTGGGTGCGCGAGACGAAGATGCGCGTGCTGCTCACGCCTGAGATGACTTACGCGGTGCCACTGCTGCGCACTCTCATCTTCGACAGGTTGCCCGACGACGTGAAGCCACATGTCGCCTACCTCGACCGCTACTGGCTCACCGCTGAGGCGTGCAGCGTGTATTCCCACGCTGCCGCCATCGTCAGCCTTGAGCAGCATTCACCCATCATGGGCATTGCCGCCGACGTGCCGTCCGTCCTCCTGCGCCAGCCCACCGACACCCGCAAAGGCCGCATGTGGTATGACCTGGGAATGGACGATTGGGTTTTCGAGATTGACCAGGCGACCGGCGCACAAATCGCCGCACGCCTTACGCAAATAGGCCGCGACCTCCCCGCCGCCCGCGCCGCCGCAGCCAAGGCCCGCGCCTACTCGCACGAGCGCATGGCCGCCATGATTGCCGCCATCCCATGAGAGCAGCCGCGCTGGAGTCATGCGTGGGGCAGCTATCGGACGTACGCGGGGGGGACGAGGGAGGGGTACGAGGCGGGGAGCGCCCCGGCCCGGCTCCGCCTCCGTCCTTCCCGCCGGGCTTGTTCAACCCAGGGTGGCGTTGCTGGGGTACTCCCGGTCGCCGACCTTCGACTTTCGTGGCGGTCTTGGCGGCGTGGCGTGAGAACCGCCTCTTTGCACGCCGGAGGGAGGGGAGGCACGCAACGCCGCCACGGACGCAACGAGGCATCGGCGGCCATCGGACGCGTGCCCGTCACCCTGAGCCGGCTCACTTCCACGGCCTTGTTTGCACCGCGTTTCGGCGATGTCGGTTGACAGGGCACATCCGGGCCCGTGGAGTTCCGGGGCTCATGAATGCCATTGACCGAGTGAACGCGGCGGGGTCGGGGTCCGGTGTCCTTGCCCGGTGGGTGCGATCCGCCGGAGGGTTGCTGGCCATCCTGGCGGCGAACGCCGGAGGTGCGGTGGTGGAACGGTTCAGCCTGGATCACGCCACGTTTCTCGGCGGGCGCGGGAGTGAGTCGGTCCAAGCCGTCGCCGTGGGTCCCTCGGGACGGTTCTGGGCCTCGGGATTCGTCGGGAACGGAAAGCTGGCGGGGGTCGAGGGTGCCGGGACGGGCCCGAGCTACGTGGCCGAGGTGATTCCAGGTTCCGGTGCGCTGGGGGGTCTGCTTCGGCTGCCCAGGATGGAGGTGAGCTGCCTCGCGGTGGACGCGCTGGGGAACATTTTCGTGGGTGGAGCCTTCGAGGGCAACCCGGACTGGACGGAGATCGATTCCCTGCCGAGCGGGGGACGCGGCGGGTTGGAGGGAATGCTGGTGAAGGTGGCCCCCGATGGTCGCACGATCCTGAGGCTGACCCGGCTGGGAGGCTCCGGTCGTGACGAAGTGCGGGCCCTGGTGCCCGACGGCAGCGGCGGGGTCTTCGTCGCGGGGAACACGGAGTCCGACGATTTTCCGGTTTCGCGCGCTGCCCAGCCCGTGCGGCCCGGCGGTCGCGATGGGTTTCTTCTGCATGTCCCTGCGCAGGGGGCTGCGCCGCTGTTTTCGACGTTTCTCGGGGGCGCGCTGGGCGACGAAATCCGCGCCATGACCCGGCTGCCCAGCGGCGACCTCGTGGTGGCGGGAGCCACGGGATCCTCGGATCTCCCCGCTCTGGGAGGAGCTCAGACGGTGCTCGGGGGAATCCGGGACGGGTTCCTGCTGTGTGTGGCGGGGGATGGGTCGCGCGTTCGCTGGTCGACCCTGGTGGGGGGGCCGAATTGGGATGAACTGAATGGAGTCACCGTCGATTCCGCAGGGCGGTTGGTGGCGGTGGGTAGTACGCAGTCGGTCCGTCTGGACAGCGCCGAGGGGAACGAACCGTTGCCTCCCGAACGTCCGACCGGACGCGACGTTCTGGTGGTGCGGTTGAGCGCCGACGGGCAGCGAACCGAGCTTCGGACGGCTTTCGGGGGGGCGCTGGTGGAGGAAGGGCTCGCCGTGGCGGTGGATCCCGCTGGTCGGATGCTGGTGGCGGGCGTGACGAGGTCGGGGGATTTCCCGGTTCGCGGCGCGCTCGTCGCGCGGTCCACCGGTGACAATGGGGACCTGTTCCTGACCGAACTGGAAGGGGACGGGTCGATGGTCCGTTCGACCTTCCTGGGATCGCGCGGGGAGGAGACCTTTGGAGGCATGGCGGTGGATTCGCCGGGCCGGGTGTGGCTGGGAGCGTCGACGCAGTATGTCCAACCGGGGCCCTATCTGCCCGTCGCGGGACGGCCGGAACAGGGCGCGAACGAGGGCGGTTACGACGAGGGGTATGTCGCCCTGCTCGGACGGACGACCTCGGCGCCGGTCAACGACCCGCGGGCCGCGCGAATCGAGCTGACGTTCCGCCAGGGGACGACCGTCGTGAACCTCGCGGGAGCGGGACGCGAGCCGGGGGAACCGCTGCATCGCGGGGTGGCCGAGGGCGGGAGCGCCTGGTGGGCGTGGCGGGCGCCCGAGGACGGGTGGGTCACGCTTTCGACCACGGGTTCCGAGTTTCCGATGGTGGTGGCCCTGTACGAGGAACAGCCGGCGTCCGCGGTGCTTCCCGTGGAGTTGGAGCCGGCAGGCTCGGGGCCGGAGTCGGGCCGATTTCCGGTGCGCCGGGGGGTGGTCTACCAGATCGCCCTGGCGGCCCGGACGCCGCTCGAGGCTGGGGCGGCGGCGCTGCACGTGGCGTTCTCCGGGGCCGCGAACGACGACTTCGAACGACGCAAGACGATTGGCACGCTGCCCTTTGCCGAGCGGATCGATCTCTCGCTCGTGACGAGCGAGCCCGAGGAGTCCCGAATATCCAACCTGAAGGTGAGCGCCGGCGGGGTGGCGGATCCTTCGGCGTGGTGGTCCTGGAAGGCGGGGCAGTCCGGCAAGTACGTCCTGCGAGCCGAAGGGGAGGGGGAATTCCGACCTTTGCTGCAGGTCCTGAAAGGGGAGCGGCTTTCCGCACTCTCCAATGTGGCCTCGTACGATAGCGCAACCAACTCGCGGTTGGCGCAGATCATCTTTCATGCCGAGGCCGGTGAAGACTACCAGATCCGCGCGGCCAGCCGACTGGGAGAGTCGGGGTTGGCGCAACTCTCCCTCCAACCCAGCACGGCCCAGGCTCACGATGATTTCGCCACCCGCGTCCGGTTGCCGTCGGAACGCGGCGTGACCGGAACCGGCGACCTGAGACTGTCCAGCTCGGAACCGGGAGAGCCGGGCCTGTCGGGGCAGGAATTCATCTATGGTTCCGGGCTCTCGCTCTGGTGGACATGGACTTCCCCGACGAATGCCCTGGTCCACCTCAGCACCGCCGGCAGCCATCCATGGAACTCGGATGGACCCTTCGACACCTGGCTCGGGGTGTTCGTGGGCGAAACACTGGGGGCCTTGCGTGAGGTTGCCGCGAACGACGATGCCGGTGCGGGGCAGGTCACCAGCAGCCTTTTGTTTCGGGCGGAGCAGGGCCAAGCCTACCAGTTCTATGTGTCGTGCGTCGAATGGGAGCAGGATGCCGGCCCGGTCACCCTGACCGCGACGGTGGTGGATCCGCCGGCTTGGGCACCGGGATCGGTCGGATTCGATTTGGAAGGCCGATTGCATGGCCGGGTGCTCGGGTTGACCGGGCTCCGGTACGTCGTGGAAGCGGCGCAAGCCATCGGTGGGGGGGCGTCGCCCTGGGTGGAGGTCGGGTCGCTGGTCGGCGCCAGTGAAGGGGTCGATTTCGTCGCGCCCCTCCTGCCGGAAACCCCGGCTCGGTTTTACCGGATTGTCCTGCCGTCGACGCCCTAGCCCGGGTTGGTCGGTCCGGTCTGGTCGAGCCCCGTCGTTCCTTGTGGGGGCGCGAGGTGCCCATCCATCTGGGGCGGCGGCAGGGGCGGTTGGCGCTGAGCTCGGCCGATCCCCTCATGTTGGCGGCCATGGTGGTTCTTTCCCGCGCCCCAGCCGGGGCGCCACCGAGGGGGACCGGGGACCCGGCGGCGGCGCCCACGCCGCGTGGGCTTGCCGCCGGCTACCCTCCGTCGTCCCTCCGGGACGATTGGGTCGGGTCGGGGAACGGGTGCTACCGGGGTGGGGGGGAGGGGTTGGCGTGGCCGGCGTCCTCGATCTCGCCGAGGATGCGGGAGATCTGGGCCTTGAGTCGGGAGCCGACGCGGTGGCGGATGACGTAGACGGTGGCGGCGGCGAGGTTGAAATGACGGGCGACGCGGCCCACGGGCCAGTCCTGTTCCTCGGTGAGCTGGTAGATCTGGTAATGTTCGGCGGAGGTGTCCTTGAGGAGGCGGGCGACGGCGAGTTCATGGACGTGCCGGGCGAATTCAGTATCCCATTGTTGGGCGAACTCGTCGCGGGCTTCGAGGGTGTCGAGGGGGCCGGGGCCGGGTTCGCCGCTTGGGTCGGGGAGGGGGGACGGGACGCCGGGGCGGCGTCCGGCCTCGCGGAGGCGGTCGGTGATGCGCCAGCGGGTTTGTTCGCGCATCCAGGCGCGGAAGGCGCCGGGGTGTTCGCTGGGTTGGGGCGGGTTCCGGGCCACGGAGGTAAAGACCACCTGCACAACGTCTTTGGCGTCGGCTTCGTTGAGTCCGGCGCGGCGGGCGCGGGTCAGGATCATGTCCTGGTAACGGCGGTAGAGTTCCTCCCAGCCGTTCGGGTCCATTTCCCGCAGGCGGACCAGGAAGCTTTCCCGGGTGCCATCCATGTCCCCGGGAATCACCGGCTCCCGCACTTCGTTGTCGGTCGTCGTCACATTCTATCCACGTTGGAACCGATGCGTTTCTTTCATGAATCGCGGGGAATGACGAGTTTTGGAACGGGGGGCGGGCAGGGGGCGGCGGGGCTGGGCACGAGATCGGCTGGGCGCCGCGACGGCCTCGACGCGTGGGCGCCGGGGGAGGGGACGGGGCGCGTGAAACCGGCCCCCCCTCGGAGGGAAAGCCGGGGAGGCGGACTTCGCAGCGCCGCGTCACGTCGCGGATCGCCGGCACCGCCGGCGCGCCCCCGCCGAGCCGCTTCACCTCCGCGTTCTCCAGCCAGAGCGAATGCTCCCGGATCTCGGGAAAGCCCGCCAATTCGACCCGGCGGGAGTCGTCGCCGGGTTCATGGGTTGCCCGGCCCCCTAGGGCTCCAGGTCGGCCCGCTCGAAGGCGCCGAGGATTCGTGCGAACGCGGCGCGGAGCTCGGAGTAATCGCGCAGGTCCACCGTGAAACGTCCGTCCCGATTCGAGTGCGGTCGCGCGCTGCCATCCGCCCGGAGGATGCCCACCTCCCGAAGTCCGTGATGGGTCCGGGGGCGCACGTTGAAGGCGGCCAGATCGGGCGGACAAACGAACTGGGTGTCCATGACGAGCGCCCGGATGGGCTGGCCCTCCCGATTGTCGCCCAGGGAATCGAGCCGGATTTGATCCGGGCTGAACGGGATACCGACCGGATCAAACAACCGCGTGTTTCCCCCATGGCGATAGTAGTAGCTGCCCTGTGCCTGGGTCCTGCCCACGTGCCCGAGCTCGGTGGCCGAATCCAGCGGTTGGTCGTTTCCCGGGCAGAAGACCACCCGCGGCTCCCGGGCCAGGGCGGAATCCAGCATCAAACCGAGTCCCACCGGTTGCCCGTCGCGCAGCGAGAGCAGGCTCGTGGGCGCGCCGGTCGAAGGGTAGAAGCTCGCGGGACTCGTGAAGGGCGGCGCCTGAGGCCCGAACGGGATCCGTCCTTCGTGGTCGTCCGCATAGACGTGAATGGCCGTCCCGATCTGCCGGAGGTTCGAGAGGCAGACCGCCCGTTTTCCCCGCGCCTTCGCGGAAGACAGGGCCGGCAGCAGCAACGAGGCCAGAATCCCAAGGATCGCCCCCACCACGAGCAACTCCAGCAGGGAGAAGCCCCGTCGACGGGCAGGGCCGATGTTCCGCGGCGCACCAGGCGGACGGGCGGATCCGGCGGACCTTCCCGCGGAGCCCGGTCGCCCTCGTTCTCCGCTGGTCGGAATCCGCGCCATGCCTGGTCAGGGAAGTTGCCACACCCGATAGAATCGTTGCCCCGTACCCTCTGCCGTCCCGACGAAACCGGCAAATCCGGACTGGTTCGTGATCGTCGTGACCGGGGTCCAGGCGCTCGCGACCGCCGCGGCGCTGTCCGCCACCCGCACTTCGAACCGCGCGCCCGGTTCGCCCTGGACGTCGAACGCGAAACGACCGCCCGACAACACCGCCGCATTCACCAGCACGGACGCCGGGTGCTCCCGAAGCCGGGCATGGTCCAGGTTCCAATAGCCACCCGCGAGGGCGGGATCGACCGTGGACAGAACCTGCAACCCGATGCCCTGACCCGCCCACGGATCCGTCGGCTTCACCGGGTCGGTGCGGACCACGAAATCCGCCAGCAGATGCCGGGACGGGAACCGCGCGGCGTCGTTCGTGACCGTGATGCGGGCCACGGACCGGGGCACGCCCTCGGCGTCGCGATAGTACAGGCCCGGTTCGAGCGTGGCGCCCGGCTTCATTCCCCCTCCGCCACCCTGGACCGCGACCGCGAAGGAGTACGACATGCCCGGCTCGAACCGTGCCGAAAACGGCGTCGGAGCGCCGGGCGACGGGGCGTGGGTCGAGGTTTCGTCCAGTTGGATCCCCACGCCGGGAACCGCGAACAGGTAGAACCCCTGCGCTCCGTCCGCGTTCTCGAGGTGATCGTCCTCGCCGGGATCGGTGTTTTTGAAGACGCCGGACAACTGGTCCCAGGTGAAGCCGCCGGTCTCGTCGTACCAGGACGGCTTGGGCGTCTTCCGCCAAAAGTCCACGCGGTTGTCCACGAACGCGGTGGCGGGCGATTCGAAGGAGGCGTTGGGGACGAGGATCGGCTCGGCGCCGAGGGGAAGGTTGGCTGCGAGGAGGAGGGCCGCCATGGCCGGGGGACGGGTCGAAAACGCCATATATGCCGTACAGTGCAAGTGTGGGGAAGTCGGTGCAAATCGTTTCTCGACGGGTTTCTCGACGGGTTCCGGCCTTGGGGCAGGGCGATGGCCAAAGTCGGGTGGGGGCCTGCGACCGGCTCCCCGCCATGGCGTCGGCGCGACGGCGGGCCGGGTCGCGGGATGCGCGGGCGAGGCGTAAGGAATCATGCCGCCGGCGACTGGGCACTCGCCGGCCCCACCTGGGGAGGCGTCCGCCTCCGCTGCACGCCTACTTGGGAAGCTGGTCGAACCGGAAGGAGCAGCAGCCGAGTTCCAGCACGTTGCGGTTGGCCTCCAGGTGTTCCCGGAACCCGGTCGCCAGGCTGTAGCGCCGTTCCTTGCCCGACTTCTGCATCTGCAGCAGGCCGGCTTCCTTGAGGATCCGGAGGTGCTTGGAGGCGTTGTACTGCGAGATCGAAAGCCGGCTGGCGACGGTGGTGCTTCCCAGTTCCTCGTTGAGAAGCAGGTGCATGATCCGCATGCGGTTGAGCTCGCCGAGCGCCCTCAGCACGGCAATGCACTTCACGCCCTTCATCCTGCCGAGGGTAGGAGGGACGCCGCCGCGGCGGCAAGCGGGGGGGAGTCCCGGGGGACTTCCGGGTTGGGACCGGGGGCGCACGACGGAAACGTTGCCGGAGCGCGGCGTTTGCACCGCTTCGGCGTCGCGCACGATCCGGGTGCTGCCAGACTCCCGCGCGCGCCCGGCGAGCCTGCCGCGGCAATAACCGCCCCGGCGGACCGCGGGAGAGGGCGTACAGGGCCGTTGACAAAGTCCTGCGTGGAACTGCGATGTGGGGCCGGCGACTGCCGAGTCGCCGGTTCCTCTCGATTCGCCTGCTTCGATCGCCCCGCGACCCGGCCCGCCGTCGCGCGGACGCTATGGCGGGGAGCCGGTCGCGGGCCCCAATCGACTTTGTCAATCGCCCTGAGCGGGCGTGCGGGGGGCGGCCCTGGAGCATTGACGGCCCGGTCGGGGCGGGATAGCCCGGTGGGCGTCCCGTCATTTCCACCCCACACGCCTCCCACGCCTCGCATGAACTCTCCCGTTCCTCGTCGATCCTTCCTCCAAACCTCCCTTGCTCTCGGCATCGGGGCCGCCTGCGCCGGTGGGTCCGGCGCGGCCCGGGCGGCCGAGAAGGTGATTCCGGGCTTCGAGAAGGCCCCCGTGGATCCCGAGGCTTCCAAGGGCTGGAAACCGGTTTCCGACCGGAAGATTCGCTGCGGCATCGTCGGCCACGGCGTCTGCCGTTTCGGTTCGGCGTTCGGTTTCCAGGACCATCCCAACGTCGAGGTGGTCGCCGTTAGCGATCTGTTCCCGGACCGCTGCCGCGACCTCGCGAAGGCCTGTCGCTGCGACAAGACCTACCCGTCGCTCGAGGAACTGGTGAAGGACGACCGCGTCGAGGCAGTCTTCCTCGCGACCGACGCCCCGAGCCATGCCGCGCACGCGATGCTCGCGCTGAAGCATGGGAAGCACGTGGCCTGCGCGGTGCCGGCGATGTTCGGTTCGCTGGAGGACGGGGAGCGGCTGTTCGAAGCCGTGAAGCGGAGCGGCCTGCACTACATGATGTTCGAGACCTCCTGCTATCACGCGGATCTCCACGCCATGCGCGAGATCCACCGCGCCGGCGGCCTCGGGCGCTTCGTCTATGCCGAGGGCGAGTACTACCATTACATGGCCGAACCCATCGCCTCCTACCGCGACTGGCGCGTCGGGCTGCCGCCGCAATGGTATCCCACCCACTCCAACGCCTACGCCACCGGCGTCACGGGCAGCCGCTTCACCGAGGTCTCCTGCCTCGGCATCCCCAGCCGCATCGAGCACCTCCAGCCGGATCGAAACACCTACCGCAATCCCTTCGGCACCGAGATCGCCCTGCTGCGCACCGCCGACGGCGGGACCGCGCGCATGGCGGTGAGTTGGGATACGCCCGGGGCCGAGGGGGAACGCGGTCGCGTCCGGGGCGACCGCGGCGCCTTTTTCGAGAAGTACCAGGGTCTCGAGACGAAGCTCCCCGAAACCCGGCGCCCCCCGCTGCCTCCTGCCATGGACCCCGGCGGGCACGGCGGTTCGCACGGCTACCTGACGCACGAGTTCGTGACGGCCATCCTGCAGAACCGCCGGCCCCTCGTGGACATCGGATTGGCCCTCAACATGACCGCCGCCGGCATCGTCGCGCACGCCTCCGCGCTCAAGGGCGGCGAATGGCTCAAGATCCCGCAGTACACGCTCTAGTCCGCCCAGCCGCGGGAACGGGTGGTCCGGGCCCAGCGCCGAGGGCGAAGGGAGCGGCGGCGGCGGCGGGATGACCGCCGTCCAAGCGGTCCAAGCGGTCGAACGGAACGCCGCGTCCTTCGCTGCCGTCGCCCGGCTAGGCCGAAGGCGGCGCCTTCCGAACGCAGATCACCGCGGCCAGGTAGGCAGCGGCGACGACATCGTACGCGAGACACCAGCCCGGCCACCAGACGGGGACGCCGGGGTTCGCGATCAGTGCGTGATGGAAGAAGTCAAAGACCCCGTGCAGCGCCAAGCCCGCGACCACGAGCCATGGAGTCTTCCGGAACCCGAGCGTGGCCATCGCCATGAACACGATCGCGGGAATGGCCTCCGCGACGAGGGTTTCCCCGGACCCGGCCATCGCCGCGAACAGCAGGTACAACGCGGCGATGACGATCAACACGACCGGGTAGAAGCCGCGCTCCTTGTCGAAGCCGACCACGGTGCCGAACAAGCCGACTGCGGTGGCGGCAACCACTCCAATTGCGAATTCCATGGTAATCGGGCTCGGTGATCCGTCGGTTCGTGTACCGCGCCTACACCCACCGTCGTACGCGCGCCATGTACCGCGAAAACTCGGGGCCGAACTTCGCGAGCAGCGCCCGCTCCTCGGGCTTGATCTGGTACCGAGTCAGGTATGCCAGGAAGGCCGGCAACAGCAGGACCGCGCCCGCATTGGATAGGTGGATGCCCCAGGCCGCAAGAGCCAGGAAGAAGCCGAGGTACATGGGATTGCGCGAGAGCCGGTAGACACCGCTGCACACGACGGACGAGGACGCGCCGGGCGTGAGCGGGTTGACGGTGGTACGCTGACGGCGAAAGGCGACGACCCCGGCGAGCGCGACCGCCCCACCGACCGTCGCCAGCATCAGTGCCAGCGCCAGCGCGACGCTGGCGGGCAGCGTGTACGAGATCCCCGGCGCGACGCGCGCCACAACCGACATGGCACCGGCGAAAGCAAGCCACACGAGGACCGGTGGGACCTTCAGATCGAGCCAGTGCATGCGATGTGCGGCCAGCGACGCTGCCCGGTCATGCGCGGATCGTGCCCGGCAGGGACCCGGGGCGCAATCGGCCCGTTCACCGAAGACGCCTGCTCGGCGCCAGCGGTTGTTTGCGGAATGGCACCGGCGCGCGGAGGTCGCAGGAGGAGTGGGATCTCGATGTGGAGAGGTCGGGCAGTTCGTCCCGGAGGGACGAGGGACGGTAGCCGGCGGCAAGCCCACGCCGCGTGGGCGCAGCCGCCGGTTCCGCGGTCCGCCTCGTTTGCGCCCCGGCTGGGGCGCGGGAGACACCACCCCGCCCACGGGTCCGGTCTCCGGCGACCCAGTGGTTTGCCGAGGGGCAGCCGGGGGTTGAGCAAGGCGATACCCCGGAGTTCCGACATGAAAGGAACCCGCAGCCCGGGGTGCCAGGCGGCGGCGTGGGCAGCGACCCAGCCTTTCCCGCTCTCCGGCACCCCTGCCGGGGTGCACCTCGCTTTTGATCGTCCGATCCGGGGGTGTCGCTGCGCTCGACCCCCGGCTACCTTCCTTCATCCCTCCGGGATGATCCTGTGCCGTGTGCCTCAGCGGCGATCCCGCCACCGCCCGTGCCGTGCACGCATCACTCACGAGAGTGAAGTCGCCCGACGTTCTACCTGAGCGACTCCGGAGGGGGCGGGAGTCGCATTGCGGAACATGGAGTGGTTGGCAGACCTCTGGGAAAAGGTTGTCCAGCGGTTCGTTGCGGAACGGTATGGGCCCGCGGAGGTCGCCTGAGGAGTGGAATTTCGAGGTGGAGAGGTCGGGCAGTTCGTCCCGGAGGGACGAGGGATGGTAGCCGGCGGCAAGCCCACGCCGCGTGGGCGCAGCCGCCGGTTCCGCGGTCCCCCTCGGTCGCGCCCCGGCTGGGGCGCGGGAGACACCGCCCCGCCCATGGGCTTTACGGCCAGAGGAACCCGGGGTGCTTCGACTTCAGCGTCGCACGGAGCTTTGGGTACTCCGTTTTCCGCCACGTGGGCCAGTCCCGGGTCGAAGCCAGTCGTTTGCCGGACGGGTCCTGGAGCCAGATCCGGACCGGCACGCGTCCCTCGGCGATGCGCGGGTGTTCCTGGAGGGGTAGGGCTTCCAGAAGTTTGACTTGCACCTCGGGAACCGGGGGCGCCTCCGGATCGTCGCGATCCGTGGCGTAGGCCAGTTTCCATGGCCGGCCGTCCGGGGCGGGTATTTGGAGCGGGGCCAGTTCCTCCACGAAGGCCTGTTGGGCCTTCGACAACACGCCGCGGAAGGCGGGCAGCAGGGCCACGGACTGGGCATCGCGCCCGAGCGTGAGGCCGCGGAACGCCGTTTCCAGGGCCTGCCGCCGTCCCTCGGTCCGCATGGGCGGCAACTCGAGTTCCGGAACCGCCGTGCGCAGGCATTCCACGCGTCCGATCCATTGCTGCACGCCATGGTCGAGGTTGGGCAGGTCGAGCCAGCCGCGCGCGACGGCGTCCGCGAGGCAGCGTCCGGACTCGACCGGATCGACGTCGCGCCGGTGCTGCCGGTCCACGACCAGGTCGAGGAACCGGATGAGGTCGATGGCCGCGACGCGTTTGTGGGTTCGGTCGTAGAGATGTTCCAGGCGGGAGGTGAAGTGCTGCGGGAACATCTCCCGGAGCCACTCGGGCTTCACCGCGGTGCACTGCGACAGCAGCGTCCGGGTTCCTTCCCGACCGCTCACCTCGCGGACGGAGGCGGCCACCAGCATCGGTGCCTTCTGGACGACGCTTTCGCGGACCAACGTGCCGGTCCGGCCCTCGGTCAGTTCGCACTCGAGCGTTCCCGAGTCCTTTCGGAGGCAGAGCTGATCGATGAACCCCGCCACGAGACAGCGCTCCAGCGCGTCCGGCTGGGGCGCGCGGGGGGTGGGGGTGGTTTCGGAAGCCAGGCCCTCGCGCCCGGCCAGGTGCAGGATCTGGCGGCAGGTATCCTCCACCTGGCGCGCGGTTGGCCCGTGAATGGCGTTGCGACGGCATTCCTCCGCCGAGAATCCGTGGTCCCGGGCGAACTGAAAGGCCCGCCGCAGCGTGTGGAAGTCGCTTGTCCCCTCGTCCTCGAACGCCTCCCGTCGATCCTGGAGATGGGCCTCGTCCCGACCGATGCGCACCAGCAGATCGCGACCGCTCACCAGCGCGGCGCAGAGGGCCGCGTCGGGAACGCAGCCGCGGAGGCCCGCCTCCACGAGCATTCGGCCAAACCGCGGGTGCATCGGCAGCCGCAACATCCGGCGCCCGATTTCGGTCAGCTCCCCGGGCCCGGCCTCGACCGGGGCCAGCGCTCCGAGCGTGACCAGCAACCGTTCCGCCCGTTCCACCGCCTCGCGGTCGGGTCGGTCCAGCCAGTCGAACTCCACCGCGCGTCGCACCCCGAGCGAATGCAGGAGGAGGACGGTCTCGGCGAGATCGGCCCGCTGGATTTCGGGGGTGTTGCGATCGGGTCGGCTCGGGTGGCTGCCCTCGGTCCAGAGGCGCCAGCAGGTGCCGGGCGCGGTTCGTCCGGCGCGCCCCGCCCGCTGGTCGGCGGAGGCCTGGCTGATCGGCTCGACCCGCAGCGTCTGGATCCCGCGTTCGGCGTCGTAGCGGGCCACCCGTGCCAGTCCGGCATCCACCACGTGACGCACGCCGTCGATGGTCACGCTGGTCTCCGCCACGTTGGTGCTGACGACGATCTTTCGGCGGTCGCTCGGCTGGAAGGCCCGATCCTGGTCTTCCGGGGGCAGGTCCCCGTGCAGGGCCATCACGGTCACCCGCTCGCCGAGGCGTGCCCCGCCCAGCGCCCGGAGCGTCGTCTGGATCTCGCTCTTCCCCGGCATGAACACCAGGATGTCCCCGTCCCACCCGCTCGAGACGATCTCCTCGACCGCCGACACGGCCTTTTCCCACTCCGGACGGTCGTCGGTGTAGTCGGCCCAGCGAATCTCCACCGGATAGGTGCGGCCCTCGGACACCAGGATCGGCACGTCCGTCCCGAGGTATCGTGCGACCGGTTCCGCCTCGAGGGTGGCCGACATGACGACGACTCCGAGATCGGGCCGGGACGTGCGGCGCAGTTCCTTCGCCAGGGCCAGCGCGACGTCGCCCAGCAGGTTGCGCTCGTGGAATTCGTCGAACACGACGAGGCCGACGTCCGCCAGGGTCCGGTCGTGCTGCAACCACCGGAGCAGGATGCCCTCGGTGACGAAGCAGAGGCGGGTCTCGGGGGCGATGTGGTCCTCGAACCGGACCTGGTATCCGACTTCGCCACCGAGCTTCGCGCCGCGCTCCCACGCGACCCGGGATGCGACGGTCCGGGCGGCGACCCGGCGGGGTTGGAGGATGACAATGCGTTTCCCGCCGGCGAGCCCGGCGTCGAGGAGCATCTGGGGAACCTGCGTGGTCTTGCCGGAGCCGGTCGCGGCGACCAGCACGAGACGTCCGTGGACACGGACGGATTCCACGATCGAATTGTGGAGCGTCCAGATGGGGAGTTGGCCGGGGTCCATCGCGGGGTGGAATTCAGCCTGCTCCGGGCAGGATCACCAAGCCCGGGAAATCCAACGCTTCACGGCCCGGCAGTCCACATACGCGGGGAACCGGGCTGTCGATTCGGGCTTGCGGGGGGACGTGGGGTTTGGTTCCTCTCTCGACCGTCAGGAAGCTGGTGATGTTCCGTGGGCGCGCCGGGCGGGTGCGTGGCGGGATCGGCTTGGACGCGTTCGACGATGAACCGGTCACCGGAGACCTTTCAGACGACCTGCTGGAGCGTGGTGCTGCGGGCGGGCGGAGACGCCGATGCCGAGGCGGTGCGTGCGTCCATCGAATCCCTGTGCCGCGACTATTGGCGTCCGGTGCACGCCTTCTTCCTCCGGAGTGCACCGGGCCACGCGGAGTCGGCGGACGACCTGACGCAGGGGTTCTTCGAGCATTTTCTCGAGCGCCGGGTGTATCGGGCGGCGGACCCGGCGAAGGGCCGGTTTCGTGCGTTCCTCTTGACGGCGGCGAAGCATTATCTGGGGCATCAACGGGAGAAGGCCGGGGCGGCCAAGCGCGGCGGCGGTGCGGCCTGGATTCCGTGGGAGGAACTGGAGGACGGGGACGAACCGCGGGCAGCGGCGGGGGCCGGGGTTGGCGAGGACGCGGGGTTCGACGCGGTCTGGGCTCGGCAGGTGATCTCGCGGGCGGGGCGGCGGCTCGAGGACGAGGTGCGGCAACGGGGGCGGGAAGGGGAGTTCGGAATCCTGAAGCCCTTTCTGGTGGCGGAACCCGGGCCAGGAGACTACGCGACGGCGGGGGAGCGTCTGGGAATCGAGGCGGGAGCGGTGGCGGTGGGGGTGCACCGGCTCCGTCGTCGGTATGCGGTGCTCGTGCGGGAGGAAGTGGCGCGCACCGTGGGCGGAGCGGGGGACGTCGAGGACGAGTTGCGCTACCTGGTCGAGATTCTGAGCCGGACCCAGGCCCTCCCGGGCGTCGGCTGAAATCCGGGCCGGGAATTTCGGTAGGAACGAATCGGCGCTTCGGAAACCCGCCCAGGGTCCCGGACGACCGCGGCGTGTCATGAGTTCGATGAACTGTCCCCGGTGCGGACGCACGTGGGCCGGCGAGGTATGGCAGGGACTGTGTCCCGGCTGCCTGGCCCGCGTGGCGTTGGAGGGTGCCGGCGACGACGAGGGTGAGCCGTTGTCCTGGGAAGCGGCGCCGAACCGGGTCGCGGCGGGGAGCGTACCGGCTGTGCAGGCCGGGGCCTGGATCGGGGACTTCGAACTGCTGGAGGAGATCGCGCGTGGCGGGATGGGGGTCGTGTATCGCGCCCGGCAGGCGGGCATGAACCGGGTGGTGGCGCTCAAGTTGCTTCCGGCGTTCCCGGGCGCGGGACGGTCGGGGATCGTGGAGCGTTTCCAGCGCGAAGCCCGGGCCTCCGGTGCGCTGCACCATCGCCACATCGTGACGGTCCATGCCGCCGGGGAATGGCAGGGCTGGCTCTATCTCGCGATGGAGTACGTCGAAGGCGGCAGCCTCGCGACGGCGGTGCGGGACAGACCGCCGTCGATCCGCCGGGCGGCCGGGTGGGCGCGAGCCGTCGCCGACGCGACGGCGCTGGCGCATGACCGGGGCATCGTCCACCGGGATTTGAAGCCGTCGAACGTCCTGCTGGGCCGGGACGGGGAACCGTTGGTCTCGGATTTCGGCCTGTCACGGTGGCTGTCGGAGGATTCGGAACTGACGTTGACGGGTCAGGTGCTGGGATCGCCCGGCTATCTGCCGCCGGAACGCTTGAGCGGGCAGGGGGAGGTCTCGGACGTGGCGGGCGACGTCTACGGCATCGGGGCCGTGCTCTACTTCCTGCTGTGCGGGCGTCCACCGTTCGTGGGAGCCGACGTCGAGTCGATCCTGATCCAGGCGCTGGGCGGCGAGGTGCCGCGTCCACGCTTGTTCCAACCGGCCATCCCGGCGGATCTCGAGGCCGTGGTTTTGAAATGCCTGGAACGCGAGCCCCGGCGGCGGTTCGCGACCGCGCGGGAGGTCGCGGACGAACTCGACCGGTGGTTGCGCGGGGAAGTGTTGCGCACGCGACCCGCGGGTTGGGTCCGGGCCGCGTGGCGCTGGTGCCGGCGACATGCCGGCTGGGCGTGGGCCCTCGGGGCGGTGGTCGCGTCCGGGGTCATCGGGGGCGGATTGACCTTCTGGCAGTGGCACCGGGCGGAGAAGCACGCGGAGCAACTCGCGGCCACCGTGCTGCGTCTGCGTCTGGACCAGGCTTCCGAACGGTTGGAGAACGAGCGTTCGTCCGAGGGGCTGGCGATGCTGGCGCGCCTGCTGCGGGAGGATCCCGCGAACCGCGTCGCCGCCCAGCGGGTCGTGTCGGCATTGGACCAGCGGACCTTCCTGCGTCCCCTGCCCGGCGAGCTGGCCCTGCCCCACGCGCGCTGGATCAACCCTTTCGCCCAGCACGGAAACCGGGTCGTCGGAGCCACGAACGGCGGGCGCACGGTGACCGTCTGGAACCTGGAACGCGGCTTGGAACTGGAGCGGGAGATCCCCGTCGGCGGCCCGGCACGCGTCACGGCATTCACCCGGGACGGACGCGGCCTCGCCGTCGTGACCGAGCAGGGGGAATTGACGCTCCATGACCTGACCGACGGCTCGCGGCGCGCCGGACCCCATCTCGTCCCGGGCTTCGCCGAGCGCGTTGTCGTGAGTCCCGACGGCGAACTGGCCTTGGTCGCGTCGGTGCCCGACCTGGGATCGGACAACTGGCGGCGGCTCGCCGGGGTGGCGATCCGGCTGGCGGACGGCCAACGCGTCCACGCGGACGTGGCGTTCCATCACGCCGAGTACAGTCCGAACGGCCAATGGCTGGTCACGTCGGGCGGGAACTTCGCCGTGATTCGCCGGGCCGCGACGTGGGAGGCCGTGGGGCGACCCATGCGCGACGGTTCGCGGGTGTACCAGGCCGCGTTCAGCCCCGATTCCAGCCGCATCGTGACGGCGGGCGCTGATGCCAACGCCTCGATCTGGAAGACCGAGACCGGCGAATGGCTGCACCGGCTGGTTCATGGCGTGAACGTGGACTACGCGTTCTTCAGCCCGGACGGGCGACGCGTCTTCACGCACGAGGTCTCGGGGAACGGACGGATCTGGGACGCATCCACCGGTCGCCTGACCGGGGGGCCGTTCCCGACGAGTCGAAGTCACGGGCCCGCCTCGTTCAGCCCGGACGGGTCGCGCTTTGCCTGTGACACGATGAAGGAACTGGTCGTGCGCGACGGGGTGACCGGGCTTCCCGTCTCCGAGGCCATTGCCGAAACGGAGAGCGCGGCGCTGAGCCGGTTCCTGGGCGACGGCTCCCGCGTCCTGGTCGCGGCCTTTCCAGGACGGGCGCGGGTCTGGAGCATGACGCATGCCGTCCGTCCCTCGGTGTTCCAGGACCGTTTGGGGTTGAACGGCGCGGCCATGAGCCCCGACGGGACGCGCGTCGCGACAGCGAACATGGGGTCGCGCGGACGTCTTTACCGCGCCGTGGACGGCGTTCGCCCCGTCGCGGAATTGGTCCATCAGCAAGCCGTGACCTCCGTCCGCTGGAACGCGGTCGGGGATCGCGTGCTGACCGTCTCGGTCGACGGTTCGGCCCGGTTATGGGACGGAACGACCGGGCAGTCGGTGGGTTCGCCGCTTCGTCATGATGGCGTCGTCACGAGCGGACGGTTCAGTCCCGACGGGCGGTGGGTGGCGACGGGGTCGGAGGATCGGACCGTGCGGTTCTGGGACGGGCGGACGGGCGCAGCCAAAGGGAGTCCGCTGCAGCACGACTCGCAGGTGCACGACCTGGGCTTCAGTCCGGACGGCAGGCATCTCGCGACGATCAGCCGGTCACGGACGTTGCGCGTCTGGAGCGTGCCGGACGGGGGCAAGGTGATGGAACGGGCCGGGAGCGATCTCGAGGGCGACCAGCCCGTCTTCCACCCGAACGGGCTGGGCGTGGTGACCTGCGGAGGAAGTCCGGTGGTGCGCCTGCGGGCCTGGCGCGAAGGCGCCCGGATCGATCGCGAGATTCGCCGAACTTCCGTCGTGCGTTCGGTGGAGTTCCGGTCCGACGGCGCGCGATTCGTATTGGCCGAAGTGGGCGGCACGGCCCAGGTGCTGGACACGGCAACGTTCGCGCCGCGCGGACGTCCCATGCGCCACGCGCGGGAGGTCAGTTGGGCCGGATTCAGTCCCGACGGTCGGTTCGTCCTGACGGTCTCGGCGGATGGCACGGGACGGATATGGGACGCCGAGACGGGCCACGCGGTCAGCGACACCCTGCGGCATCGGGACGAGGTGACCACCGGCGAATGGGCCGTGGACGGGCGCGGCGTGCTGACGGCCTCGCGGGATCGCACGGCGGTCCGCTGGCCGATCTGGCTTGTGCCGGACGTTCCGGCGCCGGGCTGGTTGCCGGACCTCGCGGAGGCCACGGCGGGCCTGCGTCAGTCGGGGTCGGACGAGCAGTTCGAGGCGTTGCCGGCGCGGGAACTCGTGATCGGCCACGAGAGGTTGGCCGGCCTGCGGGGGACGAATGCGTGGGGCGCGTGGCTGTCGGGTCGGTACGCCGGGGCGCGGTAAGCGGCATGGGACGGGCATCGGTCCAGAGGGCGGTCGAGGGGGGCTGTAATCCGGGCGTTCCGGTCCGGTAGTAACCCGGTGAGCCCCGTCCTTCGGACGTTCCTGGAACGCGCCCGCGGGAGGGGGCCGCCTTCATGAACATCCTGAACGGGATCCCAGAGGACATCGGGTCCGGCTTCATGAAGGTCCCGCGACGCGTCGTCGGACCGCGAACGCGGGCGATTTCCGCGAGTTCGACGCTGCAGGTGACGGCCCCAGAAGGCGTGTGGCGACTCGAGGCTCCATGAAGACCACGAACACGATCCCGAACTCGGAACTGCGTCGTCGAAGGGGCCTCTCCGCGGGGGCGGCGGCGCTCGGCATCCTTCTCGCGCTGGTGCTCGGTGCGGTTGGGCCGGCGGGAATCGAGGTCCGGGGAGCGTCGGTGCCCGATGGCTTGTTTCTCGTCGGGCCGGGCGGGAACAACGTCTTCGTCGCATCGCCTGCCGACGGCGGCCCGCCAACGAGGTCCGGCTTTCCGTCCACGGAGGTCGGCGCATACGAATCCGTGGTGGCCGGGGACTTCGACGGCAACGGGTGGGATGACCTCTTTCTTCTCCATCGCGAGGGGCCGAACCGGTTCCTGATGAACACCGGCAGCCGGTGGGAGGCCGGCGGGGCGTTGGATCCGAAGGAGGTGGAGGGTGGCGACCTGCGACCGGAAGACTATGACATCGTGCTCGCGATCGACAGTTCGGGAAGCATGTCGTCCAACGATTCCTCCGGGCTCCGCATCTCGGCCGCAAAGGCGTTCATCGACCGGCTGAATCCCCAGCGTGACCGGGTCTCGGTCGTCAGTTGGGACGACAACATCGATTTCAACCTGTCGCTGACCGCCGACTTCGCGGAGGCCAAGCAACGGCTGGATCGGATCGATGCCACTGGCAACGGCACCAGCCTCAACGCCGGCCTGCACGAGGCGGTGACCGAGTTGTCGGCGCGGGGGCGTTCGGGAGCACGCGTCGTCCGGATGGTAATCTTCCTCACGGATGGCGACGGCGATTACACGCCTTCCGGAACCGCGGGGTCGCCCGGTGCCCGGGCCAAGTCGGGGGGAGTCCGGGTCCTGTCGGTCGGCCTGGGGAATTCGCCGGATGACGCCAAGCTCACGGACATCGCCCGGGCGACGGGTGGGTTCTACACGCGGAGTTCCGATGCGGCGACCTTGGAGCGCGTGTTCGCGGACCTCGTGCCCTGGAAGTTCGATTTCCTGGTGTCCGGAGATTTCGACGGGAACGGACTGGACGATCTCTTCTTCGGCAGCCGGCGCGGCTTCAATCGGGTCCAGTATGCGCGGTCGCCGGTGTCGGCGTTGGCTCCGACCTGGCACCGGGCTGATCGGGAGCAGGATTCGAGTCGGGCGGTGGCGGAACAGGATGCCGCGGACTTCGACGCGGTGGTGTCCGGGGACTTCGACGGCAACGGGTTGGCGGACCTGTTCTTCTTCGCGCGGACGGGGGTGAACCGATTCCAGTATTCGATTCCCGGGCAGGGCTGGAACCGGGGCGGGGGACTGTCGGAGACGGAGTTGGAGCCGCACGACTTCGTGGTCGCGGGGGACTTCGATGGGAACGGGCGGGACGACTTGCTGTTCTGGGCGGGGAATAACTCGGTGGTCTATTACAGTCGAAGCACGGGCTGGCAGCAGGTCTTGAATCCCGCACGCACGGGATTGGGAAGTGACCTGGGAGTGGTCGCGGGTGATTACGTTGGATTGGGACGCGAGGATCTGTTCGTGCTCGGGGTGAATGGCGTCCATGACTTCACCGTTCGCGAATCGGACGGCGATTGGCGGGTCGCCGTGGGTGCATCGCGGGTGACCTCGCCGGGCTTCATCCGGGCGGTGTCGGGGCGTTTCGGCGAGGCGGACGCCTCCCTCAGGGCCTCGGATCCGAACGAGGTCGTCGCGCCGCCGCGATTGACGGAGCCCGTTCCCGGATCGGGACTGACGGGGCGGAACGTCTCGTTCGCGTGGACGAGCGCGCAGCCGCTGGAGGCCTTCCAACTGAAGGTTGGGGATCGTCCGGGCGGGGACAATCTCCATGCCAGTGGCGTGCTTCCCGGGAATGCGACCCGACACGGCGTGAACGATCTGCCCGACGATGCCCGGGAGATCCACGTCACGCTGATGTACCGGCGGGCGAGCGCTTCCCCCTGGTTGTCGGTGGGCTACGTGTTTCGGACGATCGGGCAGCCGGAATTGCTCGATCCGCGTCCGGGTTCGGTCCTTTCGGGGGCCGCGGTGGCGTTCACGTGGCGGGCGGCACCGAACGCGTCCCACCGGCTTCAAGTCGGGACGTCCGCGGGCGGTGGCGACGTGTTCGATACGGGCGTCGTGTCGGATGCCGTCACCACGACGGCGCCGATCCCCGTGCCGGAGGGCGGGCGGGTTCACGTGCGGCTTTCTCATCGGTACGAGGGTGTGGGGGTCTGGCGCTGGGAGGACCACGTGTTCCTCGCGCCGCGTGCCCCGGAGTTGGTCGAGCCCGAACCGGGCAAGCTCATCGGAGATCCGCCGCTCCGGTTCGCTTGGAAGGCCAACGAGACCGCGGTTACCGCCTGGCGGTTGACCGTTGGGACGAGCCCCGGCGGGTCGGAACTCCACGACAGCGGTGAGCTCCCTGCGGAAGCGCTCGCCCGGTCGGTCGAAGACGTGGCGCTCGACGAGCGACCGGTGCACATCACGCTGCACTACCGGACCGGGGCGGGGACGGCATGGCGCACCCGGGGATACTCCCGGGGATTCCTGGATCACGATTCCTACGAGCAGGTGCTCCTGGCGCTGAACGATCCGTCGTCAGGCCTTCCCTCGAGCGCCGAGGTCCAGGCGGCGCGCGACGCGATGCTGAAGGAGAACGCGGACGTGATGGAGGGGTTGTGGTCAACCTGGAGAAGACATCAGGCCGCGGGCTTTCCCCTCGAGGAGCTCACCGCGATCGTGGACCTGGTCCAACTCCACCTGCGCATCTGGAATGACGGTAGCGACCTGAGCGAATTGCTGGCGCGCTCGGTGGAACTGCTGCGACGGCTTTCCCGGGCATCGGCGGGTACGCCGGAGGAGCAAGGCCGCCAGTTTGCCCGGCTCGGGGAAGCCTTCCAGACCATGTCGGGTCGACGGGACGAGGCCGCGCGGGGCGAGTTCCTGCTGCTCGCGGCAGAAGCCAACGATGCCGCGGCCCAGGCCTTTGTCCGGGCGGCGGTGGAGGGGAGTTCGGCGGAGGCGGTGGAGCGGGGGAAGACCTTGTCGGCGGTGGCCGCGCAATTGGCGGAACGGGCCGTGAAGGCCCGCCTCGACGCAGGGCGCCCGGCGCCGGCGCTCGCGACGGCACGGCGCCTGTCCGTCCTGATCGGGGACCCCGCGGGAGACGAGTTGCTGTGGACAACGCTGGAATCCGTCGAACAGGACTACGGGGAGTATTCGGCTTCGGAGCGCACGGCGCTGGGCAGTCTGGAGGCTCTTCGGAAGGCCAAGGAGGAGGTGCTTCGTCGGTTGTCGAGCCTGGAGTCGGACGAACTCCGGCGGCTCGAACTGACGCTGCGGCTGGCGCGGGGCCTTCTGGAGCAGAAGCGGTGGAACGAGGCGCTGGGCGAGATCGCCGCGGCGGAAGCGCATTTCCGGCGGGATTCGGAGACGAGCCCGATCACGCTCGCGACCCTGCAGGCGGAACGGTGGGTGGTACGATTGCTGGCGGCGGATCGTGCCACGGAGGATCAGGTTCGGGTTTCCGCCGAGGCGATTCCGGAGGAAAACCGACCGCTGGCCTTGGCGTTCGGGGTGAATTTCCTGGGGGATTCGGGCCACCACGGGATCCTCGGGGCCATCGGCCAGTATCTGGCCACGGTGGCGGTGGAGCCCGCGGTTCGGGTGCACTACTTCCAGGCGCACCTGCGCGCCTTGGCCGTGGAGACGGATGCCGCACGGGTGGAGACGGAGTTGGACCGGGTCGGGGGGCTGGCCGAGGCATTTCTGGCGACGCTGGCTCCGGACGCGATCGACGAGGACTTGCGAGAGAGCTTCACGGAGCAGGTGGGTCAGGCGCGGGCAACCAGCACCGCGGTCGCGGCCATTGTCCAGGCATTCGCCGAACCGGGCGGGGCGATGTTCCATTCGCTGGCGAAACAGGCGTTGGGGTTGGGGCGGTGGGACTTGGCGGCACGGTGCATTGGAAGGCACGTCGTTCTGGCGGATCTTCCCGCCGCGCAACGGACCCGGGATCGTTTCGCGGGACGCTTCGCGGATGCCCTGGACGTGGTGCGGAGCTGGCGGATTCGTTTGGATCAACCGGACGTGCCGGCGGCGGACCAGCGGCTGGCGCGGGAGCACCTGGAGGGAGCCGTCGCGACGGTTCTGGCGCGCGGACGCGAGGAGATGCAGGCCGCGGCGAGCATCGTCGGTTCGATCCAGCAGCGGATCTTCGAGTTTGGTGCCGCGGGAGGGGAGGCCGCCTCGGTCGTGGAGGCGGGACGGCAGGAGGTGTTGGCGGCGATCGGGCGCTTGGCCTTCCTGAGGGGCGGGATGCAGGGACTCCTCGACGGTGGCGGGGTTCCCGCGCGGGTGGTCGAGTTGGACCGAGCCATCGAGATTCGGCGATCGTGGCTGCTGACGCGGTTTTCCGGGCTGCCCAAGTTCGAGAACGGCCCGGGCGTCGCGGCCCAATACCAGGCCTTGGCGGTGGCCTTGGGCGAGGTGGCCGCGCTCCAAGCGGAACGCGACGGTTACGTCGACTATTTGCTCCGCCGGACCGATCCAGGGAGCACGACCCACGTCCGATCATTGACGCGTTTGTACGACGAGCTCAGGGCCATCGACGAGGCGCTGAACCGGGTTGGAGGGGCGCGCCAACAACTGGCCCTGGCGAAGTCAAGTTGGGCGGAGCCGTCCACCCGGGTGCTGCACGCGCTCTTCTTTGAAGCCGAAGTGCAGCGCCTGGTCTCCCGGCGATTCGAGCTGATCGCGCAATATCCCTACGAGGACCACGCGTGGAAGCTGGACCTGCTCCAGTCGACCCTCCGACGCGAAAACGAGATGTGGGAGGCACGCTCGTTCGATTCCGGAGATCGGATCCTGTCGGGAATCCTGTCGGGAATCCTGTCGGGGAGTGTGCCTGTGCTGTTCACTCCGCCGGAACCCGGGAGTGCCGGTCAGGATTGGGCGGCGAAGCGGGCCTATTCCAGCCTGGGAGATCTGGGTGGGGCGCTGACGAATGCCGGGCGGGAGCTGGAACGACGGGCGGCCACCGACCGACGCGACGACCTTCTGGCGTCCCTGCAACACTATCGGACGTTGGATCCGGCGCAGGTGGTCGAGACCAAGACCGTACGTCTGCCGGGGGGTACCCGGGAGGAGCGCAAGCTCACCGCGGCCCAAAAGGGGATCGAGGTGTTGAGCCTGATCCTGGACCTCGAGTTGACGGCCCAACGGGACAAATACGTCTACTTCCTGCACGATTATCAGGACACCTCGTTTTGGGATGCGGGTCCGATCAAGGGGTGGACCGTCCACCTGACGAGACAGGGGAACCTCGAGGCTTTCTCCGAGATCGCCGAGGAGCACGCCCGGTTGCGCCATGCCATGGGCCTGGCGGCGTCGCTGCCGCCATCGCGCCTCTCGTCCGCCGAACGGGCATTGCTCACCAAGAAAGGCTTCCTGTGGGAGGGAGCCTACCGTCTCCCCGGGGACGTGGAACTGGGCAGTGTCCGAGTTCGTCTCGGGGACGAGATCATCGACGAGAGCATCCTGTTACAGGACCCGATACTGAGGCTGGTGGATGGCCTCCTTACCCCCCGGGAGATCGCCACGACCGTGGCGACCATCTACGTGCCGGGCGCCGTGGCGACTCGCTTGGCGCGGTTCGCCATGTCCAGCTCGCGATTCAAGCTGGCGGAGCGGTTGGTGTATGGCGGGGTGCGGGCCTACGGAAAGGTGGGGGGCCGGGCCGGCGTCGCGGCCGGGCAAGGGCTGGAATGGGCCCTCCAGGAGGGCCTTGCGACCGGGTTCCAGGGGGCCGCGCGCCTCCTGCTGAATCCGTCCAAGCTCATCGAGAGCGACACCTTCGATCCGGAAGCCATGGCTCGTGAGTTGCTCTATAACTGGGCGGTTGCCGCGACATTGAAAGGTTTCGGATCCTTGCGAAATGGCATCGGAGGCCAGGTCGAAACGTACCTGGGCAGCAGCCTCGAGCGTTATCTGGCGCGAAGTCCACGGCACGAGGGCGCATACGAGTTCCTCAAGGCTCTTGGCACGGTGGCAACGGACGGCGCGGCACTCACCGCGATCGAGGCGCTGTCGTCGAATCAGACCCCCACGCCGGAGGGCCTGATCCGGAATTCCTTGCTGGGTGGCTTCCTCCAGTTCCTCGGGAAGGTCCATGAATCCGTCCGTCCGCAGGACATCCCGGATTCGGGCTTCTACGATCGACTCCTGGAAGGTGCGATCAAAGCGGGTCGGGAACGGGACCGAACCGTCACCCGCGTCGCCCCGATCGACCGTAGTCCGGTGGAGGAGTATCTCGGGCGCATCACGCGGGATGGCGAGATCCCATTGGCGGATGTCCGGACGGTGGCGGATGTGAGTGCCCGTACGGGCCTGACCTTGGTGGACTACGGGCGGAGCGCGGAAGGGGAACCGCGGCGAATCCTCGTCCAGACGCACGATCCCCAGGCGCCGGCTCCCCAGGTGGAGTCATCCTCGTCGTCCGTGGTCTTCAATCCCCTCGAAAACCCGGTGGTTCGCGAGCCGTCCCGCGGCGGGACCGGCGGTACCGGTGGCTCCGGGATGATTCAGTTGACGCCCGATCAGTCCGCGGAGCTCGGGCGCCTTCGTGACGCGACGGGCGCCATCGTCGGCGCGGATCCCAAGCCCATCGCATCGGTCGACGAGGTCCCAGCCCGAATCCGGATCGAGCGCCAGGGTCAGGTCACGGAGCACCCGCTCGTGGCTCTGAACCGGGGCAGCTTCAATCGCGTCATGTCCCTGGACGGCAATGAAGCCGTGGTGGCACGGATCAATGTCGATCCGAAGGTGGTTTCTCCCGAGAATGCCATCCTGGATTTCTTCGCCCGCCGTGGCGGTGAATTGCAGCACGTCCGGTTGCCACGTCTTCAAGCGACCGACCGGATTCTGCTCGGCGATGCCCAGGGCCGGTTCACGGTCGCGTCGGAGGTCAAGCTCTTCGAGCGGATCCCGGACCAGTACCTTGTGAGGAACCGGCTCCGGGAATCGGGGCGACTCTCGGTGGACGAGTTGCTCGCGTTCGCGGAGGGCTTGCGGGAATTGCCCCGGTTCGGCCTGGCCCTCATGGACGTCCATCCGGGCAACATCGCCTTGGTGCCGAGGAACGACGGTCCCGGGTACATCCTGGTCGTCGTGGATCCCGGAGCCCTCGTCATCGCGAAGTCGGTTCCGGATGCCGAGCTGCTGCAGCGGAGCATGTTCGCACCGGACGAAGCGCAACTGGATTGGGCTCGAACCGGAGTGGATCGCGGGCGATGGGAGTCGTTCATGGACCAGATGCATCGGCTGGGGCTCGAGCGCGAGAATCCCGTCCTGTCCACGGGGGTTGCGGGACAGGGCGGCGCGGCGGTCGCCAGGGCCCTGAAGAGAGCCTGGGACGGCATCGATAAGCAGCGCCAGGATCTGCACGGGGCAATGGTGCGCGCCATTCGGGCGACGCATCTGTCCCTCGTCGATTTCGCCGCCATGCGCCTGACGCCGCACGAGACCGACGCGATCCAGTTCCGGGTCGACGGCCTCTCGTGGCATCCGGACCTGCGGCGCATCCTGAACGCGCCGACCCCGGACGCGCGGGCGCAGATCATCTCGGAACTTCGGGCGATCGAGTCGGCGGGAGGCGGTTGGGGGCCGCCCGAGGAACCCAGCGCCAGCCTCCTGGAGCAGTTGCTCGATGCGCGCCTTCCCCTGCCGCAGGCCATCGAGAACCGTTCGCCGTCGGGCCCGGCACGCGACGGACTCGCGAATCTGATTTCGCGTCTGGACGCTGAGTCCGCACTTCGGGCCGAAGTCGAGCATGCGGACTACGAGACGTCGCGGCTCGTCGGAGATCCCCCGGCTCGGACCTGGCTGGCGGCGCGACCCACCTTCGCCGCCATGGTGCTGGCCGCCGTCCAGGATCAGATCCGGACGGCCGCGGACGCCGGTCAGTCCGGCCCGCGGGCCCTGGTCCGGGATTGGGCGGAAGGCACGGTGCGGATGGTCTTGGATCCAGACCTGTCGGGCTTGAGTCGCGTCGAGGACGATCCAGGTACGGGTACGTGGACGGTGCGCATCAACCCGTGGCGATCGACGACGAGTCCGGGAGGGGGAGACCGGGCGCGCTTGGGGCTTGCGGAGGTTCCGACCGGCACGACGCTACGTTCCATCGCGGACCTGGCCGCGAACATGCTCGATGCCTACGTGCGAATTGCGGGTTACGGGAGCCTCCGGGCCTGGCAAGAGGCGTCGCATCTGGCGCGCAGCATCGAGGCCGGGGCCGGACCGCGGATCGAGGCGGCATTGGCGAGACATCCGGACGTCGTGAACGATCCGGCGTGGGGCAGGTATCGGTTCCGCCCGGCGCCGGTCCTGATGGCCACGCTGACGGACGCGTCGCTCCTGGCAGCCTACGTGGAGCAGGCGGTGCGTTTCGACACTCCAGTGGTATCGTTGGCCGAACGACGGTCCGAGATTCCCCTGGCAAGTGCCCCTCCCCACGGCCCGTCGGCACCGGTTCCCACGCCGGGTTGGGAGAATCCGGAGCCGGAGCCAACGTCTTTGGGCGCGGTGGAGCCGGTCTTTGCGCGCACCTTGGGTCCGGAGACCGAGACCGAGCCGGTGCTGGTGGATATGACGGGTGACGGCTGGGACGACCGGGTCCGGCGGACGCCCGAAGGCGTCGTGATCGAAGTCTGGAACCCGGTCGACGGGCGATATGAGCGCGAGAACGCACGGTTGAGCGCCCCCGAGATCAACTCCCGGTCCGAATCGTATTCGGTCTTCGTCGCACGCTTCGCGCCGGGGGTTCCGGCGGGAATCGTGGCGCGGTTGGCCGAGGGTGTCCGGGCCTGGCGATACGACATGACCGCACGGAACTGGGTGGCCATGCCGGGTCTGGTTCCCTGGCGGGACGCCGACGGCTACCGCGACGTGGGGCGCCAGTGGATGGCGGACGTCAACGGCGACGGGCTCGCGGATCTGCTCGGCATGAACTGCTGCGCGGTCGTGGCCTACTCGTACGACCTCGATGCGGGTCAATGGCGCGCGCTGCCGGGTGGATTCGAGCTTTCGGCCAGCGGGCCGATCCTGGTCGGGGACGTGACCGGCGATGAGCGCGCCGAGGTGGTCTATCCGAACGTGCACTCAGTGGTCGCCTGGTCCTATGACGTGTCGGCGGGGACTTGGTTTCCGCTGCCCGACGCCATCGCCATTCCCTGGGATCGACCGGATCGGTACCAGGACGTCGAGATTCGCGAGGGGATGTTCCGGGCATGGGGTTCGGACGGCTGGCTGGCCGCCCGATTCGATCCTCGCGCGGGGCGCTGGGTTTATCCCCTGGCGGACAGCGATGCCGCCTCCCATCTCGACGTCCCGTTCGTGCAGTACGCCTGGAGTTGCGAATCGGCGAACGGACGCTGGGCGCTGACCCAGATCGACGCATGGCGTCACCCGAGCGCGCGCGTGCTCCGTCAGACCCGGTCGCTTTGGGAGTCCGAGGTCTCTTGTGCCCAGCCCGCGCCCGCGTTGCCGGGGTTCCTCGGGCGCGCGCCGCGGACGGCCCGGCGGGTCATCGCCGACTTGGTCGAACTGGGATGGGACCGCGTGGATCGGTATCGGGACCTGGAGGTGGCGGGTGGCCGCGTTCGTGCCTGGGGCGAGTTCGGTCAGTTGCACGCCGAACGGAACGCGTCCACCGGCCCATGGACGTTCCCGCTGGCGGCGAGCCGGGGACCCGCGGATGCGTCGCGCGTGTTCGTGCGTTACGAGTGGGCACCGGTCGGGCAACGCTGGCACCTGGTCCAGCGGGACACGTGGGTCACCGCGGACGGACGGACCGAAGCGCGCGTGACGACGTTGCAGGCCACGGGCCATTCCTGTCTCGGCATGGCGCCGCGGATCCCGGACGCGCTGTCGCGGTACGACGCGCCTGCCGTCGAGGTGCTTGCGGGCGGCGTGGTGGTCCGGGCCGACGAAACCCCGCGCTTGCCGGACGAGGGTGGACTTAGGCTGGACCCGTCGTCCGGTCCGCGACGGGTCATGGCGGATGTCACGGGAGACGGCATCGCGGAACGCGTCGAATGGGACGAGCGGGGAGTCACCGTGGCGGAGTATCGCGCGTCCCAGGACGCGTACGTGCCGCTACCGGGGGTGCTTCCCTTCGATCCGGAAGTGAAAGAACCCGTCTTCCTGGCGAACCTCCTGCCCGGCCCCAGGGCTGCCGTCGTGACGCGACATTTGGAGGGGTTGCGGGCGTCGATGTACGACGCGGGGCGCGGCGGTTGGAGCGCGCTGCCTCGAAGCGCTCCGCTCGAGATCTTCACGTCACCCGGTACCCGATATCCGGCCTTTGCCGCCGACGTGACGGGCGACGGCGTGGCCGAGATCGTCAGTCGCAGCCGATACGGCCTCGACGTGCATGCCTATGACGACGCGCGCGCGCGCTGGGTCATGCTCCCGGGCCGCCTCGAAGCGCTGTCCGACGCCGAGCGCTTCGAGGAACCGCTGCTGCACCAGTCCATTCGGGTCGGCGACGTGACGGGCGACGGAAAGGCCGAAGTCGTCTACACGGACGGAACCACGTTGACGGTGCTCGAGTACGACCCCGCGCGCGGACGTTGGACGCCGCTGCCGGGTACGATCCCGCGACCGACCGGCTGGAACGATTTCGGGACTTGGTACGCAAAGTACCGCGTGGAGGACGGGCTGATCCGGGCCGAGGGCGAGGAGGGGTACCTGTTCGCGCGCTTCGATGCGCCGAACCGTCGGTGGGAGTTTCCGTTGGCGCTTTCCGAGCCCCCTGCCGCCAGCGCATTCCCCTTCGTCTCCTACCGCTGGTCCTGCATCGATGGACTTTGGAAGTTGCTGCAACGGGACACCTGGGTGAATTGGGAGTCCGGCTTCGGCGGCTGGAACCGCCGGCCCGTGGAATCGCTGTTCTCCGAGTCGATCGTGCCCTGCGGGGAGGTCGAACCGGAGGCGCCTCCGGTATCCCGGACCCTCGCGGAGGCCATGGCCCTGGCGGATGGGGCCCTGGCAGGGGGATCCTCCACCGGGCCCGAGCCGGCGCCTCGCATCGAGGTTCGTCGTGGCGGGGCGGGGGTGGTCATCCAGTGGGAGGACGCCCTGGACCAGTTCCTTCTCGAAACCGCGCCCGAGCTGCGCGGGCCATGGACGGCGTGGACCGGCAGCGTGGGCCGCGACTCGTGGATCCTCCGGTCCGCCGCGGACGCGGCGGGGGGAGCGGTGCGGTTCTATCGCCTCCGCAAGTGAGCGGGCGGGGGCGCCGGAGAATACGGTCGGGATCTGAAATCCAAGCGACCGAACCCGGTAGTAAGGAATGGCCGCCTGTTTCCTCCCCTGACTTCCAAGAGCCATGAATCTCCGTGACCTTACCCTACGAACGTTGTTCCTCGCCTTGTTGTTGGCCATGCCTCGTGCCCACGGGCTGTTCGACGGCGATTTTGCCGACGCCGATTGGAGCGTGACGGTGCTCGCCTCCACGCCGGCGTCGATGGCCACGGCCAGTCGAAGCGCCGACGCCGCGGGTGCCGGGTTTCATCTGCGGGTGGAGCACTCCCTGGCCGGGCCCGCGGCCCTGCGCTCGGTGCACTTCGGACGGCAATTAAACTTCCGTCCGGCGGACGTGGGCGGGATCCGAACATTGACGACGAGCGTGCGGGCGCGAGTGCTGTCCACGGAGCCCGGGACCTTCGGCGGCGGCGTGGGCCCGGCGGTTCGGCAAAACGGACGGATCTACGCGGCGGCGCTGGCGGCGGTGCGGTCCGATCCGTCGGCTCCACTGCCCAGCGCGTACGAGACGCAGGTGTTCCGGGACCTGCCGGCGGTGGCCTATCACGAGGTGACGGGAGCGCAGGAGGTGGACACGTCGCGGCACCCGGACTTTTCGAGCGCGGGGGCGGAGATCGAGACGGGTTTCTACGTGGTGAACTCCCACACGGTGGGCTCGACGGTGCTCCGGGTCGTCGCGGTGGATGACGTCGAGGTGGAATCGGTCGTCGAGGGGGGCGGCGTGCTGGCGGTGACCGCGATTCGCGTCGAGGGCACCGACCTCCGCCTCGAATGGCGGGGTGGCCAAGGCCCCTACTATGTCCAGACGCGATCCCGTTGGACCGGCGGGGCGTGGATCAGCCTGGGGCCGCCCGTGGATGCCACGACGGCCTTGGTGCCTCGATCGGGCGGGTCCGGGTATTACCGCGTGATGTCGGCCCTGTTTGGCTATCCCCGAGGGTATCCCTTCGGTCAGGACGGAACGGCGTCCCACCCGGATGGCTACGATGGTTGGCCAGCGGACCATCCGGACAATCCCTCGCCCGGCAACGCCGGTCCGGGAGGGAACGGCTGGAACGGAGGTTCCGGTGGCCGGGGTGGCCACGGTGGCATCGGCAGTTATCGACGTCCCGGCGTCTTCGCCCTCCATGGTGGCGGGGTGGGCATGGGCAATCCGAAAGGTTCCTACGGGGGTGACGGGAAGGGGAGCAATCCGGGAGGAAACGGAGGTGAGGCTCCGGTGGATGGTGATGGCGGGGATGGCGGGAAGGGCGGTCCCTTGGGTGGAGAGGGCGGCAACGGGGCCGATGGAGGGCGTGTAAAGGGAAACGGCGGCGGGGGCGGGGACGCTCTGGCCGGGAACTTCAAGGGCGGCAATGGTGGTCACGCAAGGGGGCCCGGCGAGGGTGGCAAAGGTGGCAATGGGCACGGATCCGGCCCGGGCGGTGAGGGAGGTTACTCGACCTCGGAGGGCAAGGGCGGGAAGGGCGGCGATGGGGGCGAAACGGGAGCCGGCGGAAACGGAGGGAATGGCGGTGCTTTCTCCGGCAATGGCGGGGACGGAGGGCTTGGCGGAAGCCTGAGCGGGCCGGGCGGAAACGGGGGGAATGCGGGGGCCGCCGGCGATGGGGGGCTCGGAGGCAACGCTCGAGGCCGTGGACAACGAGGTGGGAACGGGGGATGGGGCGGAAGGTACTCCGGGAAGGGTGGCAAGGGAGGCGATGGCCTGGGCCCGGGCGGGCACGGAGGTGACGGTGGATTTACCCCGTCCGGGATGGGAGGCGAAGGCGGCAACGCGAACACCGGTTGGGACTCCAGCGAAAACGATTCCGAGGCGGGCCCCGGTGGCAACGGCGGCAATGGCGGTGGTGGGTTGATCGGGCGCGAAGGCAAACCCGGCGCGCCGGGCGGGCGAGGGACGGGCGAGGCCAATGGCGGACGCGGCGGTCGGGGAGGCAACGGGGGCTGTGGCGTCGAACAGTCCGGGAATGGCGGCAGGGGAGGCGACGGCGGGGCCTCGGCGGCCTTGGTGGGCGGTGCGGCAGGCAATGGCGGGGACGCCGGCTCCTACGTGAAAAACGTCGGTAAGGCGGGGGAGGCCGGCAATCCGGGGATCGGCATGTCCGGGAATGGGGCGCCCGGCAAGGCCGGCAAGGCCGGCACTCAGGTGGCTGGATGCGTTCCATGAGCGTCAGGTCCGTGACCCGTCCGTTCCCGCTCGTCATTAACCCAGTGAGCTCTGTCCTTCGATTCACCCATCACCATGAAGAACCACGGACCTACCCTGTTGGCGCTGATCGCGACGTGGATGTTGGCCATCCCCCGTGCCCACGGGCTTGCCGACGGGGATTTTGCCGACGCCGATTGGAGCGTCGCCGTGGTGGCCTCCACAATGGCGACGACGGCATCGGCCAATCGGGGCGCCGACGCCGCGGGGGGCGGGTTCCACCTTCGGGTGGAGCAAACCCTCGCCGGGCCGGCGGGGCTGCGCTCGGCGCACTTCGGGCGGCGCCTGAGCGTTCGCCCGGCGGACGTCGGCGGGGTCCGAACGCTGACGACGAGCCTGCGGGCGCGGGTGCTGTCCACGGAGCCCGGGACCTTCGGCGGCGGCGTGGGTCCCGCGGTGCGGCAGAACGGACGGATCTACGCGGCGGCGCTGGTGCCGGTGCGGGCGAATCCGTCGGGTCCACTTCCCAGCGATTATGAGACGCAGGTGTTCCGGGACCTGCCGGCGGTGGCCTATCACGAGGTGACGGGAGCGCAGGAAGTGGACACGTCGCGGCACCCGGACTTTTCGAGTGCGGGGGCCGAGATGGAGACGGGGTTCTACGTGGTGAACTCGCACACATTGGGTTCGAAGGTGCTCCGGATCGTCGCGGTGGATGACGTCGCGGTGGAACCCGCCGTCGAGGGGGGTGGCAACGAACCCGGGGGGACGGGTGCCCCGCAATTCGTGGAGGAGCCCACCGGGTTGGCGACGCTCGAGGGCGCGCTGGTGCAAATCTCACCGCGGGTGACGGGCGAGGAGCCGCTCTCCTATCGGTGGTCCAAGGATGGGGTGGACCTGCCGAATCAGCGGGACCGCGCGTTGGTGCTGTCGCGGGCATCCGGGGCGGATACGGGGGATTATCGGCTGACCGCTTCCAACGCGAGGGGCACGGCTACGAGTCGTCCGGCACGCGTGGTCGTCTATCCGGCGGGGGACCCGGCGTTCGCGGTTCGGGCGTCCGCGGTGACGAACGCGGCCGGGGCGCGTCGTCCGAAGCTGGAATGGAGCGGCGGCATCGGGCCCTTCACGGTGCAGCGGGCTTCCCAGGTCGAAGGTCCCTGGACCGTGGCCCAACGCACGATCCTCTCGGAATGGGAGGTGGCGGATTTCACGGGCGAGGGGGCGGCATTCTTCCGGGTCCAGGACGAGTTCCTGCCGGGGCCCGGCCAGGCGGTGCTGGGGCGGACCCGGTCCGTCCCGCCCGTTTTCACCGAGGGATTGGAATTCGAAAAGGTCCCGATCCCCGCGCGCGAGGGCAGCCGAAATCCGCGGCCGCGTCCGACCATCACGCGGGGTCCGCTGCGGGGCCTGATGACGCCGTCGGTCCCGGCGACCGAGGCCAAACCGGGCGAGGTTGCGGGAGGCAACGCGGAACCCGCGCTGGCGGCGGCCGCGGATCCCGTGCGCTTCGCGAGGCGCACGGAGCTGGGCCCGCTCTTTCCGGGCCGTCCGAACGTCCTGGTCCTGGAACCGGTGGATGCGAGCGGCGCGGCCTCGGGCCAGGCGGCGATCCTGACGGGCAACACGTGGGCGGCGTTCTCCATCGATGCCGGCGCGACGTTCCAGTTCCTGGACATCGCCAACGTTTTTCCGAGCGGCGCGGCGGCGGACCACGGCGGACTGTGCTGCGATCAGGTCGTGACGTACGTGCCGTCCATCGACCGTTTCGTATGGGTGATGCAGTTCTGGTCGACGCCGGCCGGCGCGACGCCGCAGCAGAACATGCTCCGGTTGGCGGTGGCGAGTCCGCAGGACCTGATCGCCAGCCGGGGGCGCGCGTGGACCTATTGGGATTTGCGGAGTCAGGCCCTCTTCGGTTTCACCAGTTGGTTCGACTATCCGGACCTGTCGTTCGGCGCGCGGAACTTGTTCCTGAGCGTGGCGGTGGTGAATTTCGGGCGGGTGGTGATGCGGATTCCGTTGGCGGATCTCGCGGCGTCGGTGCCCATCGTCGTCGAGTACACGGACCCCGCGTTCTCGGTCGGAGCCGGAAGCGCGCACGTGACGGAGGACGCCGGCGACGAGGCGTTCTGGGCGGGCCACCTCACGACCAGCGAGATGCGGGTCTGGTCGATGGCGGACGCGGGGAACGTGTATCGCTGGCGGGACGTCCCGATTCAAAGCTGGCCGGCCTACTCGACGAATCGCTCGCCGGCACCCGGGGGTGAACAATGGCTCGCGCACCCGAACCCTGGGGCCAGTTGCATCGGCGCCGTGCGGGATGGGTCACGGTTGTGGTTCGCCTGGATGGCGGGGGCGGACGCGGGATTTCCGCAGCCGCACGTCCAGATGGTGCGTCTTGATGCCGCGACCCTGGCGCCGCAGGAACAGGTCCAGGTCTGGAACCCCGACTTCGCGTTCGGCTATCCGGCGTTGGCGGTGAATTCGCGGGGCGAACTCGGCATGGCCCTGGGATTCGGCGGCGGACCCTTCAACGCGACCGGCGCGGTGGGCATCTGGGGCGACTTCATGGTGTGGCATGCCGGCTTGAGCACGTTCACACGGCCCCGCTGGGGCGACTACCTCGCCATCGCCCCGCACCACCCGGACGGACGCCTGTTCTCCGCGGCGGTCTACAACGAGGTGAACCTCGGAGCCGGACGGCAATTCAACCCCGTCTACATCCGGTTCGGTCGCCGATCGGTGGTGCCGTGAGTCGGCGTCGACGGACGATGGAGGACACGAACATGAGTGCATTCAGATCGGTCGCCATCGGATGCCTTTGTCGGGGCATCGCGTTCCTGGCTCTGCTCGTTCCGGACGGCGGAAGGGCCCAGGAGGTTCTCGACCGACAATTCGACCCCGCGAGCTCGGGCGGGGGCGCCCCGGTGGTTCGGTCGGTCCGTTCCGTGGAATGGCACGCCCAGACCTTCCAGGTCGCGACCCCGGGTCTGCTGTCCGCGATCGAGATCCTCGTGTCCCGCGTTCCGCCGGGTGGGGCGTTCGACGCTCCGGTGCCCTTCCAGCTTCGGCGGGCACAACCCCTCGGGCCGCCGCTGGACACGTCGTTGGACGTCCTGGCCGAGGGCACGCTCCCCGTGGCTGGTTTGGGGGCCACCCCGGTCTTCGCGCGGTTGGATCTTCGCCCGTGGGGATTGCAGGTCGCGGCGGGGGACGCTTTGGCCCTGGTGCTGGGGGGTGGGCTGGCGGGCAGCGCCCAGTGGCATGGCGTCGCGGCCAACCCTTTCGCGGGCGGCGCGGAGTTCTTCGAAACGAGGTCGTCGATTCGGGAAACCTTCGGGGCCTGGCAAACTCCGGCGGACCAGGCGGATCTGGGTTTCCGGGTCTTCGTGATTCTTCCGCCCCAAGCACCGGTGATCCAGGCCCAACCGGCAGGCCAGACCGTGGACTCCGGGCAGCCGGCGATGTTCGCGGTCACGGCCATCGGGACGCCTCCCCTGGGGTACCAATGGCGAAAGGACGGACGGGATGTGCCGGGAGCGATGGGGGACTCCCTGTCGATTGCCAGCGCGAGTCCGTCCGATGCCGGCGAGTACTCGGTCGTGGTCGCCAACGCCATCGGTTCCGTCACCAGCGCCGGCGCCGGACTCGTCGTGCAGCCGGTGAACTCGACGGCGCTCCGGCGGTTTCCGGCGGCCTTTCCGGTCGGGCAACCCGTTCCGGCGCGCATCGAACTGACTCCCGAGGCCGGCGTGACCACCAGCCGGGTCGAGGAGGAGGTGCCGCCGGGCTGGGTGGCCGGCGGCATCGATCAAGGGGGTGTCTTCGATCCGGCGACGCGGGTGATCTACTGGGGACCCTTCCCGGGCGACCAGGCCCGGACGCTCAACTACGAACTGACCTCGGGCACCGGATTCATCGGGCGCGTGACGTTCGTGGGGCATGTCGTGTTCGACGGCTGGCGGACCGTGATCGGCGGGGACGTGACGTCCGGCGCGATCCCGCCGATGCCGCCGTCCGTGGTGACGGACCCCGCGAGCTTGACGGTCTATGGAGGCGAACCGGCGCGGTTCTGCGTCGTCGCGACCGGGCCGCCGCTGCTTCAATACCAGTGGTTCCGGAGCGGCGTCCCGATTCCCGGTGCCACCGCGGACTGCCTCGATCTGGCGAACACGCAGGCCTCCGACGCCGGCGATTACTCGGTCCGCATCACGAACGCCGGCGGCGCCGTGGTCAGCGGGATCGTGACCCTGACCGTGCTGCCGGCCGATACCGTGCGGATGACGTTGGACGCGGGCGCCGACCGCCCGGCCTTCGCGGGTGCCCTGGTGTCGACGGACGACGCCCGGTTCACGGTGAAGGGCCGGTTCGGCGTGGTCATGGCCGAGGTCGACTGGGGGGACGGGATCACGAATGCCGCCGTGGCCGACCCCGACTCCGGTCGCATTCTCGCCCAACATCGGTATGCCGCTCCGGGCGTGTTCCCCGCCACGGTCACGCTCCGGGAGGTTTCCGGGGTCACGGTGGCGGATGGCTTCGTCGTGACCGTGCAGGGCAATACGCCGCCGGTGCTGGTTCGGGCGCCCAACCTGCCGCCTCCCGTCGGCGAAGGGCAGTCGATCTCGTGGGCCTGGGCCCGGGTCATGGATTCGGATGCGGGCGACGTGCATGCGGCGACCGTGGATTGGGGCGACGGCGAGGAGACTTCCGTGCGGCCCGACCCGGTTTCGGGGGAGCTCGCGGCGACGCATGCGTATGTCGACGAGGGCACGTTCACGGTGCGGATCCGGGTTCGCGATCAGGCCGATGCGGCGGGCGAGACGAGTTTCCCGGTGACCGTCACCAACGTGCCCCCGAGGCTGACGTGGTCGCCGGTTCCTGCCGCCTTGGCCGGCACCTGGCAGGAATGGCGGGTCACGCTGGACGACCCGGGAAACGAGGATACCCACGAGGCCCGGATCGATTGGGGCGACGGTACCGTGGAGGTCGTGCCGCTGCCGAAGGGGGCACGGACCGTGACGCTGGGTCATCGGTACGCGGGAAGCGGGACTCGCTCGGCCCGGTTGCGGGTCTCCGATTCGGACGGAGGCGTGGCGGAAAGCGAGGTGTCCCTGGTGACGGTCGACGACCTGGTCCCTCCGGTGCGTCCCAACGTGGTCCTGGATCCGGCGTCGGGCCGGCTCGTGTTGGTCTGGGATGCGGTTCCGGGACGACGCTACCGGGTCGACGAGAAATCCCGCCTCGACGAGGTCGCCTGGCGTCCGGAAGCGAACATCGTGGCGGACGCGGCGAGCGCGCGGTACGAGGCGCCCGTCGATCCGGCCGTCCTGGCGGCATTCCTGCGCGTGGCGGACGACGCCTCGGGAGCGCCGCATTTCCTCCCGCCGGACGGCGCCACGGGCGTGTCGGCGCTGCAGCCGGTGCTGGTTCATCTGCCCCGGACGTTGGGAGCGGAACCGACGTCTGCCGCGGTCGAGGTCACGGCCCAAGGCAGGCCCGTCCCGGTCCAGGTGATGGCCGATCCGCAGCGTCGGACGTTGATCATCTCGTTCCTCGCGGAGGTCCCGCCGAGGGCCGCGGTGCGCGTGCGGTTGTCGGGGGCCCAGCTTCCGGACCTCCAGGGAAGACCCATGGACCTGGACCGGAACGGGCAGCCGGGGGGCGACGCGGTCGTGAGCTTCACCACTTCGGAGGCCGTGGGCGGTGTGCTGCTGGTCCATGACGGGCGGACCCAGCCCGAGATCGGCGACTACACCGAGGCGCTGCGGAACAGCGTGGGCTCCGGCTTCGAGACGTGGGACGTGGCGACGCTCGGTTCTCCGCCGCCATCCGCGTTGACGGCCCGCGGGACGGTGGTGTGGACGACCGGGAACGCGCGGTTTCCGGCCGTGTCGTCGTCCGAGGAGGTGGCGCTCGCCACGTTCCTGGATCGGGGCGGGCGACTGATACTCTTTGCCGAGCGGTTGCTGGATGGCCCGCCGCTGTTTCTGCCGGTCGGGGCCGGGGCCCGACATCGGGTAAGCCCCTTCGTGACGGAACGCCTGGGGATCGAGAATCCGCCGCCCCCGGAAGTCGTTCAAGTGCTCCACGGGGTGGCGGGCGGCGGTTCGGACGCGTGGGCCGTGACCTTGGAGAACCAAATCCGAGACCAGAACGATCGCGTGCCCTATTTCCTGACCCGGCCACTCGCGGGGACCCGGGGTACCTGGGAGGAGGCCTCCGGGAAGTTTCCCGGTTGGTTCCTGGCGTCGGAACGCACCGTACCGGGGCGGCGGGGACATGCGTTGGCGTTCTGGTCGGTCGGACTCGAGGACGTGCACGCGGTGGCGTTCGGGGGGCGTCCGTCCACCCAGGGGGCATTGTTGGATCACCAGCTGCGTCGTTTGGGACAGGGCTCAGCCCTGCGCAGGGTTCACCCGGAGGATGGCGCGACGGATGTCCCCACGGGCACTGTGCTGGATCTGGCCTTCGCCTGGCCTCTGGACCCGGGCTCGGTCCAGACCGGTTTCGAATGGCTCCAGGACGGCAGCGTGGTCCCGTTCACGATCGAGTACTCCGCCGAGGAACGCACCGTGCGCCTGGTTCCGGCGGCTCCCCTGGCGGTCGGTCGTCCGCAACGCGTGGTGCTTCGATCCTCCCTCCGGGACGCCTTCGGCCGGAGCCTGTCGCTTCCCGCCGACGTGTCCTTCACGACCGGCCCCGGCCCGGACACGACGGCGCCGGCCTCTCCCGCGGCGCCGCGGGTCCTCCCCGAGGGCACCGGCAACGGTCGGATTGCGTTGCACCTCGGCGAGCCGGCTCCCGACAGCTCGTTTCATCTTCTTCGCCGTCCGCGGGGCGATCCGTCCTGGCAGCGGATCAACTCGGGTCCGTTGTCGGGTCTGCTGTACGTCGACGAGACGGTGCGCGATGGCGACTGGTACGAGTACGCGCTCGTCGCCGAGGACGGCAGCCGGAACTCCAGTGCCGTGTCGCCCGCCGTGGTCGCGCTCTCGCCGGATACGATCGCGCCCCGGCTCGAGGTCCTTTCGCCCGCGTCCTCCGGCCCGGGCCCGGTGCGCTTCGCGAGGCCGGACGTGAGCGTGGCGGGTTTCGTCGACGATCCCACGGCCCGGGTGACGGTGGACGGACGGGGCGTGTCCGTCGCTCCGGACGGGCGTTGGGTCACGAATGTCGTGGTGCCGAGCCCCGGCGAGCGGAGGCTGGTGATCGCGGCGGTGGACCCCGCCGGCAACGCGACGGTCCGGACGCTGGTGTTGGACTGGGACCAGCGCGTGCTGACGCCGTCGGGCATCCGGGTCGCGATTCTTGCCGGCACGACGAATCGAGTGACCTGGCGCGACTCCGGGGAATCGGATCTCGTCGAGTACCGGGTGCAACGCCGCCGCAGCGGAGACCCCGATTTCGCGGAGATCGGGACGATTCCCGCGTCCGAGAGGTCGTACCTCGATGCCACGCCGTCCGGGGTTTCGGATGCCTGCTACCGGATCGTGGCCCGGGACGACCTCGGAAACACGAGCCTTCCGTCCGAGGCGGTGTGCCCGGTGGCCACCGGTGGGTTTGCCGGGCCGGGGGCCGATGTCGCGCTGACCGGCGGCGTGTGGATTCCGGGGGGAGGCTCCGAGACCGCCGTGCGCCCGACGCGGTTCGGGCCGGTCGCGAAGCATCGCGTGGTCGATGGGACGACCCGGCTGAGGTTCCTGCGGGGCACTGACGAGTGGACGAATGCCACCTCTCCGATGCTGACGTCCGTCGAGAAGGTGGCGAAGGACTCGCCCCAGCCCCGGATCGTCCATTCCTTCGAGAACCTGTTGCTGGAGAACTCGGCGGGCTTCGGGACCAACGTGACGGTCAGCATCGCGCTGCCGCCCGGTCTCGTCTTCCTGACCCGGGAGTTCGGTCAGTTTGGAGGGCCTTCCGCCGCGATGGGAATCTATGCGAGGGGTTCCCGACCCGGGAACCACGTCGCGTGGGATCCCGCCCGAAGCATCGAATGGTTGCGTTCTCGGAACGAGTTCGTCGCGTACACCGAGACCAATCTGACCTACCGGGAGACGGCATTTCCGATCGTGGACGCCGGGGGGATCGATCTCACCGGCCCGCCCAACATCCGGGCTTTGTTCGTTCCGAGGTTCTATGTGCGCGTGGACCATGCGGCCCGGATCGAAGGGCCGTCGCCGGTGGCCATCCTGAGCGTCGGTGCGGACACGCTGGAGGTTCCGCTGGGGGTCCTGCGCGACCCCGATCTGAACGCGGGTCCGCACCTGGTGCAGGCGGTGGACGAGGCGGGCGGGCTGGTGAACCTGCTGACCGGTGACTACTCGTTCGACGTCACCCCCTTCGCGGGGCGGGGCGAGGGACTGAACCTCGACGGCACCCTCGCCTATTCCAGTCTGGACGCCTCCGCGCGGATCGGGGCCCGGCGACAGCCCGACCCGGGGGAGTACTCCGCCGAGCCGCTCGGGCCGGGCTGGCGGTACGTGTACGGGATGCGTCTCCATCGGAGGAAGGTTCTGCGCTGGAATCAAGGGGTGGCCACCGAGACGACCTCCGCCGTGATGCTCGTGATGGGCGCGGCACGGCCCCTCTGGTTCGACGAACTTCCGTCGTCCCCCGGCACGGTGCGGGCCTTCGCCGCGCGCGCCGGCCTCGCGGGCCCCGTCCCGAACTGGTTGCGATTCGATCAACCGTTGATCGAGGACCATGGAACGCATTTCGTCCTTCGGGAGCGTTCCGGGGCCGCCGGAAACGAGATTCAGTTCGCCGCCGATGGGCGCCTGACGGAGATCCGTCCGCAGGCTCCCTTCGGCTCGGTCACCCTCCGGTATGACGGACAGACCCAGCGGGTGACGGACTCCTCCGGGCGGACCGCGGAATACGTGTTCGACGGGGAGGAGCGCATCGTCGAGATCCGCGATCCCGCGGGCGGCATCTGGGCAGCGAGCTATGCCGCCGGCGGGCTGCTGGTCCAGCTCCGGGAACGCGCGACCGGCTACGGGTGGGAGTTCTCCTATGACGAGACCCACGGGCTCCTGGTCCAGCGAAAGCTGCCGCACGGATCGGTCATCGAGGCCGCCTACGACACGGGGTCCGATCCCGACGCGCGGTTCCACTGGGGTGCCCTTCGTCGAACCTGGTGGAGTCACGAGCCGGCTCTGGCCAGGACCGTGACCTATCGCCGCCAGTTCAGCCCCGGGGCCGACCTCCCCGACCGGGTCACGATCTCCGTGCCGTCGGGCCGCAATCTCCGCGCCTTCGACCTGCAAACTCGCGAGCCCGAAAGTGGGTCGCGCGCCGAGCAGGCTCGCCTGGTGCGGGTCGTGGAGCAGGACCACGCGGACGGGCAGCCCGGGCAACCGCGGTTGATCGCCAGGGTCGATAGCTACGATTCCTTCGGGATCGTGAACCGTTTCGAGGACGCTCTGGGACACGTCTGGCGCACCGGCAACGACCGATACCGAATTACGGGAATGGACCGCGAGGACGGGCGCGTCCAGCTCCGGGCCTACGCCTCCGGCGGTTCCCAGGATGCCGTGGTTCGCGAGACCGACTGGGCCGGCCAAATCCAGGCGCAGTACGAGTACTTCGACCTCGGGTCGCGGATGGAACGGGTGAGATTCCTGTATCCGGCGGGTCAGGATCCCGCCCAGGCGGGCGCCCGCCGCGTCGCGTACGAATACGACGATCGGGGACGGCTCGCCGCCACGACCGACATGGACGGTAACATCACCAGGCTCGTGCGGTCGGATCGGGCGGGGGAACTGGGGTTGATCCGGACTCTCGTTCGCTGCTCCAACCGGGACTTCCAGGGCACGGCGACGGAGCGAAGTCCCTATCGCTGGCACTTCGAGTACGACGGACTCGGCAGGCCCATCCGCGTCGAGGACCCGGAGAAGAACGTCATGGAGTACGGTTACGACGCCGCCGGGCGCCTCCAGTGGACGCGAGGACCGTTCAACCTGACGGGGTCCCTGGAGGGTCCCGAAGTGCGCGTGCATTACCGGGGCGACCTGCCGATCCGATCCGAACGTCGTCGGGCGGAAGGAGGCGACCATGTGGTGACGGCGGTTTACGACCCCCGGGGACGGCTCGTGGAGCAAAGCGAACCGCACTCGGCGCCGGGCGGGGGACGGCGGACGATCCGACGCGAGTACGACGCGGACGGGTTCGTCCTGAAGGAGTGGCTTCCGGACGGCACCGAGCTGAGGCAGGAGGTCGACAACCGGGGACGGGTGTTGCGGGCCACTGGGCCGCATGGCTTGGAACTGGCCTACGAGTACGACGGCCTCGACCGGGTCACGGAGGAACACCACGGAACCGGGGCCGATCGTCGGACCACCAGCTACGCGTACGACGCGGATGGCCGGGTGGAGGAGGTGCGCGGGCCGACGGTGGACCAGGGAGGCCTGACGGAGCGTCCGGTCACGAGCTACGCGTACGATGCCGTGGGCAACCTCCGTACGGAGACCTACCGGTTCGGGGCCGCCTCCCGGGTCACCCGTTACGGATACAATGTCCAGGGCCACCTGACTCGCCGGGTCGTGGAACTCGACGGCGGACAGGAAATCGAATGGGCCTGGGTACGCGATCACGCGAACCGCCCGACGCAGGTCCAGGGGCCGCAGGTGCGCCCGGCGTTGCCCGCCCAATCCCAGGCGCCAAGGACCCGGCGGACGGTGGCCAACCTGACCTACAACTGCTTCGACGACCCGGAGGCGATCGGCGACCTGAGCGGCGACCAGCGCGTCGGAATCGGTTACGGCCTGAGCGGCCTGCCGACGAGGCAAACCGCGCCCGACCCCACCCGGAAACAGCGTGTCAGGCCCGTGCGCGCCGACGTCCCGATGCTGAGCATGGCGCATGGGCCGTCGGGTTTGCCGATATCGATCGAGAACGCCCTGGGTCATGAGACGCGGTTCGAGCGGGATCTGGAGGGGCGGGTCACCACCGAGGTGGATCCTGCGGGCCACGAGTTCGACGCCGCGTACACGGAAGGAGGCTTGGGCGAGGAGGCCCGGGCTCCGACCGAGGGCCAGGGAGCCGCGCGAACCCTCGCGACGTACGACGAGATGGACAACCTCGTCGAAGTGCGTGCTCCCGGTCCGACGGGCGGCATCACCCGGTTCTCCCACGATCGGCTGGGGCGACCCACCGGGACGCAGGCGGCGGACGGAACAACCAGCCGGATCGAGTACAACGTGCACGGCGAGGTGGCGCGCGAGATCTGGCCGTCGGGCCGACGCCGGGATTACACCTACGACGCGCTGGGGCGTTCGGTTCGCACCGAGGATTACCAGGCGGATGGCCGTTTGGACCGCGTGCGGACCAGGACCTACGACGCCTACGGGCGCCTGCAGACCGTCCAGGACGGCGAAATGCAGACCGGGTACGTCTGGGACGCCGTCGACCGCCTTCTGGTCAAGGAAACCACCTGGAAGAACGCGCCTGCCGGTCCCCGACAGGAATGGACCCGCTACACCTACGGCGAGTACGGGAACCTGATTCGGGAGGAGGATTCCTTCGGGTTCCGGACGGACTACCGCTGGGACGACGAGGACAATCTCGTGTCCCAGATCCTGCGCGGTCCCGGGGGGGAGACGATGGAGCTGCGGCCGGAGTTCGATGTGGTCGGGCAATTGAACGGCTGGCGGTGCCTCGCCGGGAATCAACTCGCCTACCAGGCCGGTCCGACCTACCTGCGCAACGGGCAGGTCGCCGGGTACGGATTCTCCGCCCTGGCAGCACCCGAAGGGCAGGGGGCGTTGCCCCAGGTGGAACTTCGCTACGACCCGCGCGGCTTCGTCGCGGAGAAGATCGATCTGAACGCCGGCATCACGGTTCGCTATGCCTACGATCCCCAAGGCCAGTTGGTCGGGGAAACCTGGGTCCGCACCGACGACGGCTCGGTCCAGCGCGAGGAACGGATCGCCTACGACATCGATGGCAACCGAACCCAACGGACCGTGGATGGTCGGGTCACGCGGTACCAGTACGCGCGCGGGAACCGGCTCGAGGAGGAGACGCGGGAGGAATGGGTCCGGATTCCACCTGCCTCGATCCAGGTCACGGCGGACTCCGAGTTCGGCCCCGACTATTCCCCGCGCCTCGCCGTGGACGGCGTGGAAACCGACGGTGACGGCCCGCGCGAGGGCTGGCGCAGCAACGACACGGCGGGCGACCACTGGTTGGAACTGGATCTGGGGGCCGTTCGGGCGGTGGCGGCCGTGGACATCCTGGTTCCCACCCGTCGTGGCGGTCTGGAGCACCTGCGTGTGGAGGCGCGGACGGGATTGGGCGATCCCTTCGTGACGGTGCCGCCGGCGATGATCCTGTTCGGGAGTCGCGTGGGCGAAGCCGGCATCCGCACCGACCAACACCTGGTGCGGGTGGCTTTCGGCAGTCCGAAGCTCTGCCGGCAGCTTCGCCTCTTCGTTCCCCGTGGCGGCACCGGGCTTCTCGAGGTGTCCGGGCTCCAGGCCCACGATGCCTTCATCAACGAGGTGTGTCTCTACGAGCCGATGACGACCACCCTCGTTTATCGGTACGACGCCGACGGGCGGGTCACCAGCAACGGAATCCACACCTTCGGATACGACTTCGACGGGCACCTGACGGAGATCCGGGGCCCGGGGATCCACAAGACCTGGACCATCTCGCCCGAAGGGCTCCGCGCCTCCGAGACCGATCATCTCGCCGGCAGGACGGTCTGCTTCCTCGACGACGGATCCGACGTGGTCGCGGAGTTCGATCCCGCCGCGCCGGGCCGCGGCGTGCGGGCGCGACACCTGGGCGGGTTGGGCACGGACGGACGCATCGGGTTCATGGAACCCGATGCATCGGGTCGCCATCAGGTCCGGTTGCTGATCCCGGACATCGCCGGGAACATCACGCACGTCGTCGATGGGCGCGGGGCGACGCTGGACCGCCACGTTTACAATGCCTGGGGCGAGCGGATCGCCGGCCACTCCGGGGCCACCGCGAACCCCTATGGCTTCGCCGGACAGCGCGTCGAACCCGTGACCGGCTTCTCGTATCATCGCGCCCGGGTCTATGATCCGGCCGTGGGGAGGTTCACGTCGCCCGACCCGCTGGGGCTCGCGGACGGTCCGAACACCTACCGGTACGCGCGGAACAACCCGGGGAGTTTTCAGGATCCCGGCGGCGAGTTCGTCGTTTTTGCGATTCCCGCGGGGTGGGCGTTAGTCAAATTGGTCGGCGTCGCCGCTGCCGCGGGGGCCGCGATCTTCGCGGGCGCGGACGCGGTGGCGCAGTACCAGACGACGGACGGCTTCACGGCGGGTGGCTACCAGTTCGATGCTCAAAGCGCCAAGACCGTGGCGCTGGGGGGCGGCGTCGGGGCGGGGGCGGGTCTGGCGGTTGCCGCCGCGCCGGGTGCCGCCACCACGCTGCTCCGGCAGGCGGCCTCCGGGGGGCGTTGGGCGGCTGCGGTCTTGAGTCGTGCCACCGACGCCGTCGTCCTCGGCGTCATGAACGCCCTCGGCGTGGAGCGGAGCATCAAACTGGGTGCCGTGACCTACTCCGTGGCGAACAGCTTCAACGAAGGCTACGGGGGAGGCGGCGCCATGGCGCCGGGACGTATCGTTCCAATCCGGGCTCCCGAGCGCGTCCTCACCAAGGCGCAGGAGCTGGCCGAGCGTGCCTATCAAGATGCAATTCGTGGAATGGCGGACGATGTCGGGTTGGCGGTGTCTCGCGCCTCGGCGCGCCTGGCGGAATCGAGACTGGCCAAGGCGGTGGTTGCGAGACAGAGGTCCTTCGGAACCCAGCCCGGGAGGATCTCGGCAGGAATTCTGTCGTACCCCGGCGGTCCTCAGGTGCGCTATCTCCGTCGCGTCCTAACCGAGAGAGGAGAAGCGGTCGCTGGAATCGTGGATTACCCCCGGCGGCGGATTCTGGTGTCTCTCCAAGGCGTCGGGTCCGTTCGCGAACTGAGTCACCACGCGGCCCACGAGACGGCCCACTGGCAGCAGTATGTTCTGGAAACGGCGCGCGGGGTCTTCCGGGGCTTTCACCGTGGACACGAACTCGAGGCCAATCTTTGGGAACTCCGCGTGGATCCGTCGCTACTGCTGGAGGGCGGCTTGGAGGCGGCCATGAATCGGACGCTGCACCCGGCGTACGACGACTTCCCCGACATGCCGCCGGGTTGGACCGGAACCTTGACGGGATTCGGCCCCATCCTCCCCGGGGGTCCAAGGTGATTTCTCCCGGATCCCCGCGATCGGTTCCAGGCAGCGACGACTGGCCGGCTCGACTCGAGACGAATCCGATCCTTCGGAACTTGTCGCGCGCCCGGGATCGCCCCCGGCAGGGGGGGGCGCAAGCCGGAGAAACGCAGCGCCGACACCGGGGCCGGCGGGTTCCACCTCCGGGTGGAGCACTCCCTGGACGGGCCCGCGGCCCAGCGCTTACGAGACGCACGTGTTCCGGGACCTGCCGCCGGTGGCGTTTCACGAGGTGACCGGACCGCAGGAGGTGGACACCTCGCGGCACCCGGACTTTTCGGGAACGGCTGGCGAGATCGAGACTGGGTTCCACGTGGTGAACTCGCACACGGTCGGTTCCACGGTGTTCCGGGTTGTCGCGATGGATGACGCCAAGGTGGAACCGGTCGTCGAGGGGGGCGGCGTGCGGCGGTGACCGCGGTTCGCGTCGAGGGCGGCGATCTCCGCCTCGAATGGCGGGGGGGCCAGGGGCCGTACTACGTCCAGACGCGATCCCGGTGGACGGGCCGGGCGTGGATCAGCACGGGCCCGCCCTTGGATGCCACGACGGCTTTGGTGCCCCGATCGGGCGGCGCCGGGTACTACCGCGTGATGTCGGCGCTGTTCGGCTACCCCGGGACTATTCGATCGGGCACGACGGAACGGCGACCCACCCGGACGGCCATGATGGATGGCCGGCGGATCATCCGGACAATCCATCACGCATGAGAACCATTCGCCCGTCCACATTCCCGTGCCGCCCGTCCGCCCTGCTCGCCGCGATAGTCATCGCTTCGTCCGCACACGCTGCCACGTTCGTCGTCCAGAATGCGGGCGATTTCGGTGCAGGCACCCTACGCAAGGCGCTGCGGTGGTTCGTCGCGCTTCAGGGAATGGGGAAGTTCCAGTCTGCGCGCAACGCGCCCGGGATTCGGGTGGCTTCCAGCATCGGAACAACGTGCCGAATCAAGTTCCAAACGGCGAGTCGCGAATGCGGCCGTTCCGATCCTACCTCAGGGCGATTGACAAAGTCGATTGGGGCCCGCGACCGGCTCCCCGCCATAGCG
>CAZSOV010000018.1:0-50869 GCA_964608505.1 uncultured Verrucomicrobiota bacterium
CAAGGCACTGGAAGCCGGCGCCAAGCCGATCGTGGTGATCAACAAGATCGACCGCGACAACGCGGCGCCGAAGAAGGTGCTCGACCAGGTCTTCGAACTCTTCATGTCGCTCAACGCGACGGACGAGCAGCTCGACTTCCCCTTCGTGTATTGCTCGGCCAAGGCCGGCTACGCCAAGCTCGAGCTGGATCACGTGACGGGCACGATGGAGCCGCTCTTCGACGCCATCGTGAAGCACATCCCCCCGCCCCGGGCCAAGGCCGGCGACGGTTTCCAGCTCCTCGTCGCGAACCTCGACTACTCCGACTACCTCGGCCGTATCGCCTTCGGCAAGATCGTCGAGGGCAAGGTCAAGGTCGGGCAGCCGGCGGTCTGTCTGCACGGCCACGGACGCATCACCAATGGCAAGATCACCATGATCTACCATTTCGAGGGCCTGAAGCGGATCGAGATCGAGGAGGCCCACGCCGGCGACATCGTCGGCGTCACCGGGTTCGAGGACGTCTTCATCGGCGAGACCATCGCCGACAAGCTGGAACGCGGCGCCCTGCCATACATCCCCATCGACCCGCCCACCATCCAGATGGAATTCGCCGTCAACGACGGTCCGCTGGCCGGCCTCGACGGCAAGCTGGTGACCGCCCGGCACATCTGGGACCGGCTGGTGAAGGAGATCCGGACCAACGTCGCGCTGCGCATCGCCCAGACCGACGACGCCAAGGTGTTCGCGGTCTCCGGCCGCGGCGAGATGCAGATCGCGATCCTCGTCGAGCAGATGCGTCGCGAGGGCTACGAGGTGCTCGTGTCCCGCCCGGAGGTGCTGTGGAAGAAGGACCCGACGACCGACGAGCCGCTCGAACCCATCGAGAAGCTGTACGTCGAGGTGCCCACCGAAAACCTCGGCGCGATCATGGAGAATCTCTCCTTCCGCAAGGCCCAGATCGTGAACATGAACCACGTCGGGAGCCAGGTCTCCATCGAGGCCGTCATCCCCATGCGCGGGCTGATCGGGTTCGAAACGGACCTCGTGAACCAGACGCGCGGCATGGGCGTCATGAGCCATCTCTTCCACGAGTACGGCCCCGACCGCGGCGAGATCGCGGCGCGGAAGAACGGGTCGCTCGTCTCGATGGACTCCGGCGAGGCCACCTCCTATGCCCTCAACATGGTGCAGGAGCGCGGACGCCTCATGGTCGAGCCCGGCGAGGCCGTCTACGTGGGCATGATCGTCGGCGAGAATGCCCGCGAGAACGACATCCCGGTCAATCCGGTGAAGGAAAAGAAGCTCACCAACATGCGCTCCCAGGGCGACGGCAAGGGCATCCAGCTCAACGCCCCCCTCAAGCTCAGCCTCGAACGCGCGCTCGAATACATCGACGTCGACGAGTACGTCGAGGCCACGCCCCACCATCTCCGCCTTCGCAAGAAGGAACTGGACGAGAACCAGCGCAAGAAGGCGGAGAAACAGCGCATTCTCAAGTTCGTCAAGGAGTAGGCGCAGGGCGGCCCCCGGACTTCCGTTCCCCACTCCCCCACGCCAACCTCGCCGCGCGATGACGAAACCGCTGGCCTTGTTGTTGCACGAGAAGATGGCCCCCGGCGCCCAGCTGGGTTCCAAGCTCGAGGCCTTGGATTACCGCGTCCAGATCCTGGCCGATCCCTCCGAACTCGCCGCCCGGGCCCGCGCCGAGATGCCGATGATCGTCTTCGTCGATCTCGCCAATCGCCGCGGCGACGTGCTCGGAGCCGTCTCGTCCGTCCGGGCCGATGATGCCATCGCGCACGTGCCGGTCGTCGCTTACGCCTCGCGGGAGGACGAACGCCAGCGCGAAACCGCCGTCCAGGCCGGTGTCAACCTCCTCGCCACCGAGACCACCCTCCTGCAACACCTGCCCCAGTTTCTCGAGGCCGCACTGCACCTCGATTGACCGCCCCACGGGGCCGGGGCCCGGGCCCCGGCCCGGGTGCTCGTGACGAGGAGGCGGGCGCCGGTTTTCTCCTCGTTTCCGCTCCCGTTTCGTCGGCTCCGGGTGCCCCGCGACCCGGCGGTCGAGGGCCCCAGTCGTCTTCGTCCATCGTCCTGCCTCCGGGACCGTCGGAACCAAAGTTCGCGGTTGGCAAACGGTCGGGGCGGATGGATGGTTTCCCCGCATTCGGCGGTGACCGTCCCGGTCGCCGCCGCTTTTCATCGTCACCGTCACCATGAACGCCACCCGGATTTTGCCCGATCTCCAATGCTCCCTCCTCTGCGAGGAAGTCCGCCAGGAAACCACCGGTAATTTCATTCTGCTGGGCATCATCGCCTACGTTCGCGTCCCCCAGGTCCCCGTCACCGCCTTCAAGCTCTGCGTCTTCAACCGCTGGACCGCGGGCCTCGGACAGTTCACCGAAACGGTCCGCCTCGTCGCTCCCGACGAGACCGTGGTCCGCCAGAGCCAGGTCCGCTTCGCCCTGCAGGAGGCCACGCACAACGCGACCAACGTCACCCTCCTCACCCAGGTCGAACTCAAGCTGGCCGGGACGTATTACATGGAGGTGCTCGTCGACGACGTGATGAAGATCCGCTTCCCCATCCCGGTCATCATCGTCCAACCCCCGAACCAGCAGGGCCGCCCGTCCGCACAAAAATCCCCCGAGGCTCCCCAGGGCCCGAGCCCGGCCTGACGCCCGCCTGCCGTCCCCTTCCTCCCGTGCGCTCGCACGACGGGCGGTCGGGGCCCCGGACGTCCGCCCCCTTCGGGATGCGTGCCCTGCGCCCGGGAGCTCGCTTCGGGGACTGCCTGCACGTTATCACCGGCGCATGCCGGACGGCCTGTACGGGGAGATCCGGGCGCTCGAACTGGTCGACGTCCACGAACACCACCTGCCGGAGGTCTACCTCCGGCGGGACGTCAACCTGCGGCAGCTCTTCCAGCAGAGCTACGCGGGCTGGACACAGGCCCGTCCCTATCCCCTGCCCTCCGAATCCCGCGCCGGGGATCCCATGCTGGAAGCGCCCGGCCCGACGACCTGGGCAGGGCTGGCCCCCTACCTCGAACGCAGCGGCTCCAGCTCCTTCGTCCGCAACCTGGTGCGGGGCGTGCTGGAACTCCACGGCGGCGGCGCGACCGACCTCACGCGCGCCAACTGGGAGGCCATCGACGCCTCGGTCCGGGCCCGGCACCGGGAGCCCGATTGGTGTGCCGGCGTGCTGCGCCGCGCACGGGTCGCGCGCGTCATCACCGACCCGTACACCGATCCCCTGCTGGACCCGCGACCCGCATTGGGCGCGAACTACGACGCCGTGATGCGGATCAATGCCTTCGCCTGCGGCTGGCACCCCGATTCGCGCGATCACAACGGCAATGGCGCCCACGCGCTCCTGGGCCGCCTCGGCCTCGCTCCCGCCACGTTCGATGACTACGCCGAGGCGCTCGCCCGCGTGGTCGAGGGCATGGCCGCGCGGCACCAGGTCGCGCTCAAAAACGCCCTCGCCTACGACCGCGACGTCCGCTTCGACCCGCCGGACGAGGCGCTCGCCCGCCGGGCCTGGGGCCAGTCGTCGCCGACGCCGGACGCCCACAAGGCCTTCGGGGACTGGGTGGTCGACCGCTTCTGCCGGCTGGCCGGCGAACGCGACGTGCCCGTGCAGATGCACCTGGGGACGGCCTTGATCCGGGGTTCCCACCCCATGGGGGTTGCGGGCCTGGTCGAGCGCCACCCCCAAACCCGGTTCCTGCTGATGCACCTCGCCTATCCCTGGAGCCGCGACCTGCTCGGCCTGGCCTTCGTTTACCGGAACGTCTGGCTCGATCTCACCTGGTCCTTCCTGCTGAGCCCCTCCCATTTCAAGCTGGCCCTGCACGAAGCCATCGAGGTGCTCCCGGACGAGTCCCGCCTGATGTTGGGCGGCGACAACTGGCACGTGGAGGAAACCCACGCGACGCTCGGCTCGGCTCGCGCGCTGGTCGCGAACGTCCTTGAGGAGAAGGTGCGCGACGGCTATTTCGGCGCGCACGACGCTGGGCGACTGGCCCGCCGCATCCTGGCCGACAACGCGCGGGCCTTCTTCGGCCTGGCCGGCGCGCCATGAACCTCCGCGACGCGCTCGAACTGCTCCTGCTGGCCTCGATCTGGGGGGCGTCGTTCCTGTTCATGCGCATCGCCGGGCACGCCTTCGGCCCGGCCCCGCTGGTGCTGTCCCGCGTGGCCGTCGCCGCGCTGGCGCTGCTGCCCCTCCTCCTCCTGCGGGAGGGCCTGCGCCCCACGTGGCGCCACCGGACGGCGCTGCTCGTGGCCGGCGTGTTCAACTCGGCCCTGCCCTTCTGCCTCATCGCCTACGCCTCGCTCAGCCTGACGGCCGGATTCGGATCGCTGCTCAACGCGGTGACGCCGCTCATGGTGGCGCTCGTCGGCTGGATCGGATTCGGGCACCGCCCGGCCGCGCGTCATTGGGTCGGCTTCGCGCTGGCCTTCGCCGGCGTGGTCGTCCTGAGCTGGGGTCGGATGTCGTTCCAACCGGGCGGCTCCGGTTGGGCCATCGTTGCCGCGCTCGGCGCGACGCTTTCCTACGGGATCGGCACCAACTATTCGCGGCGGCACCTCGCGGCGCTGCCGCCGCTCGGCGCCTCCGCCGGAACCATGTTCGGGGCCACCGTGGCGATGCTGCCCCTCGGGGCCTGGCTTTGGCCGTCCGTTCCGCCCGGCCCCGGCGCCTGGGGAGCCGCGCTGGCGCTGGGCGTGGTCTGCACCGGCGTCGCCTATCTGCTCTTCTTCCGCCTCATCGCGTCCATCGGCCCCAACCAGGCGGCGTCCGTGACGTTTCTCGTGCCGCTCTTCGCGATGCTCTGGGGCGCCCTCTTCCTCCACGAACCGGTCACGGCGCGCATGATCGTCGCCTCGGTCATCATCCTCGCCGGAACCGCCTGGGCCAACCGCCGGCCCCACGACGGAGGCCAACCGGAGGCCGGACCGGAGGTCGTCGTGGCGGAGCCACGGTCCGCCAGATTCCGTTCGGCTGGCGGCTGATGGACTGCTCGTTCGGCGTGATGGGAATCCTCCCGTTGCTGTATTGCCAGAGGTGGACCCTGCGGTTGGAAAGGGCGCGCATCCCGGAACCCGGTTGACCCTCGTCCCATGGTCCCGGTGTACCGCCCGGCAGCCCCCGGCCCCCACCTCCGGGCTTGAGCCCGGCTCCCGACTCCGGCACAAGCTCCCCTTGTGACCTCCAGCAGTTTGTTTTCCGACGAAGTCCGACCCGGCTTCGCCAGCCCCGGTCTGGCCCTGATTCTCGTCTTAACCAGCCTCGCCCCCGGCACGGCCCCGGGCGCGACGCTGATGTGGGGACCGAACTACGAATGCCTCCGCCACGGCGAGCTGGCGAAGGAAGGACTCGCGGTGGACAACCAGCACCGATCCTTCTCGGTCGGCTTCAGCGACCGCTGGAGCCAGCCCTTTGCCCAGGCACTGCTGATGGTGCGCGACGGCGCCGGATCGCTCCTTTCGTTCACCCAGTGGTCCGCGCCGCTGACGCAGGTCAACGTCGCCGCCGGCCTGTGGGTCCATCCGGGCGGAGCCATGGCGATCACGGTCGGCACCGCCCAGACGGGCAACGTCATCAACCCGACCCAGCTCGTGCTCACCCGCTGGGCCCCCGGTCCGGGCATCCCGTGGACGAACCCGGTGCAGACCGGGATGAACGTCCTCACCCCGTCGCTGCTGGGCTTGAAGGGCAGCGAGGCGTGGGGCTGCCGCGTGATCGGGGCTTCGCCCAACGACGTGTTCGTGAGTGGGTGCAGCGACACCGAACTGTTCGTCCTGCGCATCGACAAGACAACGCTGGGCCTGGTTCCGAGTTGGGGAACCGGCGGCGTCCAGACCGTGGTGACCCCTTCCCCGGGCGGCGCCCCGATCCACGAAATGCCGGGTGCGTTCGGCTGGTTCCTGTCCTATCGGCAGTCGTTCCTCGAGCTGGTCGGCGGGCGGCTCTATCTCGGCGGGACGCTTCATGCGAACGGCATCGACCACGACTTCGTCGTGGCCTGCTACAAGGCGTCCACCGGCGCCCTCGAACTGCCCTTCGGCATCCGGTGGTCGGGCGGAAAGGGCGACGAGTACATGAAGGCCATGGCGGCCACCGCGGGCGGCGTGTACGCCACGGGCACCCTCGATCCCTACGGCGCGCCCCAGGCGGAAGTCATCGCCTGGCGACCCGACGGCCAGATGCGCGCACCCGGCATCGTGACCGCGCCGACCCCGAGCCGCGGCAACGACGTGGAAGCCACGCCGGCCGCCGGGGGATTTCATGTCGTCGTCGGCGGCTACGGGCCCGGCCCCGCGAAGTTCTCGACAGGGCTCGTCTGGCACTTCCGCCACGGACTGCTGCCCGGCAACGCGCTGCAATTGCCCGCTCAGTGGAACGGGCCGTTCGCCGGCGGTCCCAATCCCAAGACCTACGGGCCCGCCGTGGATCCCTACGACGAGGTGTTCGACCTCGCGATCGGGAGCGGGGCACATCACGGCCACGTGTTCGCCACCGGCCAGGCCTGGCTCGGGCCCGGCGATTTCGGGCAGCCGCTGCTGGTCATCGCGCCGAACGGCCTGACCACGTTCAGCAACAACCCGAACCCGCTCGCGCCCATGGATGACCGCGGGGTCGCCGTGGAGTACCAACCGGGCCCGGGCGGCGAGGTCTTCACGCACGGCACCGCGGCGGACACCGTGGCGGGCTTCTGGCAATGCGCCGGACACTGGGTCTCCCGCCATTCACGATTCCAGCCCTGAGACCGGCGGAACGGAATGGCCTGGAGTCCTTCGAGAGGTTCATGAACCCCTCGAAGGACTCGTCCATGAGGACGGTTGACCTGGCGTTCATTTCGCCGACTGTCACCGCCCCCGCGCAGGACGATTGGCGACAAACCTGTTGGCGCCGCGGAGCGACCGGCGTAACAGACCGGGAACACGACCCCCACCCCCCATCGCGATCTCCACCCTCCCGCACCCCGCCATGACCAGCCCCAACCTCGAGGCCCGGTATCAACAAAGCCTGGCCCGCTACGTCACCGCCCTGCGCAACGAGAAGCCGGATCGCATCCCCATCCGCCCCTTCGTCGCCGAATTCACCGCGCGCTACGCCGGCTACACCTGCCAGGAAGTCGTCCACGACTACACCAAGGCCTTCGAGGCCGCCCTCCGCTGCGCCCGCGACTTCGACTGGGACGCCGTCGTCCCCAACATGGTCTACGTCTGGACCGGCCTCGCCCAGGCCGCCGGCCTCCGGTACTACGGCATTCCCGGCATCGGCATCCCCCACAACGTCGGGTTCAACTACATCGAACCGCCCGAGGACCAGGCCTGGATGCGCGCCGACGAATACGACGCCCTCATCGCCGATCCCACCGGGTTTCTCTACGATGTCTGGCTCCCCCGGGTCTCCACCGAGATCGCGCGCCCCGGTTCCCCCGCCAGCCGCCGCGGCAACCTCGCGCTCGTCAAGACCGGCATGGCCATGATGCAGTACTTCCACGCCTTCGGCCCCCAGATCGACCGCCTCCGCACCGAATGCGGCACCGTCTCCGCCATCAGCGGCATCTTCAAGGCCCCCTTCGACATCATCGCCGACAAACTCCGCGGCTACGTCGGCCTCGTGAACGACATGCACGAGCAACCCGAGAAGGTCCTGCGCGCCTGCCAGGCCCTCATGCCCCACCTGTGCCATGTCGGGCTCTCCACCGCCGACCCGACCCGCCGAGTCCCCATCGGATTCTGGATGCACCGCGGCTGCGTTCCCTTCATCAGCCCCAAACAGTTCGCCTCCCACTTCTGGCCCACCCTGCGGCCCATCATCGAGGAGTTCTGGAAGCACGGACACCAGACCATGTTCTACGCCGAGGGCAAATGGGCCGCCCACTTCGACGCCTTTTGCGAACTGCCCGATCGCAGCATCCTGTTCCATGCCGACCGCGACGACGTCTTCCTCGCCCGCAAGAAGCTCGGCCACAAGTTCGCCCTCAGCGGCGGCGTCCCCAACGTCATGCTCAGCTTCGGCAAACCCGACGAGGTCCGCACCTTTTGCCGACGCGTCATCGACGAGGTTGCGCCCGACGGCGGGTACATCATGGACGCCGGTGCCATCATGCAGGACGACACCAGCATCGAGAACCTCCGCGTCCTCACCGACACCACCCGCGAATTCGGCGTCTACCCCGGCGCCGTCCCGGCTCCCGTCGACACGCCCCCGTGCGACGTCCCCGCGTCCGTCGCCGAGCGCCCGGGATTGAAGGGCATGAGCGGGCATCCGGCCCCCGCGGTGGCACCCGGAGTCGTGTTTCCGTGGGAACAGAAGGCCGCCGAACTCCCGCCCATCACCGGCGATCCCGCCATGGTCCGGCGTGTTTGGGAACAGGTCGACGGCCTCGGCAACCTCTTCATCTGGCAGATGCTGCTCAGCTTCTGAGGCCCAGCCACGGCTCCGCGGAAACGAGAACCCCGGCGCCGACCAGGGTCGTCAAAGGACTTGGCGTCGGCCCGATGCGGCCCGACCTTTCCCGGGCCGCACTGGGGAGAGTGAAGGGTGCCTGGTGGCCCCCGCGGTCTTCAAAACCGCCGCGAGCCGGTCGACCCGGCTCGGGAGTGTTCGATTCGCTCCCTCTCCGCCAGGACCCTCCAAACCGGCCTGCCCAGGGCCCTTCGAGTCTCGGGAGTTGCCCGAATCCCGAGAGGAATTCATGCCCGGGCACTGCGAGATTGGCGATGGATCTACCCACCTGGCCAGCGCATGCCGATCTACGGCACGGAGCGCGAGACCGTCCGCCATCTCGTCAGACGATCTCCACCGCGGGATGGACGATCCCCGTGTCCAAGGTGGCCAGGGTCATCCCTTTTCGCGATGCGAGATCGGCGAGATATAGGTCCGTCACGCCGTCACTCTTGGCCGCCCGGGATTCGAGCGCGGCCAGATCGCAGGGGACGAGTTCGATCTCGATCTCGCTCTCCAGGTCGGAATGCTTCCCGGCGTTTTTCTGGATCCCGACGGTGGCAGCGACCTGCTCGGCACGTACGCGGACACCTACTTGCGCGAGGAGATCCGGGCCGAAGCGGTGGTTCGTGAGATCGGCAGCTACGCTCGCTTTCTGGATGTCATGGTGGTGACCAGCCGCCAGTGGCTGAATTACTCCAAACTCAGCAGCGACACTGAGATCCCCAAGGAGACGTTCCGACTATTCGTCGAGATCCTCGAGGACACCCTGCTCGCGGTCCGTTTGCCCGCCTTTGTTCCGCGGCGGAAGACCACCCGACGGGTGGCTCAGCGGGATCGTTTGCTTTTGTTCGATGTCGGGGTGAGGAACGCTCTGGTCGGGGGGCACCGCCGTCCTCCGGGCGCTGATCAGCGCGGCGGGTTGTTCGAACAGTGGTTCATTCTCCAAGTGCACGCCCTCGCGCAACTGGCCCGTCAGGGCTGGGAGCTTTCCTCCCACCGGACCGAAGGGGGAGGCGAGGTCGACTTGGTTGTCGAAACCGATGACCGTCTCTACGGCATAGAAATCAAGTCTGGGCGGGTGGTGAGCGTTCAGGATACGCGCGCGCTGGAGTCACTGGGGGAGATGATTGCCGGGACGAAAGCGTTCACCAGGCTGGTGGCGTATGCCGGGACCACCCGGCAGCGGTTCCCCTCCGGCGCCGAGGCGTGGCCGTGGCGGGAGGTCCTGGAGATGTTCCTAAATTGAAGTGAAGCGCGGGTATCGGTCTGCAACACCGACGTGAGCCGGTCGACCCGGCTCGGGGGGGGATTCGCGCTCCTTCCGTCTCACGGTTCGCGGGCGAGCCGATAGAAAAGGGGGCCGGGTCCCGTCGCCGAAGAGTCGGCGTAGACGTTGACTGGCGGGGTCGCGGCAAGTCCCCTGGCCAGGAGGGTCCAAGGGCCAGTCACGCGCTCGGCGCGCTCGACGTCGTAACGCTCGCCGCCGGTGCTGCGCCAGCGCAGCTCGAGCCCGCCGAGCGGAAGCACGCGGATGCCGCCGGGCTCGAACCCGAACGAGCTGGCGCCCCCGCTGAGCGGATCGGTCCCCTGGGCGAACTCGACCACATCGAGACGCCCGTCGCCGTCGGCATCGGTTGGGCCCGAGACGAGCGGCAGCCGGTCGCCGAGTTGCTTGCGCCAGTCGAGGTACGCGATGGCCTTCTCCAGCACGTAATCCCGTTGCGCGGCATCATCGACGCTGGCGTTGGGCGGCACCGCGATGTCGGGAGTGATGCCGCGGTCCTCGAAGGGCTGGTGATTCTGGTCGTAGGCGATCCAGGTGCTCATGGAGTAATCGAGTTTCCATTCGGCCACCCCGCCCAGCACCGGCCCGCCTGACGCACCGCGGGTGCGGTCGCCGATGAGGACTGCGTTGGGGCAGGCGCGCATCATCAGAGTGAACCACTCGGCGGAACTCATGCACCGCTGCCCGATCAGCACGGCCACCGGCTTCGCGTGGCGGAGCGTCGCCTCGGCCGGGGCCAGTGTCTTGACGATTTCCGGTGCGAACTCATAGGGAACGGTTCCGGGCTTGCGGACGCGGACGTACCCGTAGGTGAGGGAACGGTCCGAGAAACGGGACGCGATCTTGGTGGCCTGGGTTTCGTCCCCCCCGTTGTTGGCCCGGACGTCCAGGATCCAACCATCGACACCGGCGTAACCGGCGAAGACGCTCTCGAGATCGGCATCGGAGAGTTTCGCGAAGGCCTCGGCGGCGAAGGTGTCGATCTGGATGTGGGCCCAGTTGCCCTTCAGCGCGGCATGATAAAGGACATTCGCGTCGCGCACGTTCCGGTAGCCTTCGCCGGTGGTCGTGTAGCCGAGGAACAGTTTGGTGGAGTAGTTGCGCGGGTACTCGCGCTCGTACCCGAGGTACTGGCCGTCGGGAAGGCGGACCACGACATGCCAGTCGTGGAGGACCTGGAGGACCTCGTTGAGTTTGTGGCCGAACTGGGTTGGGTTGAGCCCCTGGAAGGCGGTCTTGTGGGTTTCGTAGACGAGGTTCCAATTGACGTCCTTGTAGTCGAAGTAGGAGTAGCGATCCTGGAAATCCTGCCAGACCTCGCGCCAGTAATCGCGGGCGGCGGCGGTGCCGGCGCCGGCCAGCGCGGCGGTGATATCCGCGGCGCCGGGAAGGGTGGTCTTGAAGCGAACGGTCGCCACGGTGGCGCCGGGCTTGGTGGGGGTGAACCTGAGGGCCAGCGTTTGTCGGCTCCCGACCGCGAGCTTCTTGCTGATCGCGGAGGCGAAGTCGTAGGCGTCCACGTCGGCGCTCTCGAGCGCCACGTCGATCAACTCGAGGTCGGCGTTGCCGGAGTTCCGGATCTCGAGGTTCCGCTCGGCCGAAGAGCCGACCGGGACGTTACCGAAGCTGAGGGCCTCGGGGTTGAGCTGGAGCCGGCCGGCCGGCGCCGAGTACGCGCCGGAGCGGAATCCCACGGGATAAACCAGTTCGCTCTGCGACCAGAGGAGCGGATTGACCGAGCCCGGCACGAGTGACGCGCCGTCGGCACTCAGGGTGGCTTCGTTGAGGTAGAAGAGATTTCCCTGGCGGGTGAGGTAGACGAGTTTCTGGTCATCCCCGCGGAAGGAGGGGGAGGCGTACACGCCGAGTCCCTGAAGGAGGACGTGGAGTTCGTTCTTGCTCAGGTCGAGCGTGACCATGCCCAGGGTCGTGGACCCGCCGGTGGTATATTCGTAATCGGCCGCGACCCGGTCGGGTCGGGTGTGGGCGAGGGAGGGGTTGCCCACCTGGAGCCCGGGGCTGAAGGGAATCAGCGACTGACATTGCAGGTCCTTGACGCGAAGCACGAACAATCCCCAACAACCGTACTCGGCCTGACCGAAGACGCCCTCGGCGAAGGCGTCGAAATGGAGGTACTCGCCCGTGCAGTCAAAGGCCAGGACGTCGGCGAAATCGGCGAGCACATCCTCGCCGCTGGTGGGGACGCGGATGGTTGCGCTGCGAATCGAATCGTCCGCCAGGGCGAGGATATGGATCTGGTTGTCGAAATCGGTGGTGGTGAAGGCGACGTAACGCTGATCCTTGCTGACCGTAATCGTCCGCACCTCCCCGCTGGAGGTTAGCCGTTCCTCGGTGGTCCCGTCGGTCCAGTACAAGTTCCCGAACTCGTCCACGAACAGTGCCCACTGGCCGTCGCCGGACACGGCCGGCCGGGTGCGTTGGAGGGCGTTCCGGGTGATGAGGAGCGTTTCCTGTTGCTCGAGGAGAAAGAATCCGTAGCCGAGGAAGGTCCCCCAGAAGGGATCGTACTCGGCGCGGAGGAACACGGCACGTTCCTCGCCGGCGGTGGCCGGCACCGGCGTCGGCGGCGGCGTCTCCTCTCCGTCGAGAATGCTCACGGCGTCGAAGGCCTGGGCCACCACCGCCGCCTCGTGGCCGTTCGGGAACAGGTCCTTGGCCGCGGAAATCTGCGCGCGACGGTAGTCGACGAAGCTCGCGTACTGGGTGAGGTACTTGCTGACGGCCCGGTAGGCGATCTTCTCGACCTTGTCCCGACCGAGGCCGGCGGGTCCCGCGGCGCAGAGGTACATGGCGTGGCTCGGGATGGTGGAATTGACGTGCACGCCGCCGTTGTCTCCCTGGGGCGTGTTGGGGAGGTTCTTGTACTCCGCCATCGTCTTCGGCCCCGGACTGTCCACCCGCGGATTCCGCGGATCGCTGAGATCCCGGCCGCCCGCGGATTTGCGGGGATCGACCGTGTCCTCGCCGAGGATCCAGTCGTCGCGATCGATCATGCAGGCGAAGAAGTCCGCCATGTGTTCGTGCAACGCACCGGACTGGTTCTCGTACCGGAAGGCGGCGGTGCTATCGACCACGCCATGGCTGTATTCGTGGGCGGCGATGTCGAGGGCGGCCGGGAGCATTCCCGGCACGGTGGAGACCTGCCCGTCGCCGAAGATGAAGACGTTCATCGACGGATTGAAGAAGGCATTGTCCGAGTACAGCGTGCCCTCGGGGTTCTTGAAGCGGGCATGCAGCAGGGCCGTCAGCGTGATGCCCTTGTCGTCGAAGGAATTGCGGCCGTGCGTGGTTCGGTAGTAGGCGTCGATCAAGCGGAAATGGGAGAGGGCACTCACCGCCGTGGCGTCCCAACGATCCGGATCGTCCGTCCCGAAGTAACTGACGCCCGTGTTCAAGGCCTGATCGATGTCCTGGCTCTTCACGTCGAACAGGCAGATGGCGCCGAAGAGATTGGTGAAGACCGGCGGCCGAGAGCGTCCGGCATCGTACATGGGAAGCGTGGTGTCGATGGCGAGGTAATCGGGGCCTTGTTGCCAGCAGGGCACGGGCTGGGTTTGTCCGAGCAGGTCCTGGCCCTGCCCGGTGGCCGCGGCGCCGAAGAGACGGGACTGGCGCCGGAGGACCTGCCCGGTGTCCGCTGCCACCATGACGTTCCAGGCCTCCGTGACCCGCGGAACCACCTCGACCGCCCAGGCCGCGACCGGGCTGACCTTGGGGTCCCAATAATAGACCGGGCGGGCGGAGGCTGGTTTCGGATCGCTCCCCGTCGCGCCGACCGCCTCCCGTGCGAGGCCGATGGCCTCCGCCTCGGAGACGAGGAACACCGGCGGCTCCGCGTCGGCTTGGGACGGGGCATGGACTCCGTTCACCTCCACCGGCGCGCCGCCGGCGTCGAAGTGCACGACCACCTGGGCCCCGAGCACTGGCAACCCCGCCCGATGCTGGTCGAGACGCACGTGGGTCATGCCCAACTCGTCGCGTTCCGCGGGGCGGGCCACGAACTCGCTCCCCGCTTCTCGTATCCCCACCGCGGGTCCGAGGGCGGCGACGGTGGCGATTGCCATGGCCACGAAATCGCCCTCCCGCTGCGCCGCTCGGTAGGAAAGGTCCCCGTCCACGACCGCGGCGAGATCCCCTCGCGCCTGATGTAGCGTCCCGTCGACCGAATCCAACTGGACCACCCCGTCGCCGCCGAGTCGGGCGCGCAAGGCGTCGACGGCCCGCTGCTGGGCGGGGCTGCGCGCGAGGGATCCCACCCCGCGCATCTGGCCGCCCAGGGACGCCGCGCGCCGGGCGGCCTGCGCGGCGAATTGTCGCGCCAGCCCGACGCTCAGTTCGCGCGCGATGCGGTCGCGGGTGGCCAGAACCTCGACCTCGGGGCGTGGAGTGGCCCGGGCGCGACCGGCCATTTCCAACAAGCCCGCCGGTTTGTTGAGCCGTCCACCGTGGGGATTCGCGTGAACCGCGGTTGGGGCCGGGGCCACCAAGGCCGACAGGTCGACGGGGATTCGACCGGCCGGAGGGGACGGGGGTCGATGCCACACCCATCCCAACCAAGCGGTGAGCCCGATCAGCATGATTCCCGCCATCCGCGTCCCTCCCGTACACCGCCCTTGAGTATGCATAGGACCACCTCCGCCCCGGCCGGTCCACCGACGTCGTCCTCCCCCACCAGCCTGAATCCGCAAAGATCATCCCGGGAGTCGACGACCGACCCGAGTGAGTGGATTCGAGGAAGGAGGCGTCCCGGGGTACCGTGCGGGGAAGTCAAACGCGCTTATACCGGAAGGGCTCTTCGAGGGGCTACTCGACCATTGGCCAATCGCGCTCCTTTCTTGCGGTTCTTACGGGAAGCGGGGAGACCTGCGCTGCGTGGGTCTCGGAGCAAGGGGTGGACGAGATTGGTTGACCCGCGGCATCCAGCCTGCGGCCGTCCTCGTGGTGAGATGCCCATGCCCTGGCCCGCCATTTCGGGAGCAAGCCATCCCCGGTTCGTTGACGCGCGGACCCCGCCATCTCAGGTTCTCACCGAATCCTTGGGGTGGAGATCGTGGTCCCATCCCAACTCAGTCGTCGATGCTTTGTGGAGGTGGCGCATGAAACGGATTGGGTGGGCTTGGTGGAGAGGGGTCTGCGGGGTGGGGGTCTTGATTTCGGTCTTTCCGGCGGGATCCGTGACCTGGCACGTGGCCCCGGCCGGAGACGACGGGCGGACGGGGCTCACCTGGGAGGCGGCCAAGCGGACGGTGACCGGGGCGTTGGCTGGGGCGCGATCGGGCGACGAGATTCGGGTTGCGGGCGGCCTGTACCGCGAGCGCATTCTGCTGAAACCCGGAGTGGCCCTCTACGGGGGCTGGTCCGGCCCCGATGGGGTTCGCGATCCCGCCCGCTTTCCTTCGATTCTCGACGGGCAGTCGGCCGGCTGTGTGGTGGAAAGCTGGGATCCCGGGGCGGACGCGGCGACCCGGCTGGACGGCTTCGTTGTCCAGAACGGTCACAGCGTCATGCGCGCGGGTATCCACATCATGATGGGCGCCCCCGTCATCGCCAACAACGTCATCCGGACCAACGTGTCCCAGGGGGAGGGCGCCGGCATCTGCTGCACCGATCTCGCCCGACCGTTGATTCTCAACAACATCATCCATGACAACATCGCCCGCGGAGCGAATGGTGACGGGGCCGGCATCTGTTCCATGCCGACGCGCGTTTCGAACCAGGTCGCCCGCGGTGCCTCACCGCAGATCATCGGCAACCTGATCTTCCACAACGTGGCGGATCAGAACGGGGGCGGCATCTGCTCGAAAGGCAGCAGCGCGCCGCTGATCCTCGGCAACCAGATCGTCCGCAACCTGTCCTGCATCCTCCCCACCGCCGAGGGCTATTCGCTCGGCGAGGTCACCAACAAGACCAAGGTCGACGGGGTCGACAAGGTGGTGACCAACGAAGTGTGGTACGCGCACGAACGCGCCAGCTTCGGCGCCGGCGGTATCGCCTGCGTCGAGGGCGGGGGCGCCATCATCCGCAACAACCTCATCGCCGCCAACTCGGGCATGCACGGCGGCGGCATCCTGATCCACGAACCCGGCTCCGTCGTGGTCATCGTCAACAACACGCTCGCCGGCAATTCCCCCAGCGGCCTGCGCTGGATGGGCGCCTCGCCCCGGATCGCCAACAATCTGATTACCGGCAACGGGATCGGCATCTCGCGCAGCGTGTTCGCCCCTGGCGAGCCCCTCGCCTTCGATCACAACTGCGTGTTCGGCAACGCCATCAACTTCGACGGCCATCCCGACCCCGGCTTCGCACAGGGCAATCTCCCGGTCCCCCCGCGCCTCGCCCGCGAGGATTTCGGGCTCTACCATCTGCAGCCGGATTCCCCGCTGATCGACGCCGCCGATCCAGCCCTCGTCGAGGACGGCGATAAGGACGCGTACGGCCAGCCGCGGCGTCTGGGCGCCGGACTCGACATCGGTGCCGCCGAAGGCGATGGAACCCGCTGGAATGTGCCCACTCCGGTCATCCGGGTGCGTTCCGGAGGTCGGGACGACGCGGATGGCTCCACTTGGCCCCTCGCCAAACGCACCGTGGCTTCGGCCATTGCCGCGGCCGAGGCGCGGGGCGGAGCGGAGATCTGGGTCGCCGAGGGACGGTATCCGGAAGGCAACCTCGTCGTTCGCCCCTACACCTACCTCTACGGCGGGTTCGCCGGCACCGAAGCGACCCTGTCCCAGCGTGACCCGGGCCGCCACCCGACGGTCCTGGATGGCGGCGACACCCGGCTTGTCCTCCGCATGCTCGGGGGATTCCGCCTCAACACCCTCGACGGTTTCACCGTCACCCGTGGCCGGCAAAGCGAGGTGTTCGCCCAGGGCGGCGGGCTGGCCGTCCTCGGCGCGGGGCCGGCGATTCGGAACAACGTCTTCATCGCCAACACCGCACCCTTGGGCGGCGGCGTCGGCCTCTACTGCGCTCCGGTCCTCTTCGAAAACAACCTGGTCGTCAGCAACCGGGCGGGAGCCGATGGTCAGGGCATCGGTGCCGGCCTCCACGCCTCCCACTCGACCCCGCTCCTTCTGGACAACGACATCCACCACAACGCCGGATCGGAAGGGGGCGGGCTCTACTTCAGCTTCTGCAAGCCGTGGGTGATCCGAAACATGGTCCACGACAATCTCGGCGGCGGGATCCAGTTGGAGAACGCCCGCTACGCCCTGTGGGTGAACGCCGATGCCACGCTCGTCCGAGGAAACCTCATCTACCGCAACTTATCGGGGGCCAACGGCGCCGGGATCCAGGTGAAGTTCGTCGCCGGCCAGATTGCCAACAACCTGATCCTCTACAACGCGTCCCGTTCCACCCAGGGAGGAGGGCTCTGGATCGGTCACGGCGCCGAAATCGATGGCCCCCTCCTCGTCGCCCACAACACCATCGTCGGCAACCTCCTGAACTATCAGCTTCCCTGGGGCATGGTCTTCCAGGGGGCCGGCCTCTTCACGTTTCTGTTCGACCGTCCCACCGTCGTCCTCTCCCACAACATCGTCGCCGGCAACCAGACCGGGATCTTCAACCTCGGCGCCACCGTCGCCAGCGTCAGCCCCGTCCTCGTCCGCAATTGCGTCTGGGGCAACAGCCTCGATGGCCTGACCCAGGACAACTACCAAACCCAGTACCTCCAGGCCGGTCCCCTGCTCCACCCCTCCGACGTCAGCGTCAACCCCGGTTTCGTCGACGCCAACAACTTCGACTACCATCTCGCCTCGGATTCTCCGTGCGTCGATGCCGGCACCTCCGAGGCCCCCCTGGACGTCGATCTCGAGGGGCTCCCTCGCCCGCTCGACGGTGATCGCAACGGCTCGGCCCTCCCCGACCTGGGCGCCTTCGAGCGTCTTCCCGCACCGGCCCCGTCCCTGCCTGCCCCCACCGGCCTGAGCGCATCCACCAACGCCTCCCCGTACCACGTCCAACTCTCCTGGAACCGCGTTCCGAATGGCACTGGCTACGAGGTCTGGCGACAACCCGCCGACCAGTCCGTGTCCCCTGCGCTCCTCGCCTCCGTCGCCGACCGCAACCTCACCACGTGGGCGGACACCGACCTGGTTCCCGGAGTCACCTACCTCTACACCGTGAACTCCCGCCTGGATCGGAGCGACGTGGTGGTCGACCGGAGCGGTGCCGACGCCCAGTACCGATTTCGTTCCGCCACGTCGACCGGCCCGCCTTCGACAGCCGTCACTGGCTCCGCCGGCACCGGAGCCTCCGGCTTCCAGGAGTGGCTGAAATCCCGGTTCCTCGCCTCGGAACTCAGCCTGCCCGCCATCGCCGGGGAGGGCGCCGATCCCGATACCGACGGCCTGCCCAACCTCGGCGAGTACGTCATGGACCGCGACCCCCGGCGCGCCGACGCCGCCGGTGCCATTGTGCCGGCCCTGGAAAGCCTCACCGACGGGCCGTGTTTCGTCGTTCGAATCCGGCAGAGCCGGCCCGCTCGGACCGATGCCTCCGCCGTGGCAGAGTTCTCGCCCGCGCTCGCCCCGGCAACCTGGAGCGCCCAGGGTGTGACGGTGGTACGCACGACCCACAGCGCCGACGCCTCGACGCTCACCGTGCGGGCCCCGGCGGGCCTCTTTGCCGGCCGCCAGGGTTTTCTGCGCCTCCGCTTCGAACGGGCCCGGTAACTGGTCCCAGTCCCCGCAGGGCGCTTCCCCCTCGGGCCGCTCCCCGGCCCAGACCGGTCGGAAGGCATTCATCGCCCGGCCCTGCGCCACCGATTCCGAGGGATGCCCCGGGACCCGCGTGCGATCGGGTCTTCCGTGTTGCTTGTGGGGCATTTGCCTCGTGTCTGCCCCAGACGGTCGACTTGGTTGTCGAAACCGACGACCGTCTCTACGGCATCCAGATCAAGTCCGGGCGGGTGGTGAGCGTTCAGGAAACGCGCGGGCTGGAGTCACTGGGTGAGATGATTGCCGGGACGAAAGCGTTCACCAGGCTCGTGGCGTATGCCGGGACCACCCGGCAGCGGTTCCCTTCCAGTTCTGGTTTACCGGGAACCCCACGAGCTCCTACTCGGTCCGCTTCAGGATTCGCTCACGAGCGTCCGGCGTTCAGCACTTCCAAGAACCGGGGGGGCGATAGCACGGGGATGCCGCGGACATCGCCCGCCGCTTGCACGTGCTCCTTGTGTTTCACGGCTTGGCGGCGCGTCAGTCACGACGGACGGCGCGAATCGCCTCCGAGACCTGTCCGGCGTCTGCTGACGTCATTTCAGGCAGCTGACGCCCCCCAGCGAGCAGCGCGCGGACACGGGCTGCCGTCAGGGGTTGTCGTTTGCGCAGGACGATGAGGCCGTCGCAATAGCCGATATCGACCTTGTCTCCCTGCTTGAGGCGAGCCTGTTTGCGCAGGGCCTCCGGGATGACCAACTGGCCCTTGCTGGAAATAGTCGCCTGCATCAGGAGGTAAGGCTGGACTTACCCAGAAATGATTCAAGCATCGGTTCCGCTGGATGCGGTCCCAGCTCCACCGACGTCGAAGGTCGGACTTCCGTCAGGCAATGTCAGACACCAAACCTTCGGGAGCTTGCGAATGTTCGCGACGGCGGTTTTGGGCCGGGGCGCGGATCGCGCGGGATTGACGCGGCTTCTGCGAAGGTTCGCCCCGTTTATCCGAAGTGCGGATCTCGGTCTTGAAAACCGCCGCGAGCCGGTCGACCCGGCGTCGCCCCCGGAAGATCGGGACGCGCTGCTAGATTACGTCTTCCCCGACGACTCCGAAATGCGGCGCCGCCATCAGCAGACGGGCATCGTTCGAGAATACCCTCCTGCATCCCGCCTCGGCAGCGCACGCGAGATAGATGGATGGCGTCCGCCGCGCGACAGCCACGGTCGCGGGCAGGCGGGCATAGGCCGACGAGAGCCGCTGAACCACCGACGGTGACAACGGGAGTCCGCGGAAGGCCCCGGCCTCCGAGTCCCGATCGAACTCCGCGAGCAACGTTCCCAGATCCGTCACCCGGATCGCGCCCTCCCACAGAGCCTGTCTGAAAACTCCGATGGGCCCTGTTTTCGCGAAAAGGGCCGGATGGCTAGGCGCGAGGAGGGAGGATACCCGACAGCGGTCTCTGACCGACGAGCAACGACGTCAGACGGCCCTTTTCGCGAAAACGCTTCGGGCGGCGGGTCTTTTGCCGCTGGCCTTCGTTGGTTCGATCCTTACAGCCCGCTGCGGGGATGCGCGGATCTCACCGCCTCGGCCAGCGCCAAAATCCCTCGCCGCAGGGCGCATCGCAATTTTCAGACAGGCTCTCAGCTTCCGATGGAACGCCGCCACGGTTTCGGCCCGGCCATGGAGGCAGCAGGCAAGCTGGTCGGTACGGGCGAGGGTCCGGACTTTCTCCCAGCCCGGGTCATGGGTGTACAGCCGCACCAGGCAGCTGGTGTCGAAACAGAGCATCAGACGCGATCCTCACGGCCCTCGGATATCGTCCGGGTCACGTCGGGGCCACCTCCGGTTCTCACGCTCTCGTCCAGGGCGTGAAACGGCTTGGAGGGTTTGCGGTCGGCAAAATTGGGGGTTCCTGCGCCCTCGGTCTCCGGGACGATCCGGGCAATCGGGCGGCCGTTGTCCGTCACCACGATCTGGCCGCAGCGCGAGGCCTCGCGCACCCACTCGCCCGTCCTGGCGTGCAGCTCCCGGAGGGTGACGGTTTTCATGTGTCACAGCGTGACACACCAGGCTCCGGCACTTCAACGGCACGGATGTCCCGACCCCTCCGCCCGGTCGATCCCACCCGACTGAGAGCGTCGGGTCTGGAGGTGGGGGACAGGTGTCAGCAGCGGCTTGCCAGTGGAGGGCGCGAACAAGCGGAAGTCCCCGAAGTGGGCGCGAAGACGGAGCAGGCGACTGGGCAGACCGCGCCAACCGGCAGGTCGACGGGCGAATTGCAGTTGATGAAACACGGCCAGTCCGGCTCGTCGATCTGGTGGAACTTGACGTGTCCCCGCCGTAGGCAGTTCTCCGCGAAGCAACGGACGGAGCGGAGGCGAAGACGGAACATCCGTTCGGCGACGACCGCCGCGTCGATTGGATAAACCGCGGCGAGAGGCTCCACGGAACTCCCTATGCGCGGAACGACGCCGGTCGAATCCGCGCTCAATTCCACGAGGTTCGCGAGAAGTTCCGGTCTCATGAACGGCATGTCCACGGCGAGAACCAGCAAATGCGACGTTGATGCCGCCACGAGGCCGGCGAGAATCCCCGCCATTGGCCCGCCGTCGGGGATGCCATCCAGCAGAACCGGACAGGAGTGCTCCGAATAGTCCATTTCTGGGCGACCCGAGATGAAGAGTTCGGTCGGGGCGAGCATCCGGACGCGATCCACCTGAGTCGCGAGAAGCGTCTTTCCATGGAGCGCGATCCGAGCCTTGTCGCAACCCATGCGGCGCGATGGGCCTCCTGCCAGGATCACGGCGCTGAAGTTCATCGGTCGGAAGGCGGATTCTCGCGACGCTCGATCAGGAGATGTCGGTGATCGCTCCGATCTCGGAGGCGGCCCCGCCCAGCGCTTCATACGTTTCCAAACACCGCCCGCACAGTCCCTGTTCGGGAGTCCATCCCGGGTACTGGGCGGCGATGGTCGGCACCAATTCCGGCGGCAACGCGCCTTCTGCGACCCAGGCGAACGTCGGGAAAGCGCAGAGGGGACACGAGGCGCCGGGGACTGGATGCTGGGCCGTTCGGAGACCCCGAGGATCGGCGATCAGCGCGAGGAAGTCCCCGTGGCGGGGCGCGGTCTCTTTCCAGAGGGTGTCGAAGGTCTCCGCTCGCCGAGCCTCGGGCCAGAACGAGTAACCACGGGAGAACGCGGCCTCATGCTGTTCCCTGCTCGCCATGGGCCTATGACCGGCGCCAGAGAGCCGTCCGTCGATGGTGATGTCCCAGAGCAAGCGGTATCGTTCGCGCGCCAGACGTTGTTGGGCCGGGTTCAGTTCCGGCAGATCGAGTTCTGGCAGATACCCGAACACAGGGTCGAGCATGTCGTCCAAATGGGTGAACTCATGGCGAAGGTAGTTCTTCAGGGTTCCGTCGCGCTCGAAGGCCTCCGGCGAAAGCGAAACGATCGCACTTCGGCGACGAACCTCGTTTACGTAGAGTTCCACGCCTTGATCGTTCTTCCCTCGCGTTTTGCGCACCGCGAGCACGTCGAGCCTGCTCGAAAGCAACGCGAACTCCCTCAGCAGACCCGTCAACACCTCCTCCAGGCCCCATTCGCGAAACCACGACAAGTGCAAGCGGAAAAAGGCGGTATTGCGTTCGTCCGGATCGAGGATGGCATACAGCCGTTCCCGTTCCCGGTGAAAGCGGGCGATCTGGAGCGACGTCACGCCGCTGCGCCGGCCGCTCGTGCACAGGAAAGCGGCCGCTTCGACAAAGTCCTCGTCATAGCGCAATTCCATGGTCAGTAGAACGTTCGACAGTTCAACCGCATGCGGTTCCCCGCCCGGAGAGGATTGGTCGCCTTCCGGGAGCCCCGCCGCGGGCAACGAGGCGGGTTCATGTGTCGGAGGCGCTCAGGGCGCCAGGAGGCAGGTTGGGAAGGCCGCAGGCGTCGCACATGCGATCCGCCACGCCGTCCACCGGACGGAGTGCCAGCTCCTCGCTGCCCGGAATCACTCCGAAGTGCCGACATTCGGATTCCACAAACGCTCTGGTAAACTCGGCCAGACCCCGAAGGGCGGGATCGTCCGTCGAGGCCGCGAGTCGGCGAGCGAAGGCCGGAGTCCAGCGCCCCAGGTGTTCGCGAAGAAACTTCCGCTGCGCCTCGCGTCCCAGGTCCTGCTCCTGCGAATCCAACTGATACTCGTGGGCATAGGCGTCCTTGGCCGCCAGCACGCAAAGGAACTCCAGCTCGAGCGACAGATGATCATGCCGCTCGCCGGCGTCCGATGTAATCTCCAACCCGAAGGCCCGATAAAAGGCGGCCAGATCCGCAAGGCGGTGGGGTTGAAAGAGCGGATCAGCCTTGATGTCGCCGTACTCGATCTCATTGAGAGGACACGAGCCGCGAGCAGCGTGTCCGAAGGCGGTAAGGTAGGCGCCAAGGAACGAGTCAAAGGTAGCGGATCGGAGGTGCTGCCAAAGGTTCTCCGCTGCCGTCTGTACAACCTCGCCCAGGAGCCCCGCCGAGGAGACCAAGGCGGCGACGCTCCCGGACTCCGTCAGCCACCTCCAACCCTCAGCCGTGGGATGCTCGTAAGCCTGCGCCAGATATCTGTAGACAAAGGAGCGGGCAACCGCGCGATGAATGCCCGACTGCATTGTGTCCGACTCGGGGGCGGCCTTCGCTCCCGACTGCCGGCGATCCGTGTCGGAAACTTCCGTTGGCGCGGAGTCCGCGTTGTCCCGCGAGGCGCAGGCTGAATCCAGCGCGGGGTAGTTGCCGAACACGGAGCGCCTTGGAGTTCGAAGGCGTGCTGCCCACTCGGCGCGTGGAACCGCCTCAGATGGAGTTGGCATGTTTGTCGGGACGGAGATGGAGGGGCTCTTCCACCGTGGTTTCGATGATCCTGGTGCCGTCCTTCGCGTAGCCAATAATGGTATCGTTATAGAGGACGAATTTCTTCCCGCGCACCTCGGTCTCGAAAACTTTCGGACCTTCCTTGATCTCGTAGCGGTGGCAGATGCGCTGGTCCTTGCCGAAGAGCTGCAGGACGGCGAGCAACTCACGGTCGGGCGCGGTGTACCGTTCGATGGCCTCGTCGACTCCGGGACCGAACATCTGACGGAGGTAGGGGCGGGCGACCCATCGGGGCGGGATGTAGTAGCCGTTGGGCTCCGTGCCGAATTGCGGGTAGATGGGAAGGGCAACCTTCGCGACGTGGATCAGGTAATAGAGCGGGTTCTGGCGATCCTCCTTCCACGTGCCGTCGGCATTCAACCCGACCAGTCCCTGCAGGCGGATATGGCCGATGCACGACGCCATGCAACGGGTCTGCATGGGCAAACCCTGGCCGGCCTGATCCCTTCCTTCGACCCGAGGGAAACACCCGATGCACTTCTCGGTCGTCCGGGTGGTGCCGCGGTAATAGGTCTTCTTGTAGGGACAGGCCTCCATGCACTTCCGGTACCCTCGGCAGCGCTCCTGATCGACCAGCACGATGCCGTCCTCGGGACGCTTGTAGATGGCGTTCCGAGGGCAGGCGGCGAGGCAGGCCGGATAGGAACAGTGATTGCAGATGCGGGCGAGGTAGAAGAACCAGGTCTTGTGCTCGGGAAGCAACTCGCCTCCCTTGAAGTATGCGCCCTTGACCCCCTTCTCGTTGCCCACCGGATGGTCCTCGTACCGGTTGGGCGCCGACCACTCCTCGTCGGTGGGCAAGTAGCCCAACGCCCGGTTGGCACCCTCTGGTCCGACGAACGTTTTGGCCGCCTCGAACACGGTCTTCCCGTTGAACTTGCCGTACGGAGCCTTCAAATCCTCGGGTTTGCCGCCCCAGTTCTGGCCGTCAGGATTGGCCTGTTCCAGGAGGTCGAGCGTCCTGACGTCCCAGTGGTGCGGATATCCGCCGTAGGGCTTCGTCTCGACGTTGTTCCACCACATGTACTCCTGCCCTTTGGAGAAGGTCCACGTAGACTTGCACGCCATTGTGCACGTCTGACATCCGATGCAGCGGTTGATGTTGAAAATGAAGGCGAACTGCTGGTCGGGATACGCCGCGTCGTACGGGTACTCCATATCCCGACCGAGTTGCCAGTTGAGGACGTTGCTCATGGTCAATGGGGAATTAGGGGCGAAAGGCTCCCGTCGGTGGCGATCAGATCACGAAATGGGGAATCGGCGCGCCGGTCGGATCCGTGAGTTGGCGGTCATTGCCGTTGACGGAAACACCGTTCTCCATCGCAGGCGTGGCAGGTGAACCCGAAGGCTCGGTGCCGGGTGGCTTGGAACAGAGGCCAGAATCGGGCCAGCGGACGGGTTTTCCCCATCGGGCAAAGACCTCGGCGATCAGGTCCCGGATGTAGGCCTCCCCGCGTTGCTGGAATGCCAGGTTGGGACCGAGATAGTGTGGATTGGCAAACAGAGCCAGAATGCGACGCGGATCGTAGCCGAGCCTCATGAACTCCTCGGCAAAGCACTCCGCCATGGCGTCCGTCGTGTCCTCCGCGGATAGGACCGCCATGCCGTTCAACTCCAGCGGATCCTCGAAATCGAACTCGTCTTTCGGCATAAGGGTGAAGAGTCCAAAGTTATTCGAACGACGCCCCACCTCCACCCTCGCCCTTGCCCGTGAAGCCTCCTGCCAAATACTTCTCCATCGGCTTGCCTTCAGCATCCGGAGCCATTCCGTTCAAGGCCGGCTTCCAAGGACCCCGGCCTCCGAGACCCCCATCCTCGGCCTTGGTGATACGAATCAGGCACTCCTTCGGAACGGTATTCACGGCATGATTGTCGGCCTCGCCGCCGAACAGAAAACTCATGAACGCCTTGGATTTGTGGAACAGGGTATCGGTCTGGTGCATCGGCATGTGCCAATTGCGCGTGATCGACTGCTGCGAACCGAAGCGGAAATTCGAGATATAGCCCTCCTCGGTCAGCGACAGACCGTCGGGCCGTGTCTGCTGTGCCTTCACCGTCTTTTCCGTGGCGATGAAGGATCCGTGTTTCATCATGACGACGTGGTACGGATACGCCGAATTGTACGTGAGACGCAGCATCAGTCGGCTGACCCTGTAAAACGGATCACTGGGCGTCGCGCCAAGGTAGGGACGGTCCGCCGGATTGGCGTCGACGTAGACATAGTCGCCGTCGGCGATGCCAAGATCGCGCGCGGCCTGGGGGTTCATGTGGATCTGATGTTCGCCGACGTTCGGCAGGCGCTTGTCGAGGCGATACGGATCGCCGAAGTTCGAGTTCCAGATCAGATGCCAGTCCACGTTGGCCCAGGATGAGTGGACGCTGTGTCGGGACTTCGGCGTCAGGCAGTAGAACTGGAATCCCTTTTCCCAGAGAAAATTCTTCGATTTCTTGGTGTCCGCCCACGATAGCTTGACGTTGCGGACGGTCCGGTCGTCCCAGTGCTCGGCGTCGAGCGGAATTCCGTAATCGTTGGGACGCACATGCGGATTCGAGCTGATGATCACGTTTGGCAGGTACGGAGTGGCTTCCGGCCCTTCGCGGTGCACGATGAAATTCTCGCCGCACGCCAGCGCCGTCGGATCGTCGCTGTACGAATGCAGTCGCCCGGTGTCCGTATAGAACGGGTAATTGTCGTGGGTCTGCTCGTAGAACGGAATGCGCGGATAACTTCGGAAGAGCATGAGGGCGCCGCCCGGCGGGCCGTACTTGCCGGCCATGATGTCCTCGACCCGGTAGCCGGCGGTGGTGGTGGAGGAGTCGAGCAGGCGCTGGAGGTAGATGCCACGCTTGCCCTCGTGCTCGAACTTGAAATGGGTGTGAAACCGCGGGTCGCCGGTCACCTTGCCGAGCGCCTCGGCGATCCCGGCGAGAATGGCGAGATCGTCCTTGGAATCATAGAGAGGCTTGATGCCGCCCTTCCAGATTTGCAGGAAGGGATTCGAGCAGCTGGCCGTGACTTCCAGATCCTCGAACTCCACCCAGGAGTTGGCAGGCAGCCCGAAGTCGGAGTACTCCACGCTGGCCGTCATCTGCGTGTCCATCGTCACGATCAACTCCACGTTCGGGTTGACATTCTTGATCATGCCGTACGCCCACTTGGCGTTATTGATCAAGTTGACGTTGGTCGTGAAGATCGCCTTCGTCGGCGTGGGCATGTGGGACTTGCCCGTGAAGACCTTGCGGCCCTCCTTCGGCGTGTCGACGATCAACGGACGGTCGCCGTGGTTCCAATAGGCAGGTTCCTCGTCCTTGGTGTAGGCGTGGGCGTGAATGTCCCGTCCATGCGCCGCGGGATCGAGATTCTGCTCGAACGGGTCCTCGGCAACCCAGCCCTTGAAGCCGGGTCCGGTGAGCTTGCTGCCCTGGAACAGCGCGGCCTTGTAGTTGCCGGCCCAGCCGTGGCATCCCGCACCGGGTTTGCCGATGTTGCCCGTGAGCATCAGCGGAAGGTACGCGGCGCGGTTGGCTTCGGTGGCGTGGAACCAGTGGTTGATTCCCTCGCCCTGGTGGATGGAGGCCGGAGTGGTCGTCGCGATGTCCCTGGCCAACCGCTCGATCAGTTCCCGGGGCGCGCTCGTCATCTCGGCGACGCTGTCCAGATCGTAGTCCCGCAGGTGAATGCGATACAGGTTCCACGCGGTCGCTGCCTCCACCATGGTGCCGTCGACGAGTTTGATCGTTCCCTTCCAGTCGAGGGTCGGGACCAGGCCGCTCCGGGCCATGGTTTCTCCGACCATGTCGCGGGTCAATGGCCTTGGGGAGTTCGATACGGCATCCCAGACCACGAAGTCGCCGATCCTTCGGTGCTGTTCGTCGGTCAATCCCTGGACCTTTTTGCTGGGGCTGTCCTCGGCAAGCGTGCTGGAGTAACTCGGGATGACCTCGGCGGCCCTCAGACGCCGTCCGTTGTCGGTGCGGACGACCAGCGGAAAATCGGTGAACCGGACGACAAAGGTCTCGTCGTACCAGCGGTTGTCCATCATCAGGCGCGTCACTCCGAGCCAAAGTGCCGCGTCGGTGGATGGCCTTACGGGAATCCAGTAATCGGCCTTCGTCGACGGCGCGCCATATTCGGGGGCGATCACCACGATCTTGCAGCCTCGTTCCATGGCTTCCACGAACCAGTGGGCGTCGGCCATCTTGTTCTCCACGAGGTTCTTTCCGTTCATCACGATCAGTTTGGAGTTCCGGAGGTCGTTGAAGTCGGTCTCGGAATTCTGGAGACCATGCACCCATGGATGACCCGGTGCCTGATCGCCGTGCCAGGTGTAATTCGACCAAATTCGCCCCGCCTTGGCGTCCTCCGGTTTGACCCCGCGCACGTTCACGTCCAATAGGGCGAGGGAGTTGCAGAGGCGATACATGCCGTACTTCCCCAGCACCCCAAGAAGACCCATGCCGCCGCGCATCTTGATGGTGCGGGTGCCCGCGCCGCCCATGTCCTCGATCATCTCGCGGGGGTAGCCCTGGGATGCCAAGAGTTTTGCGCCTGTCTCGCCGCTGTATCGTGTGGCGATGGCCTTGGTCGCCCGGGCGATGTAGCCGAAGGCGTCGTCCCACGAGATCCGGTCGAACTTGTCCGTGCCCCGAGTATCGAACTTGTACTTCGCTTTGACCTCCGGGGTAAGAGTAGGGAAGCCGTCGTCGGCCCAGCGTTTCCAACCGCGTCGGACGATGGGGTGTTTGAGTCGGTAGGGTCCGTACAGGATGCGGTGGAAGGTATAGCCCTTCGCGCAGTGACGATTCCCCCAGGACGCGGAGGCGTGCTTTCCGTAGAGATCGGTGTACGTGTGTACATCGTACTGCTCGCCCAGCCGGACGATGACGCCATTGCGCACGTGCGCCGTGATACGGCAGTTGTGCGTGTCGTTGGGAGCGCATACCCAGGAGAACTCGTGATCGTAGGCGTATTGATTGCGGTAGGCCTGCTCCCAATCGCGGTTCGGGTAGTGCGCGAGGGGGTTGACGATCTGATCGCCCGTGGTTTGAGCCTGCAGGAAGCGCAGCGGCAGCAACTGGGCGGCAGTGACACCCAGTCCGACGAGGCCGCTGCGTTGGAGGAAGGAGCGGCGGTTGAGATTATCGTTCATGGCGTGTTGCTCGAGGGATCGGGTTCCAGCCCTAGCGTTGGGATGCCGCAGCCTGGGGGGCGTCGACGATCATCTGGTACCAGTTGCTGACCATTTTTCGGCCGTTGCGATCGCCCTGCTCGCCGTTCCAGATGGCGAGCGCCACGGGCACGGATTTGCCGGCGGAGAACCTCACGTCGTCCGGGTCGGTGGAAACCAGATCGCGGACGAAGACGACGCTCCAAAAGCCGTCGTGCCAGATTCCCTTGCCGGCGACGTTTTGTTGCGTGGCAGGTTGGGAGGCGAACGAACCAAAGCCGCGCGCATTCGCGTCCTCGACGGGCGAACGGTGCGACTGCGAGATCAGGTTCCCGACCCCTGTGGCCGTGCTGTAGTTGGTGAAGTTCCAAGCGTCCACGTGCATGGAGGGATAGGCTTCTTTCATGTCCGGCGTGCCACCGGAGGCGCCGGTCTGCCAGCCGGCCTTCCATTGCCAGAGGTTGACGGGGTTGTCCGAATCGCCCATGCCGAGAAACCCGTACTTGCCCGAGAGCGAGAACTGGAGGGCAGCCGCGTCCTGGAAATCCTGCACCCGGATGGCGCGGTCCTGGGGCAGTTCGTCGCGCCATTGGAGGAGGACCGCAAGGCGAGCACCATCCGTCACGGCGGTGATGGCAACGGCATAGATCTGGTTGGGTTCGGGCCAAAGCGGGTTTAGGGGGACCCGGACCGGATCCATGGATTCCCAAAGAGGGTCCAGAGGTTCGGTCGGCAGGAACTGGACACGGGACACCCGGATCGAGCTATCAGCGGGTGCGAGCAGGTCGTTGACGGCGACGTCGGTTCGGCGCAGGGACTGGACGTAATGCACCAGCGCCCATCGCTCCTCCGGCTTCAGCAGTTCGTCCCCGTAGGGAATCATCGGGGTACCGGGCAGGCCGTTGTTGATTCGGAGGTAGAGATCTTTCCCGGTATGACCGCCGCGAAAGAGGCCGGTGTTGAAGTCGCGCGGTCGAATCGCCATTCCGGAGGCATCCTTCAGCGTCGGCACCTGGGTTCCGTCTCCGGCCCCGGTTTCCCCATGGCACAACCCGCACTGCATTTTGCGATAAATGTCGCGGCCCAGCGTCAATTCCTGCACTCCGGCGGCCGGTTCGGCGGGCACTTCGACCGGCTTGGCCAACGTCCCTTTCGAGGCGGCCTCCTCGAACCGGTTGACGATTTTTCCCGATTGATCCCGGTATGCCGAGAGACGCTTGACGTACCGAACCACGTCCCGGCACTCGGCTTCGGTCAGATACGAGAAGCTCGGCATGGAACTGCCGGCCAGCCCGCGTGTCACCGAAGCCAAGAGGTCGTCGTCGGTGGGCAGCGACTGGCCGGGCGTCGACTTGATTTTGAATTCGCCGGCACTGAAATCACGGGGTCGAGGAAACAGCCAGACCGAGGCCGGTCCATTGCCATCGCCGGCGGCGCCGTGGCAGGCGGCGCAGTGTCGGACGTAGACCGCCTGACCGGGAACCGGTGAATCGGCGGCGCGGGCCTTTGCCTGAGCGACGGCGCCTGCCAACAGAGCGAGCGTTGCGCCGCAACGAATGCCAAAGCCAATCCCACGACGTGGCGCTGTCTTCATCGGTACGCCGAGCTGAACCGAAGGCGTCGCGGTTCGCCTTGATCCCGGTCAAGCGGCCTTCCGTTCGAAGGCCCGCCGGCACCGGCGTCGGCATGTGTGGATAAGCACGGTGGGTCCGCTGGGGACGGTCCGCATACGGGATTCTGTTTCACCTGGAGGTGAACCAACGGGTGGTTGATCGGATGACTTCGGCCTTCCAAGCGGAACATCTGTCGGCAGGACAGCGGCGGGCAGATACTCGCAACGCTGCAGCGGACCACCTTCCCGAACTTCAGCGCGTCGGGCGAGAGGTCTTCGAGCGCTGGACGCGACTCATGGGCGACGAACGAGCGTGTCGGGCCGGGAATCGCCCCGGGCTCATGGTGGGTGGGGACGGTGACCGGCTGCTGCGTCGCGCGTTGACCGCCAACCTCACCCCCCATGACCCTCGGGTAGAGTCGGCGCCACGTCCCGCTTGCGCCGGGCGCTGCTCTTGGTCAGTTTCGATTTCATGAAACCAATGCCTCGCAGCAAGAAGTTGCCCGCGGATTCCGCAATGGATCGTCCTCCCAAGCGATTTCAGGAGTTCGCGCGGCGCCATCCGGAGATCGCTCGAGCCTACGAATCCCTGGCCGAAGCGACCCAGAAGGCGGGTCCGCTGGATTCGAAAACGCGCTGCCTGGTCAAACTGGCGATTGCCGCGGGCGCGTGGCGTGAGGGGGCGGTCCACAGCCATGCCCGGCGAGCCTTGGCTGCCGGTTGCACTCCGGAGGAAATCCGGCATGTCGTATTGCTTGCGACGACGACCCTTGGATTTCCGTCGATGATGGCGGTCATGACCTGGGTCGAGGACGTGCTTGCCGGCTAACAGCCGGGCGGACTGGGTACCCATCGGATCGAGATCCACGAGGACGGGGCCTCTCAACTCGAAAGCAGGCGTCCGAAGAGCCGGCACATGGTGCGAGCCAGGCGCTCGGGATGTGGGAGGATGTCGTAGTCGTGCTTGGTGAACATCCGAGGGAAGTACTCCGCCGCCTGCTTCTCGACGGCGAAGGCGTGGGTGTGGATTTTGTTTCGGCGACCGACCTCGATGGCCTTCTTGACGTCCTTGATTCCATAGGTGCCCTCATAGCGGTCGTAATCGCAGGGGCGCCCGTCCGTCAGGAGAATGATCGTCTTCCGGGCCGCGCGCTCCAACGCCAGGAGCTCCTGCGCATGTCGCAAGGCCGGGCCGATGCGGGTGTACCCACGCGGTTCCAACGAGCTCAGCCGATATCTGGCCCTCGACCAAGGTTCGTGAAAATCCTTCACCATCTTGAATTGGCACGAGCGCCGGGTGTTCGAGGAGAATGCGGCCACCGCAAACGATTCGATATCCGATTCAAGCACCTCCCCGACGCAGAAGACGGACTCCCGGATGATGTCGAGCACGCGCCGGTCCTCGATCCACGCGTCGGTGGAATAGCTCTCGTCGAGCAGGATGAGCGCCGCGACGTCGTGAATCTCGCGCCGTCGGTCGACGTAGATGGCCTCCGAAGGCGAGTGCCCGGTTCGCCGTTCCACCTCCGAATCCACGACGGCGTCGACGTCGAACTCGTCCCCGAACGGTTGCCGCCGTTCCCGGAGCCACTCCGAAGTCAGGCTCGCGAACTGGCACCGTAGTTGCCGGATCAGACGCCGATGCCTGGCGTCCACCGACGCCGCCCAGTCCGGGGCCCCGTCCGTGGCCGTCTCCTCGTGCACGTGACACCAGTCATTCCGGTACGAGTTGCGTCGGTAGTTCCACTCCGGATACGGAATGCCTCCCGCCGTCCTGGCGCCTTCGACCTCCAAAGCGAGTCCGTCCAGAATCACGTCGCTGCGATAGATGGAGCGGGGACGCTCCCGGGACCTCACGACTTGGGTCATCCTCAACTCGGACAGCCCCTCGGCGTGATCCTCGAGTTCGTCCTCATCGTCGGATTTGCGACTCAAGCCGGAGTACTCCTCCACCGTCTCCACCTTCTCGAAGGTGTGCATCGGCATGTCCGCCCCCTGTCCGTCCTCGCCTTGATCCAGGACGTTCACTTCGGCGCTTCCCTTGCCTTCGATCTCGGTGGTGACGCGGCCCTTCTCTGCATGGGGATCCTGGGACGTATCCGGGATAGGCTCCGCGGACTCCGAAGCGTCCGTCGCGGCGGGAACTGGACCCAGGATGCTCCACAATTCCAGGTGCTTTCCGAGCTGGAGGGACAGTTTTTCCAGCCTTGCGTCGAGACCGGGGAATTCGGCGCGATACCGGCAAATCAATCGACTCGGAGGTAGGGACTCCCGAGGCCACTCGTCCCGGATCGCCAGACCTGCAAGGAAGGCCTTGAGCTCGTAGAGGCTCTCGTTGGCGTCCCGCGACGGTCCGATGGAGAACTCGCCTGGCAGGAAAACCCGCTCTCCCCGACATAGCGTGGGATCTTCGCTCTCGAAGATGGCCAAGGGTCGCCCCGCGATCATCTGTGCCAGCAGAAGGAGCGACTGCCGGCGATCCCGCAGTCGGACCGCGACTTGCGAGCGGGACCGCTCCCTGGGCTGTACGATCCACCGGCGGTGGAGGGCTTTCAGTCCAAGGAAAAGATTCTCCTCCCAGTCTAGCATCGGGTCGGCCTCAGATCGAAAGTTCGATAACCTGGCGCAGTGCCTTCAAGGCATCCGCATCGTCCGTAAGCGGTTCGGCAATGGCCGTGCAGCAGGCAAGGCGCGGCGGAACCCCCCGTGCCACCAGTTTCGCGGCCGCGACCAGAAGCCGTGTCGAGACCGATTCCAGCAACGAGAGCTCCGTGAGGTTCCGGATCTTTCCGGCAATCTGGACGATTCGCTTCGCGACGGATCGTTCCGCTCCCGATTCCCGAACGACGATCTCGGTCTCCTGATCCTCCGAAGGATATTGGAAGCTCAGCGCCACGAACCGCTGGCGCGTCGAGGGCTTCAACTCCCGCATGCTGCGCTGATATCCCGGGTTGTAGCTCACGATCAGCATGAACTCCGCGGGCGCGGCAAGCGATTCGCCGGTTCGATCCAGGAACAACTCCCGGCGGTGGTCGCCGAGGGAATGGATGACCACCAAGGCGTCAGCCCTGGCTTCGGCAATCTCGTCGAGATAAAGGAGGGAACCCTCCCGAACGGCGCGCGTGACTGGCCCATCGACCCAGCGCGTCTCGCCCCCCACCAGGAGGTGACGACCAAGAAGATCCGTGGCGGAGGTATCCTCGTTGCAGGAAACCGTGACCAGTCGGAGTCCGAGCCGCTCCGCCATGTGCTGAATGAAGCGCGTCTTGCCGCATCCCGTGGGTCCTTTGATCATCAGGGGCAGGCGGGATTCCCACGCGTGGCGGAAGACGTCCGCCTCGCGGGCGATGGGAAGGTAATAGACGGACATGGTTTGGCATGTGGGGTCTACTTGCCGACCGGCACCGCTCCCTCGAAATCCACGGCGCGGGCCTCGGAGGACGGCAAGCCATGTCGGATGAAGAGCCAGATGAAGGCCCCGATGCCGGCGGTGAAGAGCGCCGCGGCGAGCAGCATTCCCACGAAATGCATCTCGATCTCCTTCTGCACGATCAGGAAGTCGAGGCCCAGACGCCGTTCGAGGGCGACCTGCGTGACGCCGGCGACGGCGAGGGCGCCGGTCATGCCGACCATGCCGATATTGCTCGTCCAGAAGGCGAAGCTGGCCATGCCCGAATCCCACAACTTGCGTCCGGTGAGCAGCGGCAGCGCGTAGGCCATCATGGCGAGCACGATCATCGCGTAAGCCCCCCAGAACGCCAGATGGCCGTGCATGGCCGTCACCAGGGTTCCGTGGGTGTACATGTTGATCTGCGGCAGGGTGTGGGCCATGCCGAGGAAGCCCGCCCCGACGAACGACATCACCGCGCAACCGAGCGACCAGGTAAGGGCGATGCGATTGGGATGCTTGCGACCGCCCTTCTTGGCCATGGCGAGCGCGTAGATGGCCATTCCAAGGAACGCCAGGGGTTCCAGCGCGGAGAAGACGCCTCCGACGATCAACCAGTACCGAGGCGCTCCTATGTAGTAGTAGTGATGCCCGGTACCGAGGATGCCGGAAAGGAACGTGAGACCCACGATGATGTAGAGCCACTTTTCCACCACCTCGCGGTCGACTCCGGTGAGTTTGATGAGCAGATAACAGAGAATGCCGCCCATGATCAGCTCCCAGACGCCCTCGACCCAAAGATGCACCACCCACCAGCGGTAGAAGGAGTCCACCGTCTGGTTTCTTACGGTGACCATGCCGGGAAGATAGAGCAGCGCGGCGAACAGCAGCCCCATGTAGAGGACGAGGCTCGTGGTCGTGTTTCGCTTCCCCAACCACATGGTCATGCCGATGTTGAGAAGGAACGCGAGCACGTTCACCACCACCAGGTAGTCCAGGGGCCGCGGAATCTCCAGGAACTTGCGGCCTTCCCAGATGTTGAGGTGATAACAGACGATGGCGACCACGCCCACGACGAGAAGGGAGATGAGCTGCGCATAGGCCAGCTTGACGCTCCAGAGCTCGCGATCCGCTTCCTCGGGAATGATGAAGTACGCGGAACCCATGAAGCCGCAGAGCAGCCAAACCACGAGCAGGTTGGTATGCGTTGCGCGGGCGGTATTGAAGGGTATCCAGTCGTGGAGCCCGTCCATGCCGACCCTGGCGAAGCCCATGATGAATCCATACACGATCTGCAGCGTCAGCAGCAGGAGCGCGGAGGCGAAGAACCAATAGGCAACTCGTTGCGATGGGTATTTCATTCGAAATCCTTGGGGTCGGCCGCGGGGCGGGCGGGTTGGGCAGGAGCCGCCGTGGCCGGCGTGCGCGCCAGGCCCAGCAGGTAGTCAACGATCTCGATCCGCCGTTCGGCGGGCATGTCGATCTCGGGCATCGCGGTACCCGGCTTGAGTCCCTGGGGATCGGCGATCCACGCGATCATTTCCTCCCGGGTCTTTCGCTTGTGCACTTCATCGAGGGCCGGACCCACCACGCCGCCGACGCCGCCGACAGAATGACAGGCGATGCAGATGGTCCGGAAGATCTCCGGCTGTCCGGAGAGGTCCGCCGAGGCCGTGGTCGCGGTGGGGCGCATCAGGTCCCGCAACGGTGGCTTGGCAGGGAACCCCTGCAGATTGACCCCGCCGCACCAGGTCAGGAAGGCGATGATGTCGTCCTTTTGCTGCTCCGAGAATCCGTAACGCACCATCTTGCGCTGCCCCGGGAACATCTTCTGGGGATCCTCGAGAAAGAGTTTGATCCACGGCGCCCCACGTCGAGCCACGACCTGGGTCAGTTCCGGTGCATAGTAGGCACCCTCGCCGAAGAGAGTGTGGCAACCCATGCAGTTGTTGTCTTCCCAGATGGCCTTTCCCCGTACGACTTGATCGGTCAACTGGTCTTCCCTCGTCAGCTTCGGGATCTGCCGCATCGAGTCGATGGACAGGGCGAGGAAGATGGCACTGAACAGACCGGTGCCGCCGAGGAAGAACACCCGCGCTTGTGATTTGCTCAGCACAGGCGGCCTTTCGTATGCATTCGAGGCGATGGTTTCATCGTCGGAGCAAACCATGCCTGCCTCGCAGGGAAGGCTCCTTGATTTGGATCAAATGGGTCCGATTGGCCCTGTTCGGACCCGAACGTGGACCCCGAACTCGAGGCCTAACCGATCCGGGAGGCCAGGCCGAGCAGGAGGGCCGTCAGGACCAGGAGCATGCCGACGAAGGCGCATTTCCACGCCGGATGCGCGGTTCGGAGTTCCATGAATCGGAAGCCGACCAGGAGAGCCTTGGCGAGAGCCAGCAGGAGAATCCAATGCGCTCCGTGGAAACCGCCGTTCCGTGCGGCCAAGGAAAAACTCGCCAGGCTGAGCAAGGTCAGGGCGATCCAGGCCGTCGTGTTGCGGTGGGGAATCACGGGAGGAGATAGATGACCGGCATCAACAGCAGCCAGATCAGATCGCACAAGTGCCAGAAAATCCCGCTGGCCTCGATGTTCGTTGCCTGTTCCTCGGTGCATGCTCCCTGCCGCAGGCCCCGGGACATGGCGACCAGCAGAATGACGGCAACCAGCACATGCAGGTAATGGAAGCCGGTGAGCAGCCAATACATCGTGTGGAAGGTATCGTGGTGCAGATCCAATCCCAGGCGCAGCTTCGCGGCGTATTCCCATCCCTTGACGATCAGGAAGGCCACTCCGAAGGCCGCGGCCAGCGACATCCGCCATCGGGCCGCGGGAATGCTTGTCTCCCGCAAGCGATCCAGTGCCCTGGCCATCAGCCAGCCTCCCGTGAGCAGGACCAGCGTGTTGACCAATGCCGGCACCTGACCCAAGTGCGACCGTGCCTCCCGAAACACGGTGGGTTCGGCGGCCTTGAATCGCAGGAAGACGATCAAGCCGATCCCGAAGGTAAGGACTTCGAGAAACACGATCATCCAAACCAGGAGGCCCCCCGGCGGATCGAAAAGTTCGGGGGAGTGGGATCTCGCGGAGTGCGCGGGTCGCCGCGACACCTCCGCTCCGAAGGACGGGTCGACCACCTCGGCGTCGGAGCGGGAGGACGGGTTGTTCACGCGGCGTCAGTCTGCTGGCTGCTCGCTGGATTCGGAATCCCCCGCCGCGACCTGAGAAGAAGCTCGACGGACTTCGGCGGCATTCGGGGCGGTATCGACGGAAACCCGGGACGGGCTCCATGAACCGGATTCCGACAAACGCTTGCGAAGTTGCCCGAGAAGCAAGCGGAGGACTCGGGCGGCATCGTCCGGATCGAAATCCTCGTGCTTTCGCTTCGCGACGCCGTGCTGGCTGAGATCGAAGTGCCAGTCCGGCTGGATTCCTTGTCGCCGGAGGATGTGCGCCGCGCAGCGGAGCGGACATCCGTCCAGCACCAGGATCGGGCGGCCGGATTTGGCGGTGCGAACGAGGGGATGGACGTCGCCGCCGACTCCGGCGATGCAGGACATCTCGGCGGCCCCGAGGCGGTCGAGTCGGATCGCCAAATGATTTGCGAGTTGCGCGGCGCTCGAAGCCCCGGAACAGGAGTAGACCAAGGGTTGGGATCGACGTTCGCTCATGGAGAGGGAGTCGGGGCCTGAACCGGGGAGTTCGGGACTGCCGGAGGAGGTCGGACCTCATCGGGAAGCGCCGTGCCAGGATCCGAGAGTCGCAGTCCCAGGCGGCGAAAGGCTTGATCCGGTCCGGAATGACCGTCCCATTCCTCCCAGAAGGAGGACAACGGGAAGGTTTCGACGTGCTGCTTCCGGCGGACATCCCCCTCGCTCGTGGCGCCTTTCGGCTGCCACTCCGGGCCGCGGCTTTCGCGGACGGCGGCCAGCGATTCGCGCGCCTGGACAAGGTCGCCTCGTTTCCAGGCCAGATAGCCGAGAAGAAAGTGGGCTCCCACGGAGCGTGGATTCGTTCGCGTCACCGCGAGCAGGCGCTGCTCGGCGGCGTCGTTCTGCTCGCGCATCAACGCGATGGCGCCCAGTGCCAGAAGGGCACCGGTCTCCTCGGGATTGAGTCGGTATGCTCGCTGAAGCGCTTCCTCGGCGGCGGTCAGGTGGGCTGGATCGGTGGTGAATCGTGCCCTTAGGACGCCCCATTGCTGCCAGGCGCGATGACTGTCGGGAGCGCGGCCCTGAAGGGCGCCCAACTCTCGCAGCGCGGATTCGGTGTCACCCGCTCCGGCGAGAGCTTGCGCCAGGTAGTAGCGGGAATCCTGGTGATTGGGATCGAGTTCGAGCGCGTCGCGCAGTAATCGGATTGCCCGGTCGGGATCCAGATCCACCTTGAGGGCCTTCATGCCCGCGCGTTGCAGTTCCCAAAACTTCAGCGTCCGGGTCCGCGCCTCGTGCGAGGCGTCCGGTTTCGTCGCGGTCGAGCCTTCCGGGGACGTTGTGTCGGGCTTGCGTGCGCCACCGGGCGGCCAGGTCACGGATCGGATTTCGGGCATTCCTTCGCGCAATTCGTAGAAGCCGCCGGCCTCCAGACCGGTAAACGACTGAACCTCCCCGCCCAGCCAGTGGACCTCCAGTCGTTCGATGCGGCTTCCCGGGGGGAGACCCCAGTGCAGGACGGAACTGCTTTGGGATAGATAACTGACGCTGCTTACGGAGCGCCGGAGGGGCACGCCGTTGACCCACGCGACCGCGGTTGTCCCGCATCCAAATCCGTTCGCCACTCCGGCGGCATTTCGATTCCGAAGCCGAAGCCGAAGCGAGCGCCCGGTCGCCATGTCGTTGCGAACGAGGCGGACTCCGGTGCCCAGATCGGCGATGGCGAAATCGAGGTCGCCGTCTCCGTCGAAATCGGCACAGGCCAGCCCGCGTCCCACCGTCTTGCGCTGGAGAAGGGGATGGAGCGGCGCGAGATCGTGAAAGGCGGAGCCTTGATGATTCCAGAAGAGAAGGGGGACCTCGGGCTTGAGGGACTTGGGTGCGGGGCCTTCGATTTCCAGCGTGCTGCCGTTGGCCACCACCAAGTCCAGCCAGCCGTCCTGATCGAGATCGGCGAATTCGGCTCCCCAACCGACATGTTCCAGCGAAATCTGACCGAGGCCAACCCGGTCCGCGATGTCGATGAACTGAAGTGGAAACCGGGTGTTCGCCGGGCGGCGTGGAGATTGGGATCCCGTCGTCGGAGGCCGATTCGGCGCCTTCGTCACGGAGGCCGAAGGGCGGCGGTTGTAATCCGCCCAAAGGTTCTCGTAGAACCCATTCTCCTGGGCGACCCAGTGCGTGATGAAAAGATCGTCGTCCCCATCGCGATCGAAGTCCGCGGCGGCCAGACCCATCGCACTCCGGTAATCCGCGACATGGGCGGCATGGCTGAGATCCCGGAAGCGCCCGCCCAGGTTCTCGTACAGCACGTTGTCGGAGACATCGTTGGCGACATAGAGATCGAGATCGCCATCCAGATCGAAGTCGTGCCAGATCGCGCCAAGGCTGCGTCCTTCGGGATTCTCCACTCCCAGCGCCGGCGCGAGGTTCGTGAAGGACCCGTCGGCCATCTGCTGAAACAGCGCATTGCGGCCGGCGGAAAAGGAGGCCGGGTTGAGCGTGTAGGGAACGGCGGTGCCTAGCTGGTCCGAGGCCAGGTCGCGAAGCGCGGGATCCGGTGCGTAGTTCACGTAGTTGCAGACGTATAGATCCGGACGGCGGTCCTGGTTAAAGTCACCCCAGGCGATCCCGGCCCAGAAACCGGGAAGGTCCGGCAGCCGGTGGTCCGGAACGAAGCGTCCGGTTCCACCCTCGTTGCGGAAGAGCCGGAGCGTGTTGAACCCCGACACCGCGAGATCGAGAAGTCCGTCGCCGTCGAAGTCGCCCCAGGCTGCTCCCATCCCGCGAATCCTCCATTCGGGGAAGCCTTGGCAGATCCGAAACGAGCCATTCCCAAGGTTCTCGAAAAGCCGGCAAGGAAGCAGTTGATCGTCCGCGAGGACCATCGAACCACCGGCCGAGACCAGGAAGAGGTCGTCGTCGCCGTCGTTGTCGTAGTCGCCCCACGCCAGCCCAGGGCCCATGTCCTCGGGAAGCTGCGAGGTTCGGTTCCCGGTGAAATTGCGAAACCCGCCGAGCCCGGCCTCGTTCGAGACCTCGGTCAGACGCGGTCGGGGGGCGTTGGTCGGCAACGAGGTCGACAGCGCGCTGGTGATGTCCTCGGGACGTTCGTCGGGACGGTACGAGGTCGGCCTCGACCGGAGGTGGATGAGCATGCCCGCGCCTCCTCCGATCACGGACACGACGGTCAGCAGGAACACCGTCCGCCGGAGCCGTCGACGCCGGGGAGAAAGAGGAGACGCCTTCATGGCATCACCTTCCCAGGGCCGTTGGGGTCCTTCTTGCCAACGCGGACCACGAGGTTTGTTCGGGCGATCCGGGTCACCGGAGCAGTGAAGGTGTTTGTCGCTCCGAAAAGATGGTTCAGCAGGAACTGGTCGACCTTCCTGTATTCCAGCGCGACGTCGATGTGATACGAGCCCGGTTGGGAGGGAGCCGGGACGACGGGCGACGCGAGTTCCAACGCGTCCTGGCCAGCGGCGGGCTTTCCTGGCTCGCCCGCTGGAGCGGACCCGCTGCACTGGACGTTGAAGGCCACGGAATCGGAATGCCCCGGAAAGAGGGCCCGACGAAACCGCACGCCTACCATTTCCCAGAGATTATGGCGATCGATCAGGTTGCCGTGCTGATCCACCGGTTCCGCCTTGAACAGAAAGGTACCCGGCTCGAGGAAATTCCGCGCGTCCCGTTGGCCCGAGGTCCAGACCACCCGACCGGCATCGTCGGTGACTCGGATGGCAAGCCAGCTCTGGATGATGTCGAGCGGTCCCGTGGGGAAGTCATGCCCGACCTTGGCGGACGCCATCACGACGCGCAGCGGGATGTCGGCGCCCGGGGCCACGGTGGCCGGCGCCACCGCCACGATGCGGACGATGGGGCCGGTCGCCCACTTCTCGGCGATTTCGGGAACCGCGAGGCGTCCTTGCAGCCAGCTTTCGGTGAGTTTCAAGTGGGTCTCCCAGCCGGGCAGTTCGTCGGCCTGAAGTGTCGGAATGATCGTGTTGGCCCCAAGGAACCGGTGACTGCGATGCTTGCCGTCGTTCGCGGTCCGATTGTAGTCGAGTGCATCGCCCCGAGCCGGATCCCGCGACGCGACGAGGGGCATGTGGCATTCCCGGCACTCGACGGTCTTCCTCGCGTCGCCCTTGTGATTCCACCGGCTGGACGCCCAGTTGTCGTACTGGTTTTGCAGCTGGACCCATCCGACCCGGTTGATCTCCTCGTCGATGAACTGCTTGTGGCAAGCGGCGCAGTATTCGGGTTTCTTGAACGACCGTTTCGAGAGCTTGCGGTGTTCCTCCGGAAGGGAGCGGATCAGGAAATCCCGCAGCAACCGGCGCACCCCGTTGGTTTCCCACTGCCAGAGGTATTCCCGGGGCTGGGTCACCGTGTAGTTCGCGTTGCCTTTGATGTCGGTCTCACGGATCGCATGGCAGGCCAGGCAGGAGATTCCCTCCTGATACCCGTGCAGGCCGGTCAGGTTCTCGACGAAGATGTTCTTGGTGCCGCTGAACAGGGAAATCGGATCGTGGCAGCCGCCGCAATATCGCGTCGATTCGGGGCCGTTTTCGCGAGCCATGACGTCCTGGATGCCCAGGAACACGCGGTCCATGGCCGCATACCGATGCGCGCTCGGCTGCCATTCCTCGAGGATTTGGTCATGGCATCCCGCCGTGCCGCAGGCGTGCGACCCGGACAGGGAGCGAGCATCGAAGGCGCCCCCGGTATCGGTGCGGGCGAGACTCGGTGCAAAAGGCCGGTTCGTGCCGTAGAGGTAGCTGTAGTCCGCAGGAAACGCGTTCGCATACCTCACCCCGGAGTAAACGTGTGGCAAGCCCAGGCAAGCCGCGGTCACCGCCACCGCTGCGCCCACGATCCAAAGCACATTGCCCGACCAACCCAACACCGGCCCGTTCTTCCGTTGGCGCAGGAGGGCAGCCGCCAGGTGCGGCACCATGCCGCCCACCAGCCCAAGGGTCGCGATGAAATGGATGGTGCGCCAGGAATCCGACGTCCGCGTGCCCACCAGTGCCTGAACCGTCAGGACGACTCCCGAGATCGAGGCCACGCATAGGCCGGCCATGGCGATCCAGCCGAGCAGAGTCGTGCTCGACAGGGCATGACGGCGATACGCCACGACGTGCACGACACCGTAGCCCACCACCGGGACCAGGGTCACGGCGCCCAACACGGTGTGCATCAGGACCGTCCATTGGATCGAAGGCCGGAAGCCGCCGAACGTGATGGCCAAGCCGCTGCCCGTCAGCGTGACGAGACTCGCCAGGCACAACCGAACGCGCAGTGAATGCCAGCCGTCGGCGGAGCCGGTGGCTGGCCTGTCCTCGGGGATGGGATGGCTTGGCATGACGAGGGAACGAGGCACGACGTCGCCCCGGCGCCGTCGATATCGTTCGAGCGTCGGTGCGAGCCGCGACAGTCCAGCACCGGGCACACCGCGCCCGCCTTGACCTGAGTCATCCTTCCCTTCCTCCATCGGACGCTGGAGAATCGGAGGAACCAACGCGATCTCGGTACTTCCAGCGCCCCGACATCCACGGTCACGCCTTTATGAGCGGGGTGCTGACCCGGACGCCCGGTCGATCCTGCCTGACGCATGGCTTCGGGTCCGAAGGATGCCGCCCGTTCGCGGGGGGGGGCGGCGTCGGCAGCCTGGTCCGGTCACCGGCGGGCCTTCGACGCCAACCGCCGCGATGACCCGACTCCGGATCCGCGGGAGCGCCAGGGATTGTCGCGAATATAAAAGCGGAGCAGGCGGCGGGCCCAGGCCCCGGCATACCCCACGCCGATACGTGGGCTCCGGACGACGGCGAACGGCAAGGAATCCCCCGGTTCGGCCAGGAAGATCTCGTCTCCCAGAAGGTCCGCACCATCCAGGGAACGATTCACCGACAGGGCCCGGCAAAGCAGACCCGGGCCCCGGGTGTCGGCGGAAAGGGCGCGGACGGGCTCGAGGGCCCGCACCAACACCGCGGATCCGTGGCCTTCGGGTTCGGTGACGACGTTCAAACAGTGGTGGAGGCCGTAGATGAGATAGACGTACGCATGGCCCGGGGGCCCGAACATCGACCGGTTTCGCGGGGTGCATCCCCGGGAGGAATGGGAGGCACGATCGTGCGGGCCGAGGTAGGCCTCCGTCTCCACGATGCGGCCCACGCGCCAGGTCCGGTCGATCCGCCGCACGATCCACAGTCCCAGGAGTTCCCGCGCGACCACGGCGGTGTCGCGGTCATAGAACGTCCGGGGAAGCCGGCGGAAGCCGTCCGGCCGTTCGCCCGCCCCGGAGGGTGCCTCCCGGACTCCGCTCATCGCCGCTCGTCGCGAAGGCGAGCCTCAAACCTCCCAGCCCGGCCGATACTCGCGGCGCACGAACCGGTTGATCTCGGGCATATTGGTGCACCTCATCGCCTCGACGTCCCATTCGATCTTCCGGCCCACCCCGGCGAACTGCGCCAGGTGCCCGGCCAGCGCGAAGGCGCTCAGCGGCGCGGCGGCGTCGGGGAAGTTGGAGCACGGCACCGTGCCGTTCTTGAGCGCGTGGAAGAGGTCCTCGATGGGCCCGCCGTGCGCGCGCGGAATCGACTTCGGGGGATGCGGGATCTCGTAGCGTCGTTCCTCGGGCAGAAAACTGAGCGAACCGCACGTGCCGCCGGTGCGGAACAGACCCTTCTCGCCAACGAACAGCGTGTCCTCGCCGAACTTCAGTTCATACTTCTTCTCGGCGTCCTTCATGATGTCCGGTCGCAGCGTCGCGTTGTCGTACACATGCACCTTGACCGGCACCATGCCGGCCCGGGCCGGGATCTCGTACCGGACGACGTTGCCCTGGGGATACATCTCCTCGCTCCCGCCCCGGGTCTGGAGGCATTCGACGGTGTACTGCCGGGCTTCGCCGATCTTCAGCGCCCAGAACAGGGCGTCCAGATTGTGGCAGGCCATGTCGCCGACGGTTCCCGTCCCGAACTGGCGCCAACTGCGCCAGCCGAAGGTGTGCAGGCCATCGTGGTAATCCCGGTAGGGCGCGGGCCCGAGCCACTCGTCCCAGTGCAGTCCGGCCGGAACCGGCTTGCTCGCCGGGCGTCCGCCGCTCCCGCCGAAATCGCGGCCCAGCAGGGAATGGGTCTCGGTGACGTTGCCGATGGCACCGGCCCAGATGTACTCGCAGGCCTGGCGGATGACCTCGCTGCAATGGCCCTGGTTGCCCATCTGCGTCAGCACCTTCTTTTCCCGCGCCGCCTTGGCCAGCGCGTAGCACTCGTAGATGTTATGGGCCAGCGGCTTCTGGCAGAAGACGGCCTTGCCGAGCTGGATCGCGCGGATGGCCGCCGGCGCGTGGTGATGGTCCGGCGTGGCGATCAACACCACATCGATGTCCTTGTGGCACTCGTCGAGCATCTTGCGATAGTCGTAGAAGGCCTTCGGCGCCGGCCGATCCTTCGCCTTCTCGCCGAACTGCTTCAGCTTGCCCGCCAGCTTGTTGTCGTCCACGTCGCACACCGCCACGAACCGCTCCCGCATCGCGCTGTCAAAGCTGTAACCCCCCATGCCGTCGGCCGCGATGACGGCGACGCCCAGCTTGGAATTCGCCGCCTCCGCGGCGCGCAAGGAGGTCAGGCCGAGATACCGCGCGCCCACCGCCGCTCCGGCGAGGGTGGCGGTGCGGCGTAGAAACTGGCGACGAGGGGTCGGGGTGGCGTTGGCGAGGTTCTTGTTCATGGTGCGATTCGGGGAACGGGCAGCGGCATGAGGCGCCCCGTCCGCGACGCCGTCAACTCCCGAGGGTTGACGCACTGCCCCGCCGCCAGCCCCAGGGCCGCTGACAAAGTCCTGCGAGGAACCGCGACGTGGGGCCGGCGACTGCCGAGTCGCCGGTTTCGCCTCTCGATTCGCCTGCTTCGATCGCCCCGCGACCCGGCCCGCCGTCGCGGGGACGCCAGGGCGGGGAGCCGGTCGCGGGCCCCCATCGACTTTGTCCCTCGCGCCGCCGCATGCCCCCCCGGACCCGAGAATCGGGATGGAAATTGGCGCGGCTCAGGGCGCAGGCTCGGCCACACCGCTCGCCGCTCGCCGCCCCACCGCTTCATCGTTCCCCGCCATGCCCCCCGCCCCGACGCTTTTTCGCCCGGTGACCTCCCCGCGACCGTTCGTCGCCACGCTCCTCGCCTTCGCCCTGCTGACCTCGGGCGCGTCGCTTGCAGCCGCCACCGCGGACTACAGCCGCGACGTCCAGCCGCTCCTGGCCGAGCATTGCTTTCATTGCCACGGCAAGGACGAGGGAACGCGCAAGGGCGGGCTGCGGCTCGACGAACGGGACGCGGCGCTCCGGGGCGGCAAATCCGGCGCCCCGGCGCTCGTGCCCGGCCAGCCTGAGAAGAGCGCGCTGCTGGCCCGGATCCTGTCCCATGACCCCGACGAGGTCATGCCGCCGCCGAAGGAGAAGAAAGCGGTGCCTTCGGTCGACGCCCAGAAGCTGCGGCAGTGGATTCTCGACGGCGCGCCGTACTCGGGTCATTGGGCGTTCGAGCCACCGGCGAAGCCGTTGCTGCCCACCGCGAGCGCCGCGCCCCATCCGGTGGACGCCTTCCTGTTGGAACGTCTGAAGCGGGAAGGACTCGCGCCGCTGCCCCCCGCCCCGCCGGAAGCGGTGTGTCGCCGTCTGCATCTCGACCTGATCGGATTGCCGCCGACGCCCGCGGCCCTGGATTCGTTCGCGCGCCGGGCGGACGCCGAGGGTCTCGCCAAGGCGGCGGAAGGGTTGGCGGACGAGCTGATGAAGGACCGTCGGTTCGGCGAGAAGTGGGCGAGGCACTGGCTGGACGTCGCGCGGTACTCCGACAGCAACGGGTTCGAGAAGGATCTGCCCCGCGAGCAATGGGCATGGCGGGACTGGGTGATCCAGGCGATCAACGCGGACATGCCCTACGACCGCTTCATCGTGGAGCAGATCGCCGGCGATCTCCTGCCCGACCGCACCCAGGATCAGCTCGTCGCGACGGGGTTCCTGCGCAACAGCATGCTCAACGAGGAGGGCGCCATCGTGCCCGAGGAATGGCGCATGGAGGCCATGTTCGACCGCATGGACGCCGTCGGGTCGGGCGTTCTGGGCCTCTCGCTGAAATGCGGGCAATGCCACAGCCACAAGTTCGATCCAATCAGCCACACCGAGTACTACGGATTGTTCGCCTTCCTGAACAACACCTACGAGGCGCAGTCGTGGGTCTACACCGACGACCAGCAGAAGGCGCTCGCGAAGCTCCGGGACGGACTCGCGTCGGTGGAGGACCGGATCCGGAAGCAGCACCCCGACTGGGACCGGAAACTCGCCGCCTGGGAAGCCGCGGAAGGGGAGCGGTTGCGGCAGACGGTCTGGACGGTGATCGAGCCTGAGGACACCCACTCCTCCTCGGAGCTGAATCATCCCACCGTCCTGGCGGACCGGAGCATCCTCACCCTCGGCCACCGCACCATCTCCGGCGACGTGCATTTCTTCGCGGAACCGAGGATCGAGAACGTCACCGGCCTCCGGCTCGAGATCCTGAAGCACGACGACCTGCCGTTCGGCGGGCCGGGCCGGAGTTTTCGCGGCACGTGGGCGCTCTCCGAATGGGTCGTGGAAGCCAAACGCCCCGGCAGCAACCAGTGGGAACGGCTGAAGCTCGTCCAGCCCACCGCGGATTTCGAGGAGCCCGTGGCCGGCATGGAACCCGAATGGGCGAATCGCTCGAGCGACAAGGACAACCGCCGCCTGCGCGGTCCCGTCGCGTTCATGGTCGACGGCGACGACCGGACCGCCTGGCGCGCCGACCGCGGCCGGGGCCGGCGCAACGCCGAGTCGGTGGCCGTCGCGCAGTTCGAGAAGCCGCTCACGCTGCCGCCCGGAACGAAGCTCAAGATCGCGCTGGTCACCAACCACGGGGGCGACGACAACGGTCCGAAGAACACCCAGATCGGGCGCTTCCGCGTCGCGCTCACCACGTCGCCCGACCCCCGCAGTCCGCGCATCCCCTACGCCGCGGTGCTCGCCTTGCAGACGCCGGTCGGCGAACTGACCCCGGAGCAGCGGCAAACCCTGTTTGCGGCCTGGTGCCAGGCCACGCCGGAGCTGAAGGCCTTTCAGGACGAGATCGAACGGCTTTGGGAAGGGCATCCCGAGCCGACCACCTCCGTCCTGCATCTGGCCGAACGACGTCCCGCCGACCGCCGCGAGACCCGCCGCCTGGACCGCGGCGTCTGGAGCCAGGGCCGGGAGGTCGTCCCGCCCCACGTTCCGGCGGCATTGCATGCCCTGCCGGCGTCCAGCGCCGCGCCGCGGCTGGCGTTCGCCCGATGGCTTGCCGACCGCCGTTCGCCGCTGACCGCGCGGGTTGCCGTGAATCGACTGTGGCAGACCCTGTTCGGCGTCGGGATGCTCGAGACCGCGGAGGACTTCGGCACGCGCGCGCCCGAGCCGTCGCATCGCGACCTGCTCGACTGGCTCGCGGTGGACTTCATGGAGCACGGGTGGAGCCAGAAACGGCTGCTGCGCCTGCTGGTCACCTCCGCCGCCTACCTCCGGAGTTCGCACGCCACGCCTGAACTGCTGGAACGCGATCCCCGGAACCGCCTGCTCGCCCGGGGCCCGCGCTTCCGCGTCGAGGCGGAGACGGTGCGCGACATCGTGCTGGGGGCGTCCGGGCTGCTGGCGGACAAGTTCGGCGGTCCGAGCGTCTTCCCGCCGATGCCCCGGAGCGTGCTGGACTTCAATTTCTTCAAACCGGACTACTGGAAGGCCGCCGAGGATGCCACGCGCTACAGCCGCGCTCTGTACGTCTTCCGCAAGCGCTCCATGCCGGACCCCGCGATGATCGCCTTCGACGCGCCGACGGGCGACCTCGCCTGCACCCGCCGACCGCGCTCGAATTCGCCGCTCGCCGCCCTGACCGCGATGAACGAGCCGATCTTCGTCGAGGCCGCCCAGGCCCTGGCCCTGCGCGTGCTGCGCGAGGCGGGACCCGAGGATGCGGCGCGCGTGGACCACGCCTTCCGCCTATGCACCAGCCGGCTTCCGAGCGACGCCGAACGGGCCGAGGTGCTGCAGCTGCTCCGGAGCCGACGCGAGCGGCTGCGCCGGGGCGAGCTCAAGGCCGGCGACATCGCCTTCTCGGCCTTCACCAAGCCTTCCGAACTCCCGCCCGACGCGACCCCGAACGAGGTGGCCGCGTGGGCCATCACCTCGCGGGTGCTGTTGAACCTCGACGAAACCATTGCCAAGAACTGACATGAACCTCGCCCATGAAATCCAGCGGCAAGGCGCCCGTCTCGTCGCGCGGCGCTGGTTCCTCCGCGACTGCACCCTGGGCCTGGGCGGCATCGCCCTGAGCGCGCTGCTGCCCAGGGCCGGGGCCGCCGCCGCGCCTCCCGCGAATCCGCTGGCGCCCCGGACATCGCATTTCCCGGGCAAGGCCAGGCGCGTGATCTACCTGTTCCACGCCGGCGCCCCGAGTCACCTCGAGCTCTACGACTACAAACCCGAGCTGGAGAAGCGCAACGGCCAGCTGCCGCCCCCCGGCCTGCTCCAGGACTACCGCGCCGCCTTCATCAAGCCCAACTCCGCCCTGCTCGGGCCGAAGTTCAAGTTCGCCCGGCGCGGCGCCTGCGGCATGGAGCTCAGCGAGGTGCTGCCCCACCTCGGCAGCGTGGCCGACGAGATCTGCCTCGTGCGCTCGATGCAGACCGACGCCGTGAATCATGCGCCGGCGCAGATCCTGATGAACACCGGCAACCAGAACTTCGGCCGGCCCAGCTTCGGCGCCTGGACCCTCTACGGGCTCGGGACCGAAAGCCAGGACCTGCCCGGGTACATCGTGCTCAGCAGCGGCAACGGCACCAGCGGCGGGGCGAGCAACTACGGCGCCGGATTCCTGCCCAACATGTACGGCGGCGTGCCCCTGCGCGGCGCCGGCGATCCCGTGCTGTACCTCTCCAACCCCAAAGGCTTCGATGCCGAGACCCAGCGCGCCTCGCTCGACACCCTGAACCGTCTGAACGAACAGGCCTACCGACAGGTCGGCGACCCCGACATCGCCGCCCGCATCCAGAGCTACGAGATGGCCTATCGGCTCCAGAGCAGCGCGCCCGATCTCATCGACCTGTCCACCGAGCCGAAGCACGTGCTCGACCTCTACGGCATCGAGGACGTGAACAAGGCCGGGTACGCGCGGAACTGCCTGCTCGCGCGGCGCATGATCGAGCGTGGAGTCCGCTTCGTGCAGCTCTTCCACGAAGCCTGGGATCACCATGGCGGTCTCACCGGGGGCATCCGGAACAACGCCCGGGACACCGACCAGGCCAGCGCCGCCCTGGTGAAGGACCTGCGGCAACGCGGCCTGCTCGACGACACCCTGATCGTCTGGGGCGGCGAGTTCGGACGCACCCCCATGGTCCAGGGCGGCAACGACGGGCGCGACCATCACAACCGTTGCTTCTCGTTCTGGCTCGCCGGCGGCGGCGTGAAGGCCGGGCACGTCCACGGTTCCACCGACGATCTCGGGTTCAACGTCGCGACCGATCCCGTGCACGTCAACGACCTCAACGCCACCCTGCTGCACCTGCTCGGCTTCGATCACCGCCGCCTCACCTACCGTGTGCAGGGCCTCGACATGCGCCTCACCGGAATCGCCGGCAACCTCGTGCACGGAATCCTGGCATAACGGGGCCGGCCGGCCCACGGTCAGCCCCGATCTGTTCCGTGCGCGGTGCGCCGTCACTGACCCTTGCGGCGCGGGTGCCGCGCAACGGCCCGGAGTGATGGGGTGAACGCCTGCCTTTGGAGGAGACTCGAGGTTTCTTGACATGGAAAGCATGACAGCAGTGCGCGATCAGAGCGATCCCTTCCCGGAGCCGCCGGTTCCTCATGGGGAGCGTCCCCAGCGCGAGATCGGTCTGGATTGGCTGCGGGTCATTGCCTTTCTGATCCTGATCTTCTACCACACCGGCATGTTCTTCGTGCCCTGGCCCTGGCATGTGAAGAACAACGAACTCAGCCGAGGCCTGACCTGGGTTATGATGTTCTTCGGGGGCTGGCGGCTTGCGCTCCTCTTCTTCATCTCCGGCTGCGGGGTGAGTTTCGCCCTCCGACGCCGTACGCTCCTGAGCTTCGCCGGGGAGCGTCTCCGCCGCCTCCTTCTGCCGCTCGTGTTCGGGATTTTCGTCATCGTTCCACCGCAGATCTACTTCGAACGATTGAGCGAGGGGGCCGGGTTTTCGGGATATTCTGCCTTCTATCCCTCCGTCTTCCGGTTCGTTCCCTATCCGGAGGGGAACACGAGCTGGCACCACCTCTGGTTCGTCGTCTACATCCTGGTGTTCTCGATGGCCCTGCTGCCGGTCTTCGCGCTGCTCCGCGGCATACGCGGACGAAGCGCCATCGAGGCCCTCGCCGGCGCGTGCGAGCGTCCGGGAGTCATCTACCTGATCAACCTCCCCTCGATCGCGGTGGCGATGCTCCTCGGCCCCCACTGGCCGACCACGCACAATCTCGTCGCCGACTGGGCCAATCTCGTCGGATCGCTCGTCACCTTCCTGTGGGGCTTCGTGTTCGCCTCCTCGCCTCGACTGCTCGGGATTCTGGAGCGTCGCCGGCGCGAATGGCTTGCCGGCGCATTCCTCCTGACCGGTCTTTTCTACGCGGTACGCGGGATGCACCTCCAAGTCGGGCCGCTCGCCCGCACGCTGATCGACTCGTACTTCGGGATGTTCTGGATTTTCGCGCTGGTGGGTCTTGCCCGGCGCCATCTCCATCGAGACAGCGCCCTGCTTCGGTATGCGAACGAGGCGGTTTATCCCTTCTACATCGTCCACCAGACCATCACGGTGTCGGCGGGCTATTTCATCGCCGACTGGAGACTCGCGGTGGGAATCAAACTGGCATTGCTGGCTGGCGTGACCTTCCTTGGGAGTTGGGCCGTCTACGAACTGGTCCGGCGCACGCCCATCACGCGTCTTCTGTTCGGACTCAAGCCGGTTCGCACTTCCGGCGGATGACTTCCGAGGTAGGGTAGGATCCAGGGCGATTGACAAAGTCCCGCGTGGACTGCGATGTGGGGCCGGCGACTGCCGAGTCGCAGGCTTCGCCTCTCGATTCGCCTGCTTCGATCACCCCGCGACCCGGCCCGCCGTCGCGCAGACGCTATGGCGGGGAGCCGGTCGCGGG
>CAZSOV010000019.1:0-48925 GCA_964608505.1 uncultured Verrucomicrobiota bacterium
TCCCACGCGAGGCTCGCGACTTGGCAGTCGCAAGCCCCACATGCTCCGCGTTGCCGTCTCCGGTCCGCCTCCTTCGGCCCCCCGGCGCGACCGCCTTCCGCTGTGGGGCCGGCGACCGCCGGGTCGCTGGGTTCACAGTGCCGGTCTGCTTTCCACGCGAAACTCGCGACTTGGCAGTCGCAAGCCCCACATGCTCCGCATTGCCGTCTCCGGTCCCTCTCCTTCCGCCCCCGGTCCCGCGCGTCGCCGGAGCTAATTCCAGCGCGTCGACCGCTCCTGCATCCAGAGCACGTCCCGGTTGTTGGCCGAGGAGACGTCGAGGGGCCGATCCGTCTTGGTCAGCGCCGGTTTGGTCCGCGGGTCGAGCCACTTGTGAATCTCGGAGTGCCCGTCGGCAAAGGCCAGGCCCCCGGCGCCGTTGTGGTAGCTCGCCGGGAAATCCACGATCTTCTGGCGGGCCCCCGTCACCGCGCCGCCCGACTCCTGCGGATACCCGGCCATGTCGACCACGAAATAGCCGTCGTTGATGCTGTCCTCCCGTTCGTCGAGGAACACGAAGCTCCCGGACGGACCCGGGTCCGTGATGTCCGACGAACGCAGGAACACCTTCCATCCCCGGGCGGCGTTCGGCGTCCAGGCCCCGGAATTGTTCCAGCCCGGGCCCCCGACCCAGTTGTTCATCGACACGCTGCGGATGCGCGGCACGGACGCGCCCCGATTCGGGCCGCTGGTGGGCTTGGCGGTCGTTTTGTCGGCGGGGCATTTAAAGATGCCCACGGCGTTGCCGGCGAACGGCCACAGCGGGCTCTTCTTGGTGTAGTTGTCGTGATCCCAGTTCGACGCCGCCGCCTTGTCGTTCAGGCTCAGCCAGCTCCCCCCGGTCCAGTTCGGAACCGAGTTGCCGAAGAACGGGGAACCGGCCGGGCCGGACGGAGCATTCGGGGGCGACCAATTCGCCGCGCCCGGCAGGCGGTCCTCGCTTTCGTCCGAGTACAAACGCCAGGCCAGCCCCAGCTGCTTCGTGTTGGCCATGCAGAGGATGCCGTGCGCCTTGGTCTTCGCCTTCGCGAGTGCCGGCAGCAACATCGAAGCCAGAATCGCGATGATCGCGATCACGACGAGCAGCTCGATCAGGGTGAACCCGCCCCGGCGGCGACCGTCACCGCCACGCGAATGAGGGATATTCATGGATGGGAGTCGGTTGGGTTATGCGCACCCAATCTGCCCGTTCGCCGGCGAACGGCGCAACTGGGCGCTCCGGAGCACACTCGCCCCCGGGCGATGCCCTCCGGCGTCCCGCACCACACTACAGTCCGAGCCCGGCCAGCACCTGATAGTACATCCAGTGCCCGAAGTCGTTCGGGTGATTGATGTTGTTGCCGAGCAGGTCCTCGGGCTTCTTGCGCGCCGCGAACGTCGTCCAATTTCCGTACACGTCCGCGAACGCGCACCCGGTCTCGCGCGCCACCCGCTCCGTGGCCGCCGCGAACTGTTCCATCCGGTGCGAGCCGAACTTCCATTTCGGGTTGGGCGGAAACGCCGAGAACAGGATCACCTCCGCCCCCGTCGATTCCCGGATCCGCGCCACGATCCGCCCCAGGTTCTCCTCGAATGCCGGGATGGACAGGCCGCCGCGGTTGTGGTCGTTCATGCCGAAACCGACCAGCACCAGGTCCGGCTTCTGGTCCAGCACCTTGGCTTGCAGCCGGGACAGGCCCTGCACCGTGCTGTCCCCGCCGGTGGCGCCGTTGACCGTCACGATCCGCGACCCCGGATGCCGGGCCTCGAGGTGGCCCGCCCAGCGCTTCCAGAAGATCCACTCCGGGCGCGTCGCGTCGCCCCCTGCCGTGATGCTGTCGCCGAACGCCACGATCCGGAACTCGCCGCCGGATGCCAGCTTCGCCACCGACTTGGGCAGCCGCCCGGTCTGCGGCGCCGGCACCGGCCAGACACCCGGGTCCCGGTGCGCGTAGTCCACGAACGCGAAGAACCCCCCGTTGCCGAAGCCCGGGAACCGCGAGTGATCGAAATCCTCCTGCCCATGCAGCGAGTTGGTCCGGAAATCGGGAATCCGCGAGCCCGGCAATCGCCGGAGCGTTCCCGCCGCGACATCGACCGCATAATCGCGTCCCGCCTCGTAGGTCACCACCCCGGGCCCCGGTTCGTACCGGCTCCGCACCACCAGCGGACGGCGTGCTTCGGGACGAAACGCGAGCGCCGCCGGCTCCTCGCCGATGCAGACCACCGACTCGCCCGACATCTGCCGCAGCGCGCCCGCCCCCGGTCCGGCACAACCCGCCGCCGCCAGGACCACGACGAGCATCCACCACCCCGACCGAGCGAGCCGAGGAAACCGTACTCCGCGCGAGTGCATGCCGTCATCCTGCCCGCCCAACCGCCCGCGTCAGCCTCTTTCCTGCTCCGTCAGGACGCGGCCCGCGGCCTTCCGCTCACTTCCGAAGCCGGTAGAACTTCTGGGGTTCGCGGATTGAAATGATGGCCCGCCCGTCCGCGGAGGCCGGGACGTCCTTCCACGGGCCCGCCGGACTCTCCGAGAACTGAAGCACCCCGCCCGGTGTCCAGACCACGTCCACCCGGGCTCCGGTGCGTTGAATGCCGATCAGGTCGCAGTCGACCGAAACGGTGAAGGTGCAGACGAGGTCGAGTAGGGGATAGCCCTTCAACCGGCACATGACCGGTGTTCTCCCGATCGGGAACATCGAACCGGACGGAGGCACGCACTCCACCTCGACCGGGGTACAGCCCGCCATGGCCGCCACGTCGAAGTGGACGACCGCGCCCCCGGGTCCGGTGCATGCCGCCCGGACGATTTCCGGCGGGCACACGGTGAAGCTCGGGATCGCCGTCGAGTTCGGATCGATCACGGTGAACGTCGTCGTGCACCGGCCCACGTTCCCGCTCGCGTCGGTCGCGGTCAGCACGACCTCGTGGACGCCGGGACCGACGAGGGTGCCCGGCGCCGGCACCTGCGTGGGCACCGGATCGAGGTTCGGATCGCACTCGTCCCGCACGACGGCACCGCGACGGAAGTCGGGGACCGGGGCCTGGCAGGAATGCTCACCCCCGGAGATGTTCGCCCCCAGCGTGACCGACTGGGGCGCGGGACAGAGGACTTGCGGCGCCTGGGTGTCACCGAAGTTGGGGCACACGGGCCAGGCGTAGGAATCGTAGGCGGCGAAGCCGTACGCGATCACGCCGACGGGTTTGGTTGCCGTGACCGTGTGGACCGTGACCCAGCCGGGCAATGCCACGCTCGCCCCGGAAAACCCGCTCGCGCCGATGGGCGTGAACGACGAGGCCAGAACGGGAACGCCGTCGAGCAGCACCTCGTTGGCCGCAGCCACGTTGCTGGGCGCGATGATGTTCACGGAATTGTCCAGGAAATCGTCCAGCCACTCATCGCCGGCGTCGTCCTGGGCCGCCACGAAGCGGTGCTGCGCCGAAAACTGCTTCCGATGCGGGATCTGGACCATGAACGGATCCGCCTTCACGACTCCGTCGTGGTCCGAGCTGTTGGCGTATTGGGACACGTGAACCCGCTTGCTGGCCGCGATGAACGCGGGAGCCGACAACAACGCCTCGTGGAACTTCCCGCGCGCCAGGGTCGCCACGATCACTCCGTCGATGGCCACGACCGTCCCGTCCTCCGCGGCAAGCACGCGCACCGTGTCGCCGCCCGAACGGCCACGCAGCGGGTGCGTGAAATGCTCGAAGCCCCATCGAGGCACGGGGACGAGTTGCTCGACGAGGTAGTCGCAGTAGAACGCGTCCACGGAACGAACGTTCGCGCACCGATGGCTTCCGAACACCGCGATGGGCTGGTCCGCCTGCACCAGCGTTCCGGTGAGATCGCTCGGCGCGGGAAAGGTGTTTCGCAACTGATACACCTGGCCCTGGGACAGCGTCACTGTGTACGGAACGCCCGCGTCGTGCGCGCCCGTCTCGGTGGACGGAGTGATCGTCACCGTGGTGGCTCCGGAGGACGCCGCCACCACCGCAAACTGAGATCCATTGAGCGGGGGAATGCCCGTGTGCACGTTGCCGTAGCCCGCCACCACGTAATCGGTCCCAAGCACGTCCTTCGGGAGCGCATGGTAACCATCGCTCGTCTGCCGGACCCGGCTCAGGGCGTACACGCTGATCTTTGCATTGCCCGCCGTCGTCACCCGGATGCCCCGGTCTCGAATCCCGTTGTCCCCCTCGAAATCGTTCGCATCGCTCAGGTCCGCGCCCGCGGGAAGAATCACCTTCAGCGAACCGCTGGCCGGGATCGCGAAGGGATGGACGTAGCCCAGGCCCGAGATCGAGATCGTTCCCGTCGTATCGGGCGTTCCCACGATCAGGAGCGTCGGTTCGACCGGGTTGGCCGGGTCCGGAGCGTAGTTGCCGGGAAACGTCAGCCAGAACTCCGATCCGCCGCACTCGCCGTCGCAGCCGCGTTCCGGCTCGGGATGGATATCCAATCCATAATCCTCCACCTCACCCGGCCCACCCAGTCCGGTGGGCGCCAGCCCGCCTTCCTGGCTGAGACGGAACCGGGCATAGGTGGCTCCGGGATCCACCCCTCCCGGAACGAGGATCGAGAAGGTGTTGATGCCCGGGCTCACCGCCACCGACGCAAGCACCTGGTCGAGTGGATCGGACCACGACAGATTGCGATTGAAGTCGATCCAGGCATCCACGCGCCCGGAGCCCGAGGAGGTGATCTCGACGTCGACGATCTCGCCGGGAATCAAGTCGCCCAGAAAACGCACGCCATCCTCGTCGTCCGGACTTCCGGGCGGGGACTGGTCATCGCCCGTGGCGGTGAGATTGGGCTGCCCGTTGACCTCGCCGTCGATGGCGGCGCCCAGGTGAAATCCCGGCAGGATCGGATGCCGCGCCCCGTTCTGCGACAGCAGCGTCGGATATGCCGGCAGGGATCCGGCCCCCAGGTCGATCGTCGCCAGCGCGTCCCCGAAATCCAGAAGGGGCGGGACGATTTCCATCGTGTAGTCCTCGACCTCGCCGCTGAGGGCTTCGCCGTCGGGAGCCGCCACGCCTTCGCGACTGAAACGGAACCGGGCAAAGGTCCGGCCCACCGCCGCGCCGGCTGGAATGGCCGCGACGAGAACGTTGGCCCCGGGCGTCAGCGAAACGCCGCCGAACACCTTCTCGCCCGGATCCGCCCACGAGCCGTTGCGATTGAAATCCATCCAGGCATCGAGAAAGCCGGCGCCGGAGGCCGTCACCCTGAGTTCCGCGGTCGCACCGGCGGTGAACGTCGCCGGCAGTTCGACGCCATCCTCGTCGTCCGCGGTCGTCGGGTTCAGGTCGTCGCCCACGGCATCGGGGTGGGGCTGGCCATCCGACTCCCGATCCACCCGCGCGCCCAGGAAGAACCCGCTGACAATTCGGTGTCGGGCTCCATTCCGGGCCAGCCGGGTCGGATAGCCGATGCCGACCAGATCGCCACCCTCCCATGCGTCCCCGAAATCGTAGTCCGCAATCTGCACCCGGTAATCCTCGACCTCGCCATTGGGAATGCTGCCGGACGCGGCGGTCGTGCCGTTGCGGGACAACCGGACTCGGGCATAGGTCGCGCCAGGCACCGCGGTTTCCGGTACCGGGATGGCCAGGAAGTTCAAACCGATCACCGGCCCGGCCAGGACGAACCGTTCGGTCGACACGTTCCAGAGCCCGTCGCGGTTGAGATCGATGTACACGTCCACCCGCCGCGCACCGGTCGCGAGAGTATCCTTCACGGTGATTTCCAGGGTGGCCGTGGACCCCGGTATCAGAATGGGAAACGAGACGCCGTCCTCGTCGTCGATGGTCGCGGGATTCAGGTCATCGCCGTCCGCCAGGATCGTGGGCCGGCCATTGTCTTCGGCGTCCACGGTGTTTCCCAGGGAGAATCCGGGCTCCAGGACGTGCCGCGCCCCTTGACTGGCACTCAGGGTCGGATACGGCGCCGGCGCGTCACCCCAATCCGCCCTGGGTACCAAGTGGGTTGCCTGTGCCTGCCCCGACCGCGGAACCGCCACGAGAACAAGCGCCGCCAGCAACACCATCCACCGCGGGGCGCGGACCATGGCATCACCGGGGGTAGGTGCCGCACCCCGGGGCGGTGCCCCAGCCCGTAACGTGGATCGTTGCGTTCTCATGTCATGGATCAAAAGGCGCCACCGGAGAAGGGGCGGGATTCAGCACGACGACGGACTCGAACCCGTCGTGCATCACGGGTTCAAAACCCACGGTGGACAGAAGGCCCGGTGACTGGGTCGTCGCCAACCCCAACGCGTCGTAACTCAGGACATCCGCGCCACCCGCTCCTCCACTCACGCTCCGGCTCGAAGCCAGCAACGGAACCACGACGATCCCGTCGTCGCCGGCGCTGCCCACGAGTTTTTCGATCCCCGCGGGATTGGAAAGGGTCAACGTACTGTCGGCAGCCACGCCCTGCGGGAACGCCGCGGTCATGTCGAGGACGATCCCGACGCTCGTCGTCTCGACGAAGCTGACGGTATCGACGCCTCCCGTCGGCTCGCCGGACTCGTACACGGTATCCCAGCCCAGGCCTCCGTCCGCGTCCAGGAAGTACCTATCGTCACCGGCGCCGCCCGTGAACTCGTTGTCCAGGCTGTTGCCCCGGAACGTGTCGCCCCGAGACGTGCCGATCACATTCTCGATCCGGTTCGGCCCGGACACATCCAGCGAGAGATTCCCGTTCACCCCTTGCACCCCCGGGAGAGACAGATTGATCGAGATCCCGACCGACGTCGTCCCGGAGAAATCCAGGGTCTCCACACCTCCCTGTTCGAGTTCCTGGATCACATCCGTGCCCAGCGGCGAATCGGTGTCGAACAAGTACCGGTCGTTGTCCGTGTCGCCCCGCAGCGTGTCGTTTCCGGCGCCGCCCTCCAACACATCCTCGCCGTCGTATCCACGGAGCCCGTCGTTGCCGGCACCGCCCCGCAGATTGTTGTGCAGCGAGTTTCCGAGAAGGATGTCGTCCTGCCCGCCGCCCAGAACGTTTTCGATCGCCGCCCCGGAACCCAGCTGGAGAGAGAGATTGGGGGCCGAGACGATCTGCACGAGCGCGGAGGCGAGATTCACGGACAATCCGACGCTGGCGGTCGCCGAGAAGTCCAGGGTATCGATGCCGCCCTCGACATCGGGCTGTTCCGAGACCGAGTCGCTGCCGAGCCATCCATCCACGTCGAACACGTAGCGGTCGTCTCCCATCCTTCCGCCGAGGGCATCGTTCCCGCCCGCTCCCTCCAGCCGGTTATCCAGGGAATTCCCGATCAGGATGTCCGCCAGGGCGCCCCCGATGACACTCTCGATCGAGTGGCAGGTAATCAGGGCGAGCGTCAGATTCGGATTCACCGCCTGCGGGATCCCCCGACCCAGGTCCATCCAAACCGTTTGGGTCGTGGTCGCCGCGAAGTTCAATGTGTCGTTACCACCGGCCCCGACCTGCTCCGTGATCGTGTCGCTGCCGAGGGCGAAATCCGCATCGAAGAAATACACGTCATCGCCGTTCCCCCCGTCGAGCACGTCATCCCCGCCCATTCCCGTCAGCCAATCCGCGCCCGGACCGCCCGTCAGTGCGTTGCCCAGGCCATTGCCCGTCAAGGTGTCCTCGAGCGCGCCGCCAACGACGTTTTCGACGACATCGATGGCGGACAGCGTCAGGACGTGTCGAATGGCGAACGTCGGGGTCCGCGCCGCCAGCTGGAAGAGCATGCCGAGATTCACGGAGATGCGCGCCGTCGAGGTCGCCCCGTAGTCCAGCGTGTCTGACCCTTCGCCGGGCAACTCGATGACCGTGTCCGAATCGAGCAGGGAATCGGCGTCGAAGAGGTAGACGTCGTCCCCATCCCCGCCGCCGAGCAGGTCGTTCCCCGGGCCGCCGATCAGAAGGTCGGACTTGCCGCCGCCACTGAGATCGTCGTTGCCCGGACCGCCGTCCAGGATCACGGACCCCGCCGTGAATAGGGAGGCATCCAAGATGTTGTTGGAGGCTCCACCGGTCAGGATTGCCGATTCGATGCCCGCGAGCGTGTTGAATTCACCCGCGACGATCAGCGCGGCGTTGGCGAGGACGAAGTGGGCGTCGCGCGATTCGACGACGCGATCGACGAAGGGCTTGCCGAATTCATTCAGGCCCCCGCCGCCGTCGAGGACGTCGTTGCCCGATAGACCGGTCAGATCGTCGTTCCCCTCCAGACCTTCGATCTGGTTGGGCAGACCGTTCCCCACCAGGACGTCGTCGGAAAGGCCGCCGCGCAGGTCCTCGATGCGATCCGACCCGGTCAGCGTGAGCGACAAGTGGGAATTGACGACCTGAAGGGCGACCGTGCCCAGACCGACCGAGACGCCGAGGGTCGCCGTCGCCGAGAAATCCAGCGCGTCGCGACCGCCCCCCGCCAGCTCGTCGATCCGATCGGAACCGAGATCGTCGTCGGCATCGAACGTGTAGACGTCGTCGCCGGGCCCGCCCCGCAGCAAGTCGTTGCCGGCGCCGCCCACCAGGATGTCGGACTGCGCCGAACCCGTAATGACATCGTCGCCTCCAGCACCCTCGAGCACGGCGCGCCCGGGGAAAGCCGAGGCGTCGATGGACTGGCTTCCTTCCCCACCCGTGAGGAAGGCGAACGCGATTCCGGACAGGGAATCCTCGGCGATTCCGTCGACCACGAACTGGGTCGCGGTCAACGTCATGTCGGCGTCGCGCTGTTCGACCAGGAAGCTGGTCCCGAGCGAACCGTCGATCACATCCGAACCGGTCCCGCCAGTCAGCACGTTGACCCCGGTGCCGCCGATCAGGGTGTCCGAACCGCCCCGTCCGTCGAGGAACACGAGGCCGGCAAAGGCGGAGGCATCCAGGACATTGTCCGTGTCGTCGCCCACGAGGCGCACCGCCTCGAACCCGGCATACAGATCGGTCTCCGGGCCGAGGGAAAGCGTCGTGGCGGTGAGGGTGAAGTTGCCGGCGCGGACTTCCAGCAGCGTGTCGAAACCGCCCGAACCCCCGATCAGAATGTCGTTGCCGCCACCTCCCTGAATCGTGTTGTCCCTCGCGTTGCCCACCAGGATGTCGCCGAGGGCACCGCCGTTCGCGTCCTCGATTCCCGAGGCGCTCGAGAGCACGAGACCGAGGTTCGGATTCACGGCCTGCGCGACGACGTCACCCAGGTTGATCCGGACGGACTGGGTCGTGGTCCCGGAGAAATCGATCCGATCCCGTCCGACATTCGCCGCCTCGACGATCTCGTCGAGCCCGAGGCCGGTGTCGGCGTCGAAGAAGAATTCGTCGTCGCCGGGGCCGCCGATCAGGCGGTCGTTGCCGGGACCTCCGATCAGGCGGTCGTTCCCGGCTCGACCGTCGAGAACGTTGTTCAGGTCGTTGCCCGTCAGCGTGTCGTTGCGGGCGCCGCCGGTGACGTTCTCGAAGACCCCGGGCGGGAGGGTCAACGTCAGGGACGGCGTCAGCACCTGGGGTGTCGCAACACCAAGGTCAAGGGCGAGATCCCAATTGGCGGTCGCGGACAGGTCAATCGTGTCGTTTCCGCCCTCGAGTCCGCCGACCTCGACGAGCGTGTCGTTGCCCTGGGCGTGATCGCCGTCGAAGAGGTAGGCGTCGTTGCCACCCCCACCGTGCAGGGTGTCGTCGTTCGCGCCGCCTTCGATCCGGTCCGCGCCGCCCTCGCCGTGGATCACGTCAGCGCCCGTACCGCCCACGAGCGTGTCATTGCCCATGCCGCCGAGCAGGACCGGACTGCCCGTTTCGGTGAAGTAACCGAAATCGCCGAGCATCGTATCCGCGCCGGCGCCACCGAGGACGAGGTCGTCGTCCGGGCACGGATTGTCGAAAATCAGGAGCAGCGCGGTCGGGAGATTCCCGGTGACCCTGCCGCCGGTGGGATTCCGAAGGGTGAGGATCACCGTTTCGTAGCCCTCGTCCACGCCGTCATTGAACACCGGAATGCCCAGCGTCTTGGATTCCTCGCCCGCGCCATAGTAGAGCGTGGACCTCGTGGACAGGTAATCGAGGGGAGTCGTCGCGGATCCGTTGGTGGTCAGGAAGACGCCGGCCGGCTCGAAGCTGCCCGGAGTCCGCGTGACGGTGATCGCGGCGAACCCGTCGGTTTCGCGGACGCTGTAGACGAGACGGTCGAACTGCAGGCTCCACGGTCCCGCGGATCCCGGGGGCACCGCCTGGAGCCCGGCATCGACGTCGCCCGTCGTCACCCCTCCCACGACCGTGACGGCTCCCGTCAGACCCGTGAGCTTGCCCGCGTCGCTGTCGACTCCGTTGGGACCGGCATCCGGCTGGGCGAGACGGAACCCGGAAGGAGGCAGGAACTGAACGTAATAGTCGCAGGCCGTGAGATTCTCGAACCGGTAGGTACCCAGTCCCGGGGTCGTCCAGGCCGTCGCGACCAGCGTCCACTCGGAATCGAACAAGTTGACTTGCACACCTCCCACTCCGGCCTCGCCGTCCGTGTCGAGGTTGTTCGAGTTCGCGTCCAGCCACACGCGCCCCTCGAGCGTACCCGTCGCGGGAATGGTGGCCGGATCGATGTAAAAGCGTCCGCCAACCTCGACGTCCTGACGCAGGAGAATCGCGGAATACGGAACGCCGGAACAGGCACACCCCGGTCCGAGCCAGTGACCGCCGACGAGCCAGTCGTCTCCGCCGCCGCCGTCCACGACGTCGTTGCCGGGTCCGCCGTAGGCCGTGTCACCGAAGAACGAGGCGCCGGAGCCTATCGATGTCACGGGTTTGCCGGGCTTCGGTTTCACCGAGAAGCCCACATCCGGAATCGTCATGTTGCTGAACGACGTCTTGACCGTCTGCGGATTGTTCCCGGTCGAAACTTCGCTTCCGAGGGGAGCGGTCGACTCGTCCACGGTGACCGTGACGCTGCCGAGATAGGCGAGCACGGAGTACTGACCACCCGAATCGGTCACCGCGAAATGATCGCCCTGGAAGTCGGCCAGCTTCACCCCGACGCCGGGCAGCGGATGGTCGACGTCCGCATCGAAGTGCCCGTTGTCGTTCGCGTCGAAAAAGACGAAGCCGTGCAGGGTGGCCAGATCGTCGTCGGCGATGTTCCCCTCGCCCTCGTAGCCCACGATCTTCGCGTTCACGGCGTTGCTCAGCCGGGCGTAGAGGTGTTCGGTCACCTCCGGCACGGCATCGTTGACGGTCGTGACCTTCACCGTCTGCACCTCCGTGCCGTTCACGGTTCCGAAGTTCAGCGTGACAGGGCCGATCGGGAAGAAGTCCAACCCGGCGATGGCCGTGCCGTTGTAGGCGGCCCAGTCCACGGTCACCGGGACCGACGAGTGGCCGGTCACCGTGACGTCGAACTCCAGCTGGAATCCGGGCCCCTCGAAGTTCCCCGGAGGCAGGTCGGGCCCGATTTGTCCGTGAGCATTCCCGATGGAAACGACCGGCAGCGGGTCGTTGTCGTGAATCGTGAGGATCGCGACCTTGTTCGGAGCCCGAACCGCTCCGCCCGTGGGGTTGCGAACGAAGAGCACGACCGTCTCGTCCCCCTCGTACACGCCATCGTCCACGATCGGGATCTCGAACGTCCGAATCGTCTCGTCGGCGGCGAAGTAGACCGTCCCGCGGGGACCGGCCGCGCCATTTTCCCAGATGCCGGTGTAATCGAGTCCGTGCGTGGCGCTGCCACCGACGCTCCAGAAGACGGCGGTCGGTTCCGAGCTTCCCGCCGCGCGCGCGAGCGTGATCCAGGCCGAGCCCGCACCTTCCGTCACCGAATACGTCCGGCTGCCGAACTCGACGTGCCACGGACCGGGATCGCCGCTTTCGTCGTTGGCGATGGTCAGCGTTCCGTGATTCAGATGGTCCTGAGTGTTGTCCAGCCGGGCATTCACCGCTCCCAGCAGGTTCACGAAGAAGATCTCGTCGGGCTCTGCGACGGTGTCGCCGAGGATCACCACTTCGATCCCGAGGTCGGTTTCGCCGGGTTGGAAGGTGACCGAGTCGAAGGTCTCGATGTAATCCGGTAGTTCGCCGGAACCCGCCGGGGCCGCGCCGATCGCCGTGCCGTGGGCCGTCTTCCAGCTCACCGTGACGGGCCGTCCGCTCCCGCCCGGAAGCACGTTGCCGAACTCGTCCGTCAGCAGGATGTGGAAGGCGTCGATTGCCTGGTTGCCGGCCTGCCCTTCGGCGGTCGAGTAGGACACGATGTTCCAGCGCGCGAACGGCGTCGCGTCGTCGTCGAGCACGATCCCGGTTGCCTCGTCGTCCGCGATCTCGGCGACCGAGGACGGCGTGCCGGGCGCGAGCGCGATGGCGACCCGGAACCGCTCGTCGTATTCATCCAGGCCATCGCCGATCGTCGAAATCGAAATGGTGCCCTCCGTCTGGCCCGCCGGAATCGTGAGCAGACCCGGAACGGTCTCGAACACGGCGCTGTAATCCAGTCCCGCGCGGGCGGAGTCGGCGAGAAGCAGTCCGGAACCATCGACCACCTGCCGGGTGAGGTACTCGATCGAGATCGGCTGCCAGCTCGGATTCGAGAGGCGCACGTGGAACACCACCGGCACCGTCTCGTCCGGCAGCGTGGCGTCGGTCGGATCCGGATCCGGCTGGCTCCCGGCGAGAATCGTCACGATGGGCGTTGCATCGTCGTCCACGATCGTGCCGATCCCGATGGAATTCGCCGGATCGAGCGTCGCGTTGGACGGATCGCCGAGGGCGACCACGAAGGTCTCGTCCCGCTCGTCGATGTCATCACCGACGATGGGCACGACCACCTCGAGGCTCGTGACTCCCGGTTCGAAGACGAGCGTGTAATCGACACTCCCGTAGTCGGCGATCCTCTCGGCCGTGCCGGGTGCGGACTTGTAACAGACCGTCACGACCCGGTCGCTTGGCGCGGAGAGCGTGACCGTAAAGACGAGATTCTGCAGACCGGTGTCGCCCTCCCGGATCGACGGGCTGGTGATCGTGAGAACCGGGGTCGTGCCCTTGACGCCCGCGTCCCGGGTCAGGTCGCTCTGCCCGGCATCGACGTGAAACACGCCCGTTCTTGCCGTGGCCGGATCGACGTCGCTATCCAGCGAATCGTCCACGCCCGAATCGGGCGTCGTGAAGTCGAGCCCGGGAGGCAGGTGGAACACGAGGTAGTAGTCGCCGGCAGGCAGGCCCACGAACCGGAAGCCGCCGGAGCCATCCGTCATGGTCGAGGACAAGAGAACGTTCCCGGCATCGTAGAGCTCGACCTGGATGTTCGGAACCCCGGGTTCGCCCGGATCACGCACCCCGTTCCTCACGCCGTGCCCGTCCAGCGAATCGAACCAGACCGCGTCGCCGATGTTCACCCCGGGGAAGGTGGTCACGCCCTCGCTATGCGCGTCGTCGGCGAACACCGTGTCGTTCCCATCGCCGCCATCCAGGAAGTCGGCGCGATCCGTCTCGGAAACCTGGACTGCTCCGCTCTCGAGCAGGATGCCGCCAAAGAGAGCGTCGTTCCCGCCCGCCCCGAACAGCCGGTCCTCGCCGGGGCCGCCCGTCAGCAGGTCGTGGCCGGCGCCGTCGATGCCCGTAACGTGAAAGGCCGAGAGGATCGTCCCCGAATCGCCCAGGAGCACATCGTTCCCAGGACCCCCGTGCAGCGTGTCGTCGTCGTCGCCGCCGGTCAGTTCGTCGTTCCCGAGACCCCCGTCGAGGAGGTCGTCGCCGGCCTCGCCGAAGGCCTTGTCGTTGCCGGCACCACCCTCGATGTCGTCCGCACCGGAGCCGCCGGTGAGCATGTCGTGGCCGTCGCCGCCGAGCAGGATGTCGTTGCCCTGCCCCCCGTTCAGAGCGTCGTCGCCCAGCCCGCCATCGAGAAGGTCGGCGCCCTCGTCCCCGAACAGGGCGTCGTTGCCGTCGCTGCCGGTCAATGCGTCGGCGCCGCTTCCGCCGTGGAATTCGTCGTCGACACCCGGGAAGTCCCCGTCGGCATCGGCGCCGACGATGGTATCGTCGCCCGCGTCGCCGAAGTAGGGCCCGCCGCCGCGCCCGGCGTAGAGCCGGTCATTGCCGGGACCGCCGTGGACGCCCTCCGCCACGTCAACCGGCGCGAGCACGGTGCGCAAATCGACGGTGTCGTGCCCTGCTCCGGCCCGGGCGTAGATCCTCTTCACGCCGGCGTAGGTCTGCGTGATCCCCTCGAAGCGGACGGTCACGATTTCGCCGTCCGCGTCTCCGGGATCGCCGGAGACGTGGGTGACGACGAAGGTCTCGTCGCCGTCGTAGACGTTGCCAACCTCGCGGGCCGAGGCGAAGTCGCCGATGTTCAGGCGGAGGATGCCCTGATCGGCTCCCTCGAGCGTGGCGAGGACGGGCTCGGGGCAGCCGATTTCGAAGGTGAGGAGGGTGACTTCCGCGATGCGGTAAGTCTCGTCGATCTTGAACAGGCCGAGATCGGCTTCGAGATACGCCTCGAAGAACGCCTTGAGCTCGCCCTGGATGTCGAAGATGCAGCGGAGGTCCTGACCGGCGTTGGCGACGATTTCACTCACGCGAACGCGTCCATCGCCGTCGGGATCCCGAAGATTCGCCGTCACGGTGGCCTCGATGCCGCCGCGGGCACCGGCCTCGGCGACCACGAGGTCGATGACCGCCGCCGCGGTGAGGGCTCCCTCGAGCAGGATTTCCGGCACGTCGACGCCGTCATCGTCGAGGTCCTTCACATAGAACCCGTCGAAGATGTGCAGGACGTCGCGATCCTCGCTCGCGAAGAATTTCTGGAGGCCGAAGGTGTCGAACCCGATCGAGATCTCGGCGCGGGCGTGCATCTCGCCCCCGAACTTGGCGACCAGGGGGCCGAAGATGGGAACGGTGATATGGAAGCCGGCGACGAAATCCAGGACGGGCAGGTCGTATTCGATGAAGCTGATCGGTTTGCCCGTGAAGAGCTTGAACATCTCCCCGACCGACAGGAACGGCAGCGTGATCCCGATTTTCTCGAGCTCGCCGAAGAACGCCTGGAACGGTCCGTTGTTGACCTCGCCGGGATCCGCGGTCGGGCCGTCCGTCTCGCCGGCCTTCCGCATGAGCTTGCCGAACTTGTCGATGTCGAAGTTGAACCCGCCGAGGCGCATCAACAGGTTTCCGTCGTCCGCCACCGAGTCGTCGTTGGCGAGGTTGACGATCACGACAAGGACGTCGATGAACCTGCGGGTCTCGGGCGTGACCGTCCCCCACAATTCCGCGAGGTCCAGCAGCGTGTAGTCCCGGTTCGCCAGGTCCGAGATCACCGGGAGTCGCTGCGTGAGAACGTCCACGATCGGCTGGAGCGGCCCGGTAATGTCGGAGAGTTCCTGCAGGATCGGCTGGATGAAGTCCGAAACGAACGACCCGATGTCGAGCGCGAGATTCGGGATGCCGAACTTCAGCGTCCCCCCGGCCGGGCCGTCATGAGTCCACTCCCAGTCCACGTCCAGTTCGGCGACCAGCCTCGGGAACCGGGCGCTCCCTCCGAAGCTGACGGACAGGTCGAGATTGACGTCCGCCACCGCGCCCAGCTTCGCATCGACGAACTTGTCGAAATCGAACCCGCCGTTGGTCATGTCGGCGTACGTGAGCTTGTTCCCGGAGCCGACGGGGTCCTTGAGATCGACGACGAAGCCCCCGGTGAACGACGAGGCCTTTCGGGCACCGCCCTGCATGTCCTTCCCGTCGGATTCGTCGCTGACGTCCACCTGGAGGAACAGGAGGTTTCCCTGGGCGTGCAGGCCCGGGATCGTCACGCGGAATCCGATCGCCAACTCCTGGGAATCGGAGGTGTCGAAGTAGAAGCCTTCACTCGCACTGATCACGAACCTCAGCGTCAAATCGAAGCTGATCTCGACCTTCACGTTTCCATCCACCTCGAGTCCGAGTCCCGGAATACCGATGTCGAGCCGGATGGGGTCGCCCGTGGTGTCGACGAGGTTCAGCGCCTTCTGGAGACGGAAATTGAAATGGACGGCGTCGGCGGCGCACGTGATGTCGATCTGATCGAAGGCGGAGATCGGCGTGACGCCATCCATCTGGACCAGAATGTCCAGGCCGGGAGTCCCCAGCACGTTGAAGATGGCCTGCTTGACGAGGCCGATGGGATCGCCCACCTCCGCGAGCTTCGCCCGGATGTCGGCGAGCAATCCGGCGCGGAAATCGCCAATGAAATCCGCCGCCTTTCCGAGCTGGGAACCGACGAGCGGGAGATTCCGGGAAAGGAGACTGCTTCCGAGACCGTCCTGGATCGTCCCGAGCAAGGCGTCGAGTCCGGCGAGCAACAGGTCCGCGTGGGTGACGAGGTCGCAGAGGTTCAGGTCGTCGAACAACCCCGCCACATTGGGCGTGGAAATAACGATGCCGTTCGTCGCGTCACCGGTGAACAACTCGACGAGGTCGGGAATCTCGACGGCCAGCGCGTTGTCCGGAAGTCCGTCGCCGTCGGCGTCGCCGGGGCTGCCGAGCGGGAGGGTGTCGAGGGCATACAGCGGCAGCACGGCGCTGGCGCCGGCTTCGAGCGTGACCCCGATGTTCGAGGCATCGAAGAAATCCGGATCGCGGAAGTAGTGCCGTCCGTCGCCGTCGTCGTCGACGAAGGAGACGACGAACGAGGCGTCATCCTGGGTGTTGGGGTCGCCATCGGCGTCGAGCGTGACGGTGCCGTTCTGGACGGAGACGTTCAGCGCGCCGATTCCGACCTTGAAGTTGAGATTCGTCCCCCGGATCGCGGCCTTCAGGGTCAGACCGGTCGTGTCGTACAGGAAGGGGACGAAACCGCACTCGGTGCTGAGGTCGAGGCCGAAGTCCAGGGCGAGGGACGCGCTCGCCGTCACGTTGAGGGACGCGGAGCCTTCCAACTGGATCAGATCCGTGACGCCGGCGAGGAATTCCTGGATGGCCGGATCGGGGACGAGAGCGACGAGATCGGCGATGTTGAACTGAAGCGGGAGGAAGTTTCCGTAGGAAAGCCCGTAACCGAGGTGGAACTTGAGGGCGGTTTCGGTGATGACGCCCGATCCGTTGTTCGAGGGCGCGTCGCCGGTTCCGGCCGAGTCGTCGAGAGCGGCGGTAAAGGGAACTCCCGGCGGATCGGCCGCATGGGCGTCCACCACGGCCTGCACGATCTTCGCGGCCGTCGTGTACGTCGCGTTATAGCGAACCGTCAGCAACTTCCGGTCCTCGTCGTAGGTCGCCTCCGCGAGGTTTTCCCCGGCGGGAAGGCTCCGGTCGTCGACCAGATCCACCGTCACGCCGTTCAGCGCGGTGCCCGCGTCCACGGCCGTGAACACGATCGCGTTGTTGGCGCCGGGCCGATTGAACCGCGTGGAGGCGTAGGTGCCGACGCCCCCGCCGGACGTCTTCGCGATCGGAGTCGTATCCACGCGGATGCTGAACTGATCGGGTGCGATCCCGAGCGCCGATTCGATGTCGGATTCGAGCTTGCCGATAGTCGCGGCATCCCCGGCGAACAGTTTCTGGAAGGTCGTGGCGAGGTCGCCCGCGAAATCGAGCACGTCGCCGATGCTCGTGTTGATGAGGGGCAGGCGCTGGTTCAGGAACCCGAAGCCGCGCAGGCCTTCCAGCTGGTCGGCCATGGCGTCGACCGCGGCGATGATCTCGAGGTAGTTCGCGCAACCGAAATCGCCCAGGGCACCGAGCTCGGGGTAGGTGACGAAGACTCCCTGGTTGTTGGTCGACGCGTCGTAGGGCGCGGGATTGTACGCGAGATGGTGGATGTCCGGGATGTGGATCCGGAACCCCGCGTCGGGGGGCAGCAGGCTGTCGCCGAGGACCGTCAGGAGATCGGGCTTGAGATGGAGGCCGCCCAACTGGATGTCGAGGAAACCGTTCAGCGCCGTCTCGGCCGTGACGTAGTTCGAGAGGTCGGCCAGATGCTTGAGGAGGATGTCGAGATCGAGTCGGCTCGAACCGTCCGCCGGATTCTTCAACGAGAGATGGAACGAGGCGCCGCCGTTGGCCGTGCCGCTCGCCCCAAGCTCGAACACCGCGAACCGCGCCGAGGCGGTCAGGCCCGTTCCGTTGGCGAGCAGACCGGCCGAAAGGCCCACGTCCTGGAGAAACAGGCCGCGGATGATCGAGCGGGAAGGCCGCGAACCGTCGAACCCGATCTCCGTCGCCATCGGGTCGGAGGAATCCGCCTCGACGACGATGGATTGCACCTTGTCGAGCCAGCTATCCAGGGTGCCGTTGACGAAGATCGTGTCCTCGTTGATGTCCAGCCTCCCGTCGCCGTCGTCGTCCTCGCCGGAATCGAGGATCTGGTTGCCGTTGTCGTCCTCGGCGTGATCGTCGAGATGGCCGTCGCCATCGGCATCCTCGTTGATGACCTCGAGCACGATGGCGTTCGCGGCCACCCGGAATCGCACGACTTGGTTCAGCGCCTTGCCCTCGAAGGAGCGTCCGGCAAGAAGGCCGTTCAGGTCGTCGACCAGATCCGCCAGTTTGGTGTTGGTGGCGGTGGCGGCCTTGGGCAGGACGAAGTCGTAGCGGACGCCGTCGTTCAGATTCAGGGTGAAGCTGGAATCCGCGGCGATCCTCCCGTTCGAGGGCGGCGGCAGGCCGTACGAGGTGCTCATCCTCGGCGCCGAAAGGGCGTTGAAGTCGAAGCCGAGCGTGAAGTCGATGGAGAGATCGATGTCCAGACTCAGGCTGCCCGAGAACGACACGTCCGCGAGATCGCCCAAACCGATGTCCGAGTCGTACTTGAACTGGGTCTCTCGGGTATCGTGATAGCCCAGCGCGACCTCGAACGTCAGTTGCTTCGTCGCGAGATCGAAATGGGGATCGAGATCGAATTCGAGCGGTCCGGGCCCGTCCGGATCGAGCGAGCGATGCATCTCCTCGAGCATGGCCTGGAGCGTGGCGAACTTCGGGAACTCGAATCCAAGCTGGTTCGAGCTGAACCCGAGTTCGACGAACACTGGGTCATTGGGATCGGGCCCGCCGATCTTGAGGCTCGTGCCCTGGAGCAGCTTGAACTGGATCTGGACGCCGTCGCGCATGGCGACGAGGCGGCCTTCGAGCCCTGCCGTGGCGAACGCCGCGTTGAAATCGGCCACGAGGTCGTCGAGCCCGCCGTTGCCCGCGGTGTCGATCGTGATGGCGACCGGGGTGGCGCCGTCGATCTGGATGGTGAAATGGGAAACCGTCGAAAAGCGCCCGAGGGACAGTTCCGCGCTCAACCCGCCGGGCGGCTTCGGCATGGTCAGGGCAATGTCCGCGATCCGGGCGTAGACACGGTCGAGGAATGCGTCCGAGAAATCGAACGCCGCCCCGAAGGTCAGGCCGCCGCCGAACGGCAGTTCCACGTCGAGCTGGGCACTGGTCGAGAGCTGCCGGAGGTAGTTGACGAGGCGCTTCACCTCCGCCAGGGCCTCCTGCGGCGTGAAGTTCAGGAACCGCAGCAGCGCGGCCCCCGGCGTGCCGGGCGCGGCACTGACCCGCAGGTGGAAAGGATCGTCGATGTCCGGCCAGATCAACTGGATCGTCGCCGTCCCGAGGTCGAACAGCGGTTCGCCCGAGAAACTGGTGATGCCCACGGTGAAATCCCCATCCAAGCTCAAATCGTCGTGGAGAGGATCGGAAACGAGCGTCACCGCCATGTGCGCCTCCGGGTCGGCCATGAATTCCTCGAGCCGAACCTTCAAGTCCAGGCCGGTGCCGTACACGTCGTCGGGCAGTTCGATCAGGTTCACCTCGATGCGGACATCCGCGCCGGTTGCAATCGACCCCTCCTCGAGACGCACCCCGAGGAAGCCGATGTGGCCCTCGCCCAGGAGCGTGTCCTCGGCCCGCAGGTTCGAAAGCACCAGCTCCGCATCCGGCGCGAGTTCCACGAAGAAGCCGAACTCGTCGAGACCGATGATGAGGTGCAGTTCGACGTCGATCTCCAACTCGATCGTCCCCTGGAGCCCGAGGAGCCCGCCGAGGCCCGAGACCTCCAGCGCCGCAATCCCCGGGAGGGTCTTGACCACGCGCACGTCGAACTTCGTGGTCGAGCCCGCCTCGGTCTTGGAGACGTTGTTGGGAACGTCGTCGAGCCCTTCGAGCAGCGCCTCGAGGGCATCCGCGTCCGCCGCGAGATTCCGCAGATTCGCGAGCGAGAAGGACTTCGGTCCGGACTCGAAAATGCGTCGGAACAGGCCCAGCACGTTGTCGAGCTCCTCGGACGGCGAGGTTTCGGGCTCCTGCCCGGCCTCGGCTTCCTCCTCATCCCGGGCCGGATCCCCGATCGGGGTGAATTCGGGCCGCCGGCCATTGAGCGTCCCCCCGGTGCTCGAACCGAGAATGGGGAGGTACCGACCCAGGAGTTCCCGGCCTTCGATGGCGATGGCGGAGTTGGCAAAGGCGTCCAGTCCCTCCTGGAACCGGGCGACCACCACGTCGCTGTTGGCCGAGTCGTTTTCGAACTCGACGTTGACCGTGAACACCCGCTGCTTGCCGAGCTCGACGAAGGGGCGTCCCAGGATCGCTCCGTATCGCAGCGATGAGCCGCTGGCCTGGCCCTGGAACAACACCTGGTCGGTCACCGACGACCCGCCGTCGAATTCGATGTCCCACGGCACGTTGACTTCGCCATGGGCGCTGTTGATCGCCAGCGTGTCCCCCCCGCCATTGCCCCGGACGACGATCTTCCGAACCGTCTCGTACTCGACCGTCTTCAGAAGCACGCCGTCGATGAGGATCTCGATGGCCGCCGGGCGATCCACCCGCTGGGTCTGGAGCTGAAGCGTGATCAGGTCGCCTGCCTCGCTCCCCTCGATCAGCAGGGTGTCCTTGTCGAAGATCTCCTGCCGCGCGCCGGCCAGCTTCCATGCGCCGCGACCGAGCGTGCCGATCACGAGGACGTCGTCGGTCTTGTCGTATTCCACGTCGGAAACCAGAACGGTGGGCAGCCCCGTCCCGAGCTGGGTCCAACCGGGATGTCGGCCCAAGGCCAATTGAAGCGCCGGATCATCGAACACCGCGTGGTAGACCCCGATTCCCGTGCCCACGACGACGGCCAACCGCTTGCCGTCCGACAACACCTCGACGCCGTCCACGGAATTGGCCCGCGCCGGGAGATTCCCCGTCACCCTCACCCAGGTGCCGCCGCCATCCAGGGTCATCCATGCGTCCGATCCGGCCACGGCCACGGCCCGCTGCCAGTCCTCGGGGTCGAGCGCGATCGCCCGGAAAATCTGGGAACCGTCCCACGGCGCGGACCGGGCTCCGGTAATGCCGTTGGCCGTCATCGTCCAGGTGCCGTCCGGCGCGCGCACCGAGATCGAATCGAACCGGGCGACGTAGAGAACATCCGGTTGGTCCACCCCGGCGCGACGCCCCCCGTAGGCGAGCGCGGTCACCCCGGCCGTATCGTTCCGGGGTTCCGGATGGCTCCGCGTCGCCGCGTCGAGATCGATGATCACGTCCCCCATGCTGCCATCCCGGCTCTCGTAGAGATGATCGTTCCCGAGCACCATCCAACCGGACCGGACGGCATTCACGGCGACCGGAATCCGACGGACGCCGGCGAACGCCTGATCGACCGGATTCAAGCCGCTCTTGTGAGGCTGTCCCACGGCCGAGCTCAGGAGGATGCGCGTGTCCCGGTACCAGAAGGAGATCGAACCGCTCGGGTAGGTGCCGTTCCCCTGGACCCCGGGAAGCAGGAATTCGTCCGGGTTGATCACATCGACGCTGAAGACCTTGTTGTTCGCGACGGTGTTGCCCTGCATCCCGAAGATGTAGATCCGATCCCCGTCCTTCAGACCGTGGAGCGGACTCTTGATCTTCACGGTGACGCCGGCGCCCGTCGCGTCCGCGATCGGGTTCAATAGACGGAAGGACCCGCTCCCCGTGAACCCGGACTTGTAGACATGCTGGGTCAGGATGAAGTGGTCCGCATCGACCACTGCCACCTCCGAAGACAGATTGGTCGGCGTCCCGGAGGTGAGGACGTAGCGGCCGTTGGAAAGACCGTGCTGGGGCGAGGTGATCAGCACCTTGCCGTCATGCGGTCCGCCCACCTGCTTCTCGTATTTCTGGATGGTGAACTTCGACTGGTTCAACGGCCGGCCCGTCACCGGGTCGTACGTTTCCCGGAAGATGAAATTGAAGTTGTTCGAGAACAGGTACCGCGTCGGCCCGCCCGGAGTGAGCGGATCGATCGCCACCGCGAATCCATCGCCCCCCGTCCAATCGTCCCACACCATGTCCCCCCCCGGTCGCTGCGAGAGCACCCCGTTGTCCTGGGAACCCGCGAGGATCGTGTCCGAGAACGGATCGTAGGCGACATCGGCGCCGAATTCGTTGATGCGCAGGTCCCCGTTCAACGTCCTCCAGATGCGGGTCGAGGGATCGAACGGATTCGAGAGGTGGTAGATGCCGCCGTCGTCGACCTCGATCAGCTCGTTGTCCACGGTGAACACCATGTTCCTGGAATCGCCGTGGGGACGGGTCCCGTTCGCCCCCGTGCCGCTGATCGACGTCCAGGTATCGGCCTCGAACAGGCCGTCGTCCTTGCCCGAAACCGTGACCCGCTGGGGGGTCATCCAGTTCGCGGGGGTGAACGTCAGGAAGCGATTGGCCGGGTTCGCCGCGTCCACGGCATCGAGCTGGGCATTGGCGACGAGGTTGACCGTGACGTTCGCGGACGTCGGAGCGGCGGTCAGCACGACCCAAAGGGTGTCGTTCACTCCGGTCTCGGAGACGCGGGTCGCATCCCCCGTCTGAAACACCGTCAATCCCGCCGGGAGGCTGTCCCCCATGACGTTCACGCGGAGGGTCGGCAACGCCTGGTTCATGTCGGCGTACGGCTCCAAGGCCGTGTCCACCGCCTCGAACTTGTGGCTGATGACCGCCCCGTACGGCGAACCCTGGGTGTTCGGGTTCGCGTTGGCCCGCACGCGCACTCGCTGAGGCGTCGCGAAATTCGCGGGCGTGAAGACGAGAAAATCGTTCGCCGGGTTGGCGGCATCGCGCACCTCGAGCGCCACGGGAGCCGTCGGCGCGACGAGCCGAACCCGCACGTTGGACTTGGGAGCCGTCTTCAGGGCGATGTCGTAGAAATCCGAGTTCCCAAGACCCTCGAAGACCACCGTCAGTCCATCCTCGACGCCGCTGCTGTTTACCTCCTTGAACACGAGCCCGCTCGTGACGGCGGGGGTCGTATTCGTCGCCGTCGAGGTCACGTCCACGCCGATCGACGGATATCGGATCCCCGAATACGTCGCGTCCCCGGACGCTTCGAATCGGATCAGGCCCGCGCTCCCGGCGTCGCCCCGATACAGGTTCGGCGGACGGTCGCCCCCCACGTACACGACGTTCGGATCGGAGGGATGGGCAACGATGGAGAGATTCGTGATGGCTTGCTCGCCCACGGACGCGGGCGGGACCACCCCGAGCGGCAGCCACGATTGCCCGCCGTCGGTCGAGCGGAACACCCCCACGAACTTCCCGGTGACGGTCGGGCTCCTCCGGGCGATCGCCGCAAACAGAACCCCCTGCGCCGCGGGGCTGGCCGCCAACCGGATGCGCCGGGCAAATTGGATCCCCTCCTTGTTGTCCACGGTCCCGTCGGCGTCGGCGTCGAAGCGATCCACGTCCTCGTCCAACCAGATGCCGTCATCGATCTTCACCCAGGAATCCCCGAAATTGTCGGATCGAAAGATTCCTTTGTCCTTGGGAGCGATTCCGACCGGCTCGTAGTGACCCGCCATCGAAAGGTACACGCGCGCGGGATTGAACGGGTCGATCACCAGGTCCCACGCCCGGCCCTCGGGCAGGATGAAATCGGCGGTGGCCAGGTTGAGCTCGCCGGTCAGCCGGTCCCACCGCGCCCCGCCGTTCGTGGTCTTGTACACCCCGCCTCGCCCGGGGTTCGTCCCGTCCCAGGGAATCACCGTCTGGGTCGAAACCAGCACCTCCTGCGTCGTCAGCTTCGACGGGGCGATGTCCGCGATATGGAGCCCCACGAAGTCCGTATATTGTGTCCAGAGCTTGGGCCCGACCTCGTACTTGAACAGCCCCGCCAGCCGGCCCCGCTCCATCGAGTTGCTCACCTGACCCGTCCCCACGTAGATCACCAGACGGTCGATGTTGGCCGGGTCCAGCGCCTGGGCCGCCGTCAGGGTGTGAATCGCCGTCCCATTCGAAAGAAACGGGGAAAGCCGGACGACGCTGATCGACATCGACGGCAGGTGCTCGCCCAGGGGGATCCAATGCGGGCTCGCGCTCAGCGCGTTCGTCGAGAGCCAGACCCCGCCATTCACGGATCCCACGAACACGATGTTCGCGTTGGAGGGATGAACCGCGAGGCCGTGGATCGCTCCGATGGCATCGCTCTCGGGAGTGCCCAAACCCAGGTTGTTCGTCAGAATCCGGGGCCCCTGCTCCGACCAGACCGGGGTCTCCCACAGGATGTAGGGCGAGGAAGGAAGAAACCGCAGGATCAAGTCCCGACCGTCTTCCGACCGCTCAAGACGGAAGGCACCACCCCCGAGATCGTTCTTGAAGAGAGTGGTATCCAGAACGACCCGGGAGCGGTCGAAGTTCTTGATGCCATCGTCGGTGGCGACGATGCGCCACTCGTAGGCCTTCGTGTTGTCGAAACCGGGAAGCGCGACGTTGGCGTTGCCGTTCAGGGACTTGATCTGGATCGTGAACGGCAGAGCCTCCAAAGCTTGGAGATCCAACGTGCCCTGCACCCCGGCCGAACCGTGCACGCGGACGAGGTCCCACCCGGGATTCTCGCCTTCTTTTCCGGAGAGACTGTTGATTTCCCACTCGTACGCCTCACCTCCGCTCCAGATCTGCGGGGTGTTGAAGTCATCCGCTCCGGGGCTGTGCCCCGGCGCGATGACGCGCGTCGGAGGCCCGTTCGCCGCCCGAAGCGTCGTCACCAGGTCCTCGGCGAGAGAAGTCGTATCCGGCGATGCCGGGGTCGGCGTCGCTTCCGGTGCGGGGATCCCGGCAACCGTCGGGACCGGAGAAAGGGCGTCGACCGACATCGCCACGGTCTCGGTGGCGGACTCCCCCCCCGTCCCGCCCCGGGATTCCATCACGGCTGGCGACGTCGGTTCCGCCTCCGGTCCGGCAACGGAAGCTTCCGCCGCCAAGGCAGGAGGTTCGTCGGTCGGGATCGACAGATCGAGGATCTCGGACGACTCGAAGAGGCCACCCTCCGCGAACAACGGGTCCGCCGACCGACTCGGCGCCGCGGCATCCGCAAGGGCGCTGATCGAATCCTCCGCGCGCATCGCCGAGGAGGGAACCGCCTCGACGTAAAGGATGGCTTCCTGCGCCAGCGTGGTGTCCGCAGGTCCCACCCCCAGGGGATCGGCCGAAAGCAGCATGCGAGGCTCCAGAGCCTCCAAGACAAAGGTCGCTGCCTGAACGAGATCTGACACGATTGCTTCGAACGCGCGAACGCGTGATGCCCCTGTCGGCCCTTCTTCGAAACCCATGCCGAAACACGGTTCGCAGTAGGCCGCCGAATGCAGGCGGCGTTGCTATCACGAGCGTTCCGCCGCTGTCAACGCGCGCAGGTCGAGTTTTGCGTTTTCCCACAGGACGATGGCGCAGTTTGATGGGGGCCCCGACCGCCGAGTTGCCCGGCGATCCAAGCCGACCCAAGGCCGGGAGAAACCGGCAACCTCGATAGTCTCGAGTGGGGAACGCTCCCTGCTCGGGGTTGCGCCCGGCGGTCCGTTCCTGAGCTGGCCCGGTCGGCGGGTTTCGGCGGACACGTCCACAACCTGCCCCGGGTCGCCTGCTTCCGATGGGCGCGAGCCAACCCAGGTTTCGAGGGGGTGCTTTCCGGGAACGGTTCGTCTCCTCACGCGCGCGACGGGAGCGCCTGCACCTCGCCGGTTCCGATCCCTTGGTGGTCACGCCGTCGCCCCAGCCGGATCGGCTCTCCATGAACCGAACCCAGACTCCCATCCCGAATCCTCCTAATCCTAATCCTAATCCTAATACTAATCCTAATCCTCCCTCCATCGTTCGGGTTCATGGTCCCATTACGTGTCCGGACTTTGGAAAACTTCCCTACCCAGGATCGGACGGCAAGGTCGCCGGGAGTGACTCGGGGATGCGCAGGCACATCGATGAGTCGTCGTCGGTCCATGTATGCACAAGTGGCAGGGATGACCAACGTCGCGCGTCCCGGAGGTCCGACTCGCGGCTTCGCGGTGCCGGTTCCGACCCAAGGGGCGGCGGGACGGTGCGTGGTCGGTCGGACGTGTGCCCCCACCCGGCGACGTGCTTCCAGGTTCATGGTTCTAACGTGCCGTTCGCGCATTCTGGTTCCTCCACACGCCCCAACCGAGATGGCGCGTGCCCGGGACCTCAGGTTTCCCAAAGCTCCGCGTTGACACCCGGCCCGAGACAACGCAGAGGAACGGGTCCGCCGTTCCCGGGAACCGGGCCACCCACGGCATCGAATGCCCCCGTTCATGTACGTTCATCCCAAACCCTACGACGTGATCGTCGTCGGAGCCGGCCACGCCGGCGTGGAGGCAGCCTTGGCAGCCGCGCGCATGGGTTGCGAGACGCTGCTGCTCACCACCAATGTCGACACCATCGGCCAGATGTCCTGCAACCCCGCCATTGGCGGCCTGGCGAAGGGCCACCTCGTCCGCGAGATCGATGCCCTGGGGGGCGAAATGGGCCGCGCCACCGATCTCACCGGACTGCAATTCCGGATGCTCAACACAAAGAAGGGACCCTCGGTCTGGGCTCCCCGCGCGCAGTGCGACAAGAAGGCCTATCAGTTCCGAATGAAATGGGTCTGCGAACGGGAACCCCGCCTCGACATCCGGCAGGCCCAGACCACCCGACTGCTGCATGAGGGAGGCGAAATCCGGGGAGTCGGCACCGCCCTCGACGTCGCCTACCACGGGACCTGCGTGATCGTGACCACCGGAACCTTCCTCCGGGGCCTCATGCACATCGGCTCCAATCAGCAACAGGGCGGACGGGCAGGGGAATCGGCGGCGCTGTCCTTGAGCGGTTCCCTGAAGGAACTCGGGATCGAGCTGGGTCGACTTAAGACCGGCACGCCGCCCCGGCTGCTGCAACGATCCATCGACTTCGCAGCGATGGAGTGCCAACCCGGGGACACCCCTCCGCCGTACTTCAGCTATTGGAAGGAGGATTTGTTCCACGTGGAACAGGAGGGTTCGTCCGCACCGACAACGCCTTCGCGCCCGCTGCCGGGGCTGGCAGCCCGTTCCCAGGACGCGTTCTTCCCGACGCGGACCTTTCCGGGTTTCGCCCCGGACGGCCCCGCGGACAGGAGCTCGTTCCCGCCGGGCTCGGTGCTGGCGCAGATTGGCGGACAGCTGCCCTGCTACATCACGTTCACGACCGAGCGCACCGCGGAATTGGTGCGCGCCAACCTGCACCGTTCCCCGATGTACTCCGGAGTCATCGAGGGCATCGGACCGCGATACTGTCCTTCCATCGAGGACAAGATCGTTCGGTTCGCGGACAAGGAACGGCACCAGATCTTCCTCGAACCGGAGGGCATCGCCACGGACGAGATTTACGTCAATGGCTTCTCCACCAGCCTGCCCTACGACGTGCAGGTGGATCTGGTCCGGTCGATCCTCGGCTGCGAGCACGCCGAGATCCTGCGTCCAGCCTATGCCGTCGAGTATGACTTCGCTCCGCCAACGCAGTTGACCCCCTCCCTCGAAAGCAAGCTGTGCCGGAATCTGTTTCTCGCGGGACAGATCAACGGCACGTCCGGCTACGAGGAAGCCGCGGCTCAAGGCCTCATGGCCGGGATCAACGCCGCCCGCCGCTGCCAGGGCCGACCCGCGGTGACCCTGCGCCGGGACCAAGCCTATATCGGCGTCCTCATTGACGACCTCGTCACCAAGGGCACTTCCGAGCCGTACCGGATGTTCACCAGCCGGGCCGAGTACCGGCTCCTGTTGCGACAGGACAACGCCGACTTCCGCCTCAGCCCGCTCGGGGCCGAAATTGGACTCCTGCCCGGGCACCTGCATCGTCGATTCCTGGAGCGCAAGGCCGCGACCGACCGCGAACGGCACCGGCTCCAAACCACGCGAGTTGGCGGCCAAACCCTGTGCCAGATGCTGCGTCGACCCGAAATCTCTTACGCGGATCTTCCCGGGGCGGACCTCACCCTGCCCGTGGAGGTTCGGGATCAGGTGGAGATCGGCCTCAAGTACGAGGGTTACATCGCCCGGGAGGAAGCCGAGGTTGCCCGGTTCCGGTCCCTCGAGGAGAAGACCATTCCCTCCGATTTCGATTTCGGAACGGTCCCCAACCTCCGCCTCGAGGCACGGCAAAAGCTCGTCCGAATCCGGCCCACAACCGTGGGGCAGGCCAGCCGCATCTCGGGTGTCAGCCCAAGCGACATCAGCATCCTGCTGGTCTGGCTGAAACGCGATGCCGGCCAGCGGGGATCGGATCCGGGCCTGGCCAGGAACCCGGAATCAACGGACTGACAGAAGCCCCCTCCGGTCGCACGCCACCGGGCGGGAGAGAAAGGATTCCAGTTCATGTTCCACGTGGAACAACGCCGCTCTCAACGGGCAGGGTCCAGCGGACGCCACTCGATGCCCTCGAACCGGATCGATCCCTGGTAGGATCCAATGGCGAGGGCCGGAGTGCGTCCCTCCCCGGGCCACTTCCACGGCCAGACGACCGAAAGCCGTTTGCCCTCGATGGGATAGTTCCGACGCAGGACCCCATCGACCCGTACCTCGATGGAACCCCGGCTCACCGTGAGCGACAGAACCCGCAGTTCCCCCGGGGCCACGGTCAATTCGAAGCCGTTCCCGTCCGCCAAGGTCCGATCATCCAAGGCCTGGACACCGCCGAGGTGGCGGTTCCAGGCGTCCAATTCGCAGGACCCGGTCCCCCCCGGCAGACGAAAGAACACCGCGACCGAGGCCGACCCCGTCCGCCGCCGGAACCGACAACGCAGCGCGAACTCCTCGGGCCAATCGTCCGCCAACCCCAGGATGGCAATCGATTCATCCGAAACCACGAACTCGCCGTCCCGTGTCCAGTGACCGGAAACCGCCGCGGCGGCCAGATCCGCCGGCCACGCCACCCTCCGCCACCCCCCGGTTCCTTCCGAGACCGTCCCGGAATCCTCCACCGCGCCGGCCCCGGACCCAGCCGGTTCCGGATCCCGAGTGCGCCGGGTCTGCCGCCACGCCATACAGCCTCCCCACACGGCGACCCCCACGACTCCGGCCCAAAGGAACTGCCGTCGCGGCCGCCGAGGCGGAAGCCGGACCGCGGACTCCACCTCGGGACCCGGTTCGACCTTCTTCGCGACTCCGGCTCCGCCGCTTTCCGAGTCCAGAAGCTCCAACCACGGCCCCAGACCCGCGGGGCGATCCGCGGGATCCGGCCGCAGTGAACGCAGGATCATGGCCTCCAACTCCCGTGGGATTTCGGGTCGCCTGGCCGACGGCGGATCGAAATGCCCCGCCGGGATCCGCCCCGTGAGCATCTCGTAGATCATGACGGCGAAGCCGAAGACATCCACCCGCACATCCACCGGACCGCCGGCGAGCTGTTCGGGCGCCAGATACCCCGGGGTGCCCGTCACGATCCCGGTTCCCGTCAGCCGCGTCGCCCCCGGCTCGAGCGGCAGGGCCATGCCGAAGTCGGAGACCCGGACCTGTTCCCGGGCATCCAGCAGCACGTTTTCCGGTTTCACGTCCCGATGCACGATGCCGGTCTCGTGCGCCGCCGCCAGACCCGCGGCGACCTGGCGGCCCCAGCGCCACACGTCCGTAATCGGCAGCCCCGTGGGCGAGGCGTTCAGGTGACTCCGCAGATTTCCCCCCTCCACCCACTCCATGACCACGGCCGCCCCACCATCCGACAGCCGCACGAAGTCGTGCACGGTCACAAGATGCGGGTGCCGCAGGCGTGCGAGGGTGCGGGCCTCCCGTTCCAAGCGTTCCAGAAGCCATTCCTCCGAGATCAACTCCCGTCTCAACACCTTGATGGCCACGTCCCGATCCAGGCTGAGTTGTCGGGCCAGAAACACCTCCCCGGTGCCACCGGCACCCAGGAGCCGACCCATGGTGAAACCCGGCACTTCGGGCGGGACGAGAGGTCGCGGTGGGGAGCCGGATTTGAGTCCCTCCTCCATGAGGCTGGCGGGACGGAGTCCGCGCAACCTGCCGGATCGCCGAGATGGAGCGTGGGAATCCATAAAGATATTTTGTTGCTATCTGTACATGTTGCGAGGCCCTCAGACCTCCGCCTCGGCGGTCCGCAACGCTTCCAGCAGGTGCCGCATCTCGGCCTCGACCTCGCCCTCCTCCGCCTGGGTCTCCCGAACTTCCTGGCGCAGCATTTCCCGAAAGCGATCCCGCAACCGGTGCACCGCAACCTTGAACGCTCCCGCCGTCAGGCCCAGCGATGAACCCAATCGCGTGTACGCGTCGCTGTCCCCGCCTTCCGTCAAAAACGGACGCAGGGCTTCGAACTCCGCGGCCATCCCTCGCTTCGCATAGGCCGTCTCCACTCTCTCCATGGCGCGCTCCAGGGTGGTCAACGCCCATTGCCGGTCGAAATACGCCTCCCCGCTGCCCGTCGAACCCGGGTCCTCCTGAAACCATTCCTCCCCCACCGCCGCGTCGAAGGAAATAACCTGCCCGCCGCCGCGCCGCTGGGCTCCTTCCTTCTCGCGTTCGTCCCGCAGGAAACGCCGGAACACCGTGAGCAGAAACGTCCGAAGTCGGCCCTGCGCCGCATCGGCTCGCTCCAGAAGATTCCGGCTCAGCACGGCGTGAAAAAACCCCTGCACCCGATCCTCGGCATCCGCCGGGGAAAGGCCTTCCCGCCGGGCCCAGGCATAAAGCGGATACCAATACGCGCCGCACAGCTCCTCGAGAGCCCGCCGGGCGCCCTCGTCGTCTCCCCGCGCCCGCCGGACAAGACTCCATCGCGTCGGCGCAAAACTGCCTGGTGCTGGCGTTTCCCTCGGCATTCCCGACCCCAGCATACCGGCGACTTCGACCTCCGGCCAGCAGCCAGCGTGGTCCCCGATTCCCGCGCGCGGAGGAAGGACCAAAGTCGAGTTCTCGCCCCGAAGGACGCGCATTCACCGTCCAGAGGCACGGGCGTTCTGAACCACTTCCCGGGAATTTCATTGCATGTGGACTTTCATTCCACGGCGCGGGAGCCGTCCGACAGGGGACCCATATTGGCGTGTTCCGTACCTAACATTCGGGATTTTTATTCCACGGGTTCACCTGCCTCGGGCCGGGGAAACGCGCGCTGCCCACGTCCTTGCTGCAGGGGTCTGGCCCCGCTCGGGGCGGGCGTCGCACGGCCCCGTCCGATCAGGCATGTCTCCTTCGTGCTGAACCAATTCCCGGGACTTACCTTGCATGGGGACTTTCATTCCACGGCGCGGGAGCCGTCCGACAGGGGACCCATACTGGCGTGTTCCGTACCTAACATTCGGGATTTTTATTTCCACGGGTTACCTGCCTCGGGCCGGGGAAACGCGCGATGTCCACGTCCTTGCTGCAGGGGTCTGGCCCCGCTCGAGGGCGCGCGTCGCACGGCCCCGTCCGATCAGGCATGTCTCCTTCGTGCTTTGCTCGCTGGCCGGAATCCGCTATGCCGCGGCATGCACTCCCCCCAAAGGCACCCGCTCGATCGACGCACGTTTCTCCGGGGCTTGGGAGTCACCGTGGCCTTGCCCTGGATGGAATCCCTCCCGGTCTGGGGCGACACCCCGTCCTCCTCCACTCAGCGATCCAGCGAACCCCCGGTTCGCCTCGCCGTCATCTTCGCCGGTAACGGCTTCCATGGCCGCGAATGGTGGGCCGAGGGGGACGGGGCAGCCATGAAGCTCGGGGGCGTGCTCGAACCGCTGCACGACCTTCGCGACCGCCTCCTGTTCGTGCGCGGCCTGTACAACGAGGAAGCCCTGAAGGGGAACATCCACAGCTCGCAAACCGGAAACCTCCTTTCCGGCGCCCCCCTCGCATCCGGCGGCGAAATCCGGTCCGGGACCAGCATCGATCAGCTCCTGGCCCAGCGCCTCGGAGGCCAGACCAAGGTTCCAAGCCTCGTTCTGGGCTGCGAGAAGTCCAATTCCTCGGTCCACAAGAATTACTCGATGATTTACAGCTCCCACATTTCGTGGAGCTCGCCGACCACGCCGACCCCGCTCGAGATTTATCCCGCGCTCGCGTTCGATCGCCTCTTCAAGACCGGCGCCGACCGGGGCGACCAAAGCGTCCTCGACGCCGTGCTCGGTGACGCGACGGACCTCCGCGGGCGTCTCGGCTATTCCGACCGCCACAAGCTGGACGAGTACCTGACCTCGGTCCGGGAAGTGGAGCAGCGCATCGAGCGGGCCGGGCAACGGGGTGAGTTCCAGGGCTGGCGCCCCACGCTGGCCGAGCCGAACATCCCGCGTCCGCCCGACGGCCTGCCACAGGACATTTCGGAGCACATGCGGCTCATGTCGGACATCCTCGTGCTGGCGTTCCAGACCGACAGCACCCGCTTCTGCACGTTGAAGCTGAACAACGATCATTCCTCGCTGCGCTTCCCGCATCTCGGGGTGGATTACATGATCCATCACCTGCTCTCGCACAGCGACACCGCCGACTGGCTCAAGGTCAACCGGTTTTTCGTGGAGCAGATGGGGTACATCGCCCGCAAGCTCGATGCCATCCGCGAGGGGGACCGCTCCGCGCTGGACAATTCCGTGATCATGCTCTGTTCGAGCATGCTCAACGGCGGCCATGACGCCACCCAGCTTCCCGTCGCCATCCTCGGCAGGGCAGGGGGCCGATTGCAGTCCGGTCGAGTTCTCGACTACCGGGGCAAGCCGAACCGCAAGATGTGCAGCCTCTTCCTGTCGATGCTGGACAAATTCGAGGTGCGACTTGATCGGTTCGGCGACTCGTCCGAGCGCCTCGCCGAAGTTTAGCCCCATGACCCCCTCCCGTCGCCCCCGCGCCATTCGGAGCTTCGGGGCACGGACGGAAGGTCAAACATTCATTCCCCGCCCGGAACAGCCCCTGATTCATGCCCTCCCGGCTCCCATTCCCAGCGCGCTCCCTCCTTACCCTCCTGAGTCTCTTGCTCGAACTCGCGCCGCTGCACGCGGCCACCTCCGTCCCGCCGGCGCGGGCTCCGAACCTGGTGTTCATCCTGGCGGACGACCTCGGCTGGAGCGATCTGGCCTGTTATGGCGCCGACTTGCACGAGACGCCGAACCTCGATCGTCTCGCCTCCCAGGGCATCCGCTTCACCCAGGCCTATACGATGTCGGTTTGCTCCCCGACGCGCTCGGGCCTGCTGACGGGGCGCCATCCCGCACGTCTTCACATCACCACCTGGCGGGAATCCTCGCTGAATCGGGACACCGACGCGGCCCGCGCGCCCCGACCGCTCCTTGCCCCCCGCAGCGCGTTCGATTTGCCGCACGCCGAAACGACGCTGGCCGAGGCCTTGAAGTCGGTGGGCTTCCTCAATCTGCATGTCGGCAAATGGCATCTCGGCGATGCGGGTCATGCTCCCGAGACCCAGGGCTTCGACATCAACATCGCGGGAACGCACTGGGGAGCGCCAACAACTTACTTCCACCCCTTCGCTGGCCCCTCCGGGCAGGCGCGCGAGCACCGCTACGTGCCGGGACTCGGTTTGGGAAAACCGGGGGACTATCTGACCGACCGCCTCACCGACGAGGCCTTGAAGCTGATCGACGCCGCAGGGGATCGGCCCTTCCATCTGAACCTCTGCTATCACAATCCGCACACGCCCATCGAAGGTAAACCCGCGCTCGTCGAACGCTTCGCCCGCAAGCTCGCCGACCGTCCCGACAGCCGACACCGGAACACCGACTACGCGGCGATGATTGCCACGCTCGACGAAAATGTCGGGCGCGTGCTCGACCACCTCGACCGCCGGCGTCTGGCCGACCGCACCCTCGTCGTGTTCACTTCCGACAACGGCGGATACACGAACGAATTCCGGGGTCGCCGGGTCACCGACAACACGCCGCTCCGTTCCGGCAAGGGTTCCCTCTACGAGGGCGGCATCCGGGTTCCGCTCATCGTGCGCCTGCCCGGCGTCACGCCGCCCGGTTCCGTCTGCACCGAACCCGTCTTCTGCACCGACTACTTTCCCACCCTGGCGGAACTGGCCGGAGCCCCGTCGGCCACGGCAACGGACGGACGCAGCCTCGTCCCGCTATTGCGTAATCCCGCCGAAAAGCTCGGGCGCGACGCCCTGTATTTCCATTTTCCGCACTATTACACCACCACGACGCCCGTCGGCGCGATCCGGTCCGGCGATTGGAAACTGTTGGAGTACTTCGAGGACGGGCGCACCGAACTCTACGATCTGCGCGCGGATCCCTCCGAGACAAGGAACCTCGCCACCGCGGAACCCGACCGGGTCACGACCCTCCGAAACCGCCTCGTGTCCTGGCGCCGCGAGATCGGCGCCCAGATGCCCGAGAAGACCGCCCCATGACGGATTTTCTGTCGCCCGAGAAACGGAGTCGACGGATGGCGGCAATCCGACGCTACGGCCCGCCCTCCCACGGCTTGACGCCGGCGCCGCCCGTCCCTTGAACATCCGCCATGCAATCCGGCCCCGGCTCGAGGCTGCTGCCTCTGCTCTTCGTCGCCCTCCACGCAACCACCTCGTCCGCCACCGCCGACTGGCCCCGCTGGCGGGGTCCGTCCAATGACGGCCATCTCCCCGCCGGGTCGCCGGTGCTCGCGTCGCTGCCCTCCGAGACCCGGACCCTCTGGCAGGTGCCCGCCGGGGAAGGCCTTTCCTCACCCGTCGTGGCCAGGGGTCGGGTCCTGGCCTTCGACAACCAGGGCGGCCTCGAAACGCTTCGCGCCCTCGACGCCGCCTCCGGGAAGGAGCTTTGGCGCGTCCCGGTGGATGTTCCCTTCTCCGATTCCCAAGGCCCCACCGGTCCCCGCAACACCCCCCTGATCGACGGCGACCTGGTCTATGCCGTGTCCTGCCGCGGGGAACTCCAGTGCCGCAACACCGCCGACGGTTCCCTGGTCTGGCGCACCAGTTACGTGACCAATTTCTCCGCGGTCTTCATCGGCGAGAAGGGGAGCGCGCCCGGCGCCTCCCGCCATGGCAACGACGGATCCCCGCTCGTGGACGGCCAGCATCTCCTCGCCTGCGTCGGCGGCACCAACGGCGCCGGCATCGTCTGCTTCGACAAACGCTCCGGCGCTGTGGCGTGGAAAAGCACCTCCGACCAGGCCGGCTATGCGCCGCCCGTGGTGGCCACGATCCACGGTTTGAAACAGGTGATCTGTTACACCGTGGCCGGAGTCGTCGGTCTCCGACGTGATGATGGCCGGGAACTCTGGCGGCTTCCCATCAAGACCTCCTTTGCCCGTCACGTCACGACGCCCATCGTCGACGGCGAATGGGTGGTGGTCTCCTCGCACCAGACTGGCCTGCACGGCATCCGCGTGACCCGCGATGGCGATTCCTGGAGCGCCGTCGCGGCCTGGATCAACAAGCCGTCCGCCATCAATTACGCCAGCCCGGTGGCCGCGGGCGGCCACCTCTACGGCGTCGGCGCGGCCAGGGACCTGTTCTGCCTCGAAATCGCCACGGGGAAGGTGAAGTGGTCGCAACAGGGGGTCTTCACCTCCTCCGCCGACAAGGCGTACGGTGGTTTCCTCGTCGCCGGCGCGAACGTCCTGGTTCTTACCGATTCCGGGGAAGCGGTCCTGTTCCCCGCGGACTCCGGCGCGTTCAAGGCGCTCGGCCGCGCCCAGGTGGCCGGCGTCAACTGGTGCAATCCCGCGTATTCGGACGGCGTGCTCTACCTGCGCGACGGACTCAAGCAGGGCGGCCTCTGGAAGGCGGTCCGCCTGGCGCCCTGAGACGCCCGGCTCAATTCGCCGAGACCGCGGGCAACGCGTAATCGACGTCCGGCCCCGGCATGGCGCCTCCCGGTCCCTGGAGGTAATGGGCAAACCACTGGAGCATGCGCAGCTGGTAGTCGTACCGGGCGGCCGCCTTGCGGTTGCCGTGACCCTCGCCCGGATACAACACGAGCCGCACCGGCGCCGAACCACGCAGTTTCAGGTGCCGGTACATTTCCTTCGATTGCCCGGGATGCACCCGCGGATCGTCCGCGCCGTGCAGGATCAGCAACGGCGTCCGGCTCCTGCCGGCATGGTAGATGGGGCTGCGCTCGAGCAGAAACTGCCAGTCTTCCCACGGTCGCTTCCGCGCGTGCACCAGGTATTCCTCGTCCGGGATGTCGGTCGTCCCGACCTTCGAGAGCTTGTCGCTGATGCCGACGAACATCACGCCGGCGGCGAACCGATCCGAATACCGCGTGCTGCACCACGCCGTCGCGTAGCCGCCATACGAACCCCCCGTCACGCCGACGCGACCCGCGTCCACGATCCCCGCCGCGATGAGGTGATCGACGGCATCGATCAGGTCATCGAACTCCTTTCCTGCGGCGTCTCCCTGCCCGAGCTTGGAAAACGCGACCCCGCGCCCGGTGCTGCCCCGGTAATTGGGGTGGAAGACCGCGAATCCCCGCGCCGCCGCGACCTGGCCGGGGTTTGAATAGGACGTGAGCCAACCGTCGCTGACGTGGGCTTCGGGCCCGCCGTGTACGGTCAACAGCAACGGCGCCCTCCCGCCCGCCGGCACGTCCAGGGGATGAATCAGGATGCCTTCGAGTTCCAGGCCGTCCCGGGCCTTGTGCCGGATGACTTCCTGCTTCGCCCAGCGCAGCCCCGCGAGGTCGGGATTGCTGTCGGTCCGCCGTTTCGCGGCCCCGCCGGGTTCCCACGTGAAAACCTCCCCCGGATGCCGCGCGGTGTTGCCCACCAGCGCGATCAAACCGCCGGTCGACGACGCGCTGAAGCCGGTCAGCACCGGCTGCCCCGGCCCCAGCAGCGCCTTGGTCACGGCCTCGTCGCCGTCCACTCGAATCTCCCATAAACCAGAAACCACGCCCCGTGCGGCCGCCACCACCAACCGGTCGTTCCCCGTCCACGCCGCCTGAAGCGCGGCGGCGTCCGACAGGCCCTTCGAGACGTGCCGCGGGGTTCCTCCGCTCCTCGCCGACACCACGAAAACCCGCCCGGCAGAAGGGTCATGCAGATCCTCGCCCGCCACGAAGGCCAGTCGGGTTCCGTCCGGACTCCACGCCAAGCCGCCCAGTTTCGCGGCGTGATCGACCTTCGAGACGGTCGCGCCCTTCTCCACGTCCACCACGATCACCGTCTGGCGCATCATGCCATCGTCGACGGAGGGCGTCGGCGTCACCGCCAGCGCGAGCAGTCCCCCGACCGGACTCCAGTGGGCCTGCCGCACCGATCCGGCCACCTCCAGCACCCGCGGCGCGCCGGCTTCCGCATCGAACAGCGTGGCAATGAACACGCGGGTGACCCGGGCCTCCTCCTCGAAGATCTCGTGTTTGAATCCCTTGTCCTTGAGCTTCTTGCGCGCCTCGTCCTCGGGTGCCGTCGCCAACAGCGCCACCCGTTTCCCGTCCGGAGCCAGACTAAAATCCGCGATGTCGCTCTTCAGCCCCACGGCGCGGCGCGCCTCGCCTCCGTCCACGGGCAGTACGTAGAGACTCTTGAACTTGTCGTCCCCGCGCTTCGCGAGGAAGGCAATGCCCTTCCCGTCGGAGGTCCACGCCGGCTTGTCCACCGTCGATTTTCCGGTCACGTACGGGCGCGTCTCGCCCGTCGCGCTGGTCAGCATCCAGAGTTCGGTCCACGGATCGCCGTCGTCGTCGATGCCCGGCCTTCGCGGCACCGCCAGCGAATACGCGACGTGCCGTCCGTCGGGCGACACTTGCGCGTCCGTCACGGATCGCAACCGGGCCACGTGATCCGGCGTCCACACGGAATTGGTTTTCGCCGCCCCGAACAGGCTCGGGGCCATGGACCACATCACCCAGGCACCCAGCCATGCCCACGCCGCGCCCGTCGTCACGCGGCGAGTGACCTTGAACGTCGGAGTCCGGACCTCGGATCGCTGGAAGTTCATCCGGCAAGGTTGCCGTCCCGACCGCGGCCTGTCACCTCGCGTCTCTTTCTGATCAAGAACCCGGGCATGCATGCGGAATGCATCGGAGGACTTCATCCCGGCGCCTGGCTCGCGCGTGATAAAGATCGCGGGACTGCGAATCGATACCTGGGAATGGCGCCATTCTCAGGAAAATAAATATCCCGGGCGTGTGTCCGGGCGTGTGTCGTCTGCCCTATATGGGGTTGCCGATCCTCGCCCTAGCTGGCAGGGGTCTGTCCGGTTTTCGACTTCTGCGGCAGCTTTGGGTCGAAATGCACGAGGTCCTTCCCGCGCCCGATTCCGAACTGGTCCGGTCCTATGCCCGGGACGGGTCCGAGTCCGCCTTCCGTGCACTGGTCGAACGCCATGTCCACCTGGTGTTCGCCACGGCGCGGCGGCAGGTCGGCGATCCCGGCCTCGCCGAGGAGATCTCCCAAAATGTGTTCGTCGCGCTGGCCCGGAAGGCACCGCGGCTCGCCGGCCACCAGACCCTGGCCGGATGGCTCCATCGAACCGCTCTGCTCGAGGCCAAGGCCCGCATCCGCGCCGAGCTCCGGCGCCGACGTCGCGAGCAGACCGCCGCCTCCCTGGCCGCCATCGAGTCCTCCGGTGCCGAACCCGCCCTCGATCTGTCGCCTCTCCTCGACGAGGCGCTTCTGGATCTCCGCGAATCGGACCGCCTGGCCCTCGTCCTCCGGTTCCTGGAGGAACGCAGCCTGCGCGAGGTGGGAAGCCTGCTCGGCATCGACGAGGACGCCGCCCGCAAACGCGTCTCCCGGGCCCTGGGTAGGGTCACGGAGTTTTTCAGGGCCCGGGGATTCCTCCTGCCGGCCTCCGGTGGAGCCGCGGTTCTGGGCCAGGCGGCCCAGGCGGCGGCGCTCGGCCTGGCGGCCTCCGCGGTCACCGCGGGTTTGGCTGCGGGTGGCCCCGCGACCGGACTGTCCCTCGCCTCGCTCTACTTTATGACCCTCCACAAGTCCCAACTCGCGGTCGTTTGTGCCCTTTGTTGCGCCGCACCCCTGGCCTGGCTCTCGCATGTCCGGGCCGGCGCGCGCGAGTCCCGGGAGGGCCTCGCCCGACAACTCGACGGTCTCCTGTCCCGTTCCGCCGCGTCGGGTTCCGAACTCGCCCGCCTTCGTGAGGACCAGCGCCGCGTCGAAGCCGAGAACAGCTCCGCCCTTGCACGTCTTCGCGACCTCCAGACTCGGCGCGCCACCGCGGCGGCCCCCGCGACCAAGCGCTACCAGTGGGACGATCTTTCCCCCGTCGCCCGCATTCCCAAGGCCCTGCTCGAGCATGTGAGCATCCCCGGAGTCGCCAATCGGCGCGGCCTGCTGTCGCCCCAGATCACGGCCGCGCTCCAACTCTCCGACTCCGAGAGCCATGCCATCCAATCCGCCCTCGACCGCTTCGTCGCCAACTACGAAGGCATCCTCGCCACCGCTGCGCGCCCCGTGGACGCCGAGCCCCATGAATTGCAGGCCCTCGCGCCGGAGGAGATGAAGGTCTTCGAGGTCCGCGGCATCGCGGAGCGCGTCCAGGAACTCACCGCCCACCTGTTCGCCGACCTGTCCGCCGTGCTCGACCAGGACCGCCTGCCGCTGTTCAAGAAGTCCCTGGATGGATGGATGCGCGTCAACGACCAACCGGCCGGATTCAGCACCGAACTGGCGATCTACGATGAGGATCATCGTTTCGGTTTCTTCAACCCGCGCGACCCGCGCCTCGCCGATCCCGACCCGACCGTTGGATTTACCTATTCGGTTCCGAGCAAGGGTTTCCTGAGGTCCAGCATCCCACTCAGCCAGATCCCCGATTTCCTTCGCCCCTCCATCCTGCCTTGGATCGAGGACCTTCGCCGCCTGCCCGTTCCGTCCGAGCCACCGCCGGGGTCCGTTCCCCGCAACTCTCCATGAACCGCCCCACCCTTGTCCTGGTCATCGTGTTGCCTGCGCTCTGGATCGGCTGGCGACACGCCTCCGAACTCCGCCGCTGGCGCACCGAGGCCACCGAGCTCGAACAACGCCGTTCCGCCACCGCCTCGGAACTGGAAGGACTCGAAGCCCAGCTCGCCGAACTCCGCCGCGTCCACGACCGCGCCCTTTCGGAACGGTCGGCCATCGTCGGCAGGATGGCGCAGCTGGGTCGCGACCTCGCCACACCGCCGCCCGGTGATCCCGATGCCCGCTGGAGTACCCCCCCGGATGCCCTGCCGTCGTGGAATCGGGACTCCCCCTACATCTGGCTCGACAAGTCCGTCTTCCCGCTGTTCCGCGTCCCCGCCTTCACTCCCAACGGCGAACTCGCGGCCCCGTTCGCTTCGGTCCTGACGGTCGACCCAGCCCGCCTGAAGGCTCTCAACACCGTCCTCCGCGGCCTCCAAACCGAGTACCGGAACGCCGAACGGGAACGCATCGAAATCAGCGATGACCACCTCGGACAGGTCCGCGACCAACCCGGTCGGAAACGGACCGTCCGGGTCGCCCCGTTACCCGAGGTGGCGACCCGTCTCCGGCTGGAACTCGGCAAGACCCTGGTTTCCCACCTCGGACAACAACGCGCCGATCTCATCCAGACCGTCTCCGCCGGCTGGATCTCCGAGAACTACCCGGAAACGATCACGTCGCCCCGGACCGTCTCCGTCCTGGTCCGCGACGACGGCTCGTATCGTGTCGAGTCCCGCAACGGCTTCGGCTCGATGTCCTCCAGCGGCACCGGCGATTTCCTGCCCAACATCCCACCCGAGCTTCGTTCCTTCTTTGAATCCTGGCGCGAATGATCGGACGCCTGGCCGTCGTTCCAGGTTCCTCGCCGATCTCGGTTCATGTCCCGAACATCCCGACTGGTTGCTGCCGGCACGGGATCTCCCACGGTGAACGCAGCCGGTTGGGGATCCCGGCGAGATCGCGGAGCGACGTCCGAAGGTTGCCGGGGCCATCGGGCGCCGGTTTGCCCGATGGCCGTGCGTATCCGCATCGTCACGTCAGCACCGTTGACAGAAGAAACCGACCTCACGAGGTTGTCCCCACGACCGATGGCTCCTCGGGAGCCTCGGCCTCGTCGTCCGATGGAAAGGTCCGGGTCGCGTCCGGAGCGAGGTTCCAGGCGCGGAACTCGGCCCGTCTTCCGGAGGAAGGCGAGCCAAGCATTTACGCTTCCGCTTGTGCGGGGGCGGCGAGTCCCGGCGGCTTACCGTGTGTCCGCCGGGATTCGTGTTTTCACGGACCTCGCTTCGCTGCCCTCGAACGGGCACTCTCGCCCCCATCCATGTTTCGACCCCGTGGGTTCTCCGTGGCAAATCCACCCGCCACCCGGCGCCTGGGCGTGGTTTGGATCTTCGTGCTGGTCGCTTGGAGGGCCTTCGCCGCTCCGGTCTCCCCGACCCCACCCAACATCCTCGTGGCCATCGCCGACGACTGGAGCCCGCACGCCGGGGCCTACGGCACCCGCTGGGTGAAGACCCCCGCCTTCGACCGCATCGCCCGGGAGGGACTGCTTTTCACCCGCGCCTACACACCCAACGCCAAATGTGCCCCCTCGCGGGCATGCCTGCTGACCGGTCGAAACCCCTGGCAACTGGAGGCCGCCGCCAATCACATCCCCTATTTCCCGCCGCACTTCAAAGGCTGGGCCGAAGCACTCGCCGAGAACGGGTGGTTTGTCGGCCATACCCAGAAGGGTTGGGGTCCCGGCGTCGCTACCAACGCCCATGGCCAGCCTCGCACCATGACGGGCCGCCCCTTCAACGCCCGAACCGCTCCCCCTCCCACCTCGGGCAACAGCCGCAACGACTACGCCGCCAACTTCGATGACTTCCTCGCCGTGGCTCCAACCAACGCGCCCTGGTGCTTCTGGTACGGCGCCATCGAACCTCATCGCGGCTACGAATTCGGTTCCGGTATCGTGAAAGGTGGGAAGATACTCGCCGATGTCGACCGGGTTCCGGGTTATTGGCCCGATCATCCCACGGTCCGGACCGATTTGCTCGACTACGCCTTCGAGGTCGAACACTTCGACCGTCACCTCGAGCGGATGCTCGCCTCCCTCCAACGTCGAGGCCTGTCGAGCAACACCCTGGTCCTCGTGACCTCCGACCACGGCATGCCCTTTCCCCGGGTCAAGGGCCAGGCCTACGAGTTCGCCAACCACGTTCCTTTTGCCGTGCGCTGGCCCAATGGCATCCCCCACCCCGGCCGCGTCATCGATGACTTCATTAGCTTCATCGATGTCGCGCCGACCTTCATCGACGTGGCCGGCTTGGACTGGAACAGAACCGGACTCGCGGCGTCACCCGGTCGCAGTTTGCTGGAGTTGTTTCGCAGCCCGAAGTCCGGACGGATCGACCCTTCCCGGGACCATGTCCTGATCGGACGCGAACGCCAGGACATCGGACGTCCCCTGGACGCCGGATACCCCGTCCGCGGCATCGTGACCGAGCGGTGGCTTTACCTCCGGAACTTCGCCGCGGACCGCTGGCCCGTCGGCAACCCCGAAACGGGATACCTCGACTGCGACGCCGGCGCGACCAAGACCCTCATCCTCGCCGGGCATCGCCGCGAGCCAGGGGACCCCTTCTGGGCCCTCTGCTTTGGCAAACGTCCCGGGCAGGAACTGTACGCGCTGGATCGGGACCCCGACTGCCTTGCCAATCTCGCGGCCCACCCGGACCACGCCTCGGTCCGCTCGAACCTGAGCCTCCGCCTGGACTCGGCGCTTCGCTCCGAGGGAGATCCACGCCTGGAAGGGCGCGGCGACGTGTTCGACGGCTACGAACATGCCAACCGCGGGCACGTCGGGTTCTACGAGCGGTATCGGAAAGGCAAACCGCTGAAAGCGGGGTGGGTGGAGCCGACCGATTTCGAACCCCAGCCCTCGATTCGCTAACCCCGGATCAGGTCATGCGCATGGGCATGATCACGTACAGGAACGGACTGGCCGTTTTGATTACGCCCGGGCTGAGCTCGTCGTTCAACTCGAGGAAAACCTCGTCCTCATCCAACGCCTTCAGGGGGTCCATCAGGAAAACCGGATTGAACGCGATGGCGACATCGATCCCCTTGTAATTGATGGCCAGACTCTCGCGCGCCTCGCCCACCTCGGGGGTATTGGCGGTGATGGACAGATTGTTCTTGGTGAACGCCATCTTGACCGAGTTCGACTTGTCGCTGGTCATGATCTCGGCCCGCCGTAGCGCTTGCAGAAGCTCCTCCCGGACCAGCGTGACCCGTTCCTTGAACTCCGTCGGGATGACCTGCCGGTAGTTCGGGTAACTGCCCTCGACCAGCTTGGAGATGATCAGGATGGTCGGGGCATTCTCGCCCTTCAGCGTGTACGCAACCTGATTGTCCGTGTACCGGATCGCCACCTCCCCACCGGGTTGCAGCAGCCGCGTCAACTCGTTGATTGCCTTGGTCGGTACGATGAATTCTCCCTCGCTCTCGGTGCCCAGATCCACCTCCTCCTCCACGAGCGCGAGGCGCCGACCATCGGTCGAAACCAAGGTCACCTTGTGGTTCTTCAGGCTGTGGTAGATGCCGTTCAGGACGTACCGGCTCTCGTCCGTCGAAATCGCGAAGGCCGTCCGCTTCAGCATGGCCCGAAGTTTCTCCTGCGGCAGGACGACATGCTTCTTTTCCGTGAACTGGGCTTGCGGAGGGAAATCCCCCGCGGCAAGACCGTGAATCCGGTAGTACGAATTGCCGGCAGCCAGCGTCGTGTAGTGGTTCTCGTCGGTCTCGAGCTCGATCTCCATGTGGCTGAGCTCACGGCAGATGCCGAAGAACTTCTTGACCGGGATGGTGGTGCTTCCCGGCACCGTCACCTGCGCTTGAACCGCACAGGAGACCGTCACATCCAGATCCGTGGCGGTGAGCTCCAACCGGTTCTCCGACGCTTGGAGAAGAACGTTGGAAAGGATCGGCAGGGTGGTCCTCGAACCCACCACGTTTTGGACCGCTTGCAGACCTTGCAGGATCTGCTCCTTGGCGATCAACAGTTTCATGGGCGGCTTAATAGTGAGCTAACCTCAATATGGAAAGCACCATATTATGGGCTGTGTACAAGCGCAACAACTGCGGGTTGGGGTAATGCCCGCTTGACGGGGGTCGGCATCGCCGCCTGCGAATAAGAGATCGAGGTTCCCGATCCGGGACCCGATCCGGCCAACAACACCCCCGATTTCGGGTCTTGCTCGGAAGTTGTTCACGGGGCTTCTCAGCAACTTCTTGCCCGCCGCACCACTTCCGGCAAAGCCACGCACAACGCCGCGATCTCGGACTCCGTATTCCCCCGGCCCAGGGAGATCCGGATCAGCGACGAGGCCAGATCCCGGGACACCCCCATGGCCAGGAGGACGTGCGAGGGCTCGACGGAACCCGCCGAGCACGCCGAACCACTCGACGCGCAGAACCCCGCCAGATCCAGATTGGCCAGCAGAGCCATGCTGTCCGTTCCTTCCACCGCAAACGCCACGGTATTCACCAGGCTCGCCGGCCCGGCTTCGAACAGCCGCACGCCCGGCAACTCCGCGAGGGTCCGACGCACCGCGTCCGCCCAGCCCGCCAGGAGCCGTCGATCAAACACCGGGGGTCGGAGAAACCGTTCCATGGCCACCACCAATCCCAGGATGGCAGGCAGATTCTCCGTTCCCGCGCGACGATCCCCTTCCTGCGAACCCCCGACGAGGAAGGGCGGCAGAATCAGGGGTGATCGAGCGTAAAGCAGGCCGGCACCCCGCGGACCATGGAACTTGTGCCCGCACAGTGGCACCAGGTCCGCCCCAAAGGCCTCCACGCCGGCGAAGGTCTCCTTGCCAAACCACTGCACCGCGTCGCAGTGGTAGAGAATGCCGCGCGCCCGACACAGTTCCCCAATCTCCCGGAAACGCTGGTGCCGCCCGATTTCGTTGTTCGCGGCCATCACCGAAACCAGGATCGTGTCGGAGCGCAGGGCCGCGGCAACCACCTCGGGGCACACTTCCCCGCTGGAATCGGGGGGCAGAAGGGTGAGGTCAAAACCCTCCCCGGAAGCGAGTTGCCGAAAGGCGGCCAGCACGGCGGGGTGCTCCACCAGGGAGCAGATGAGATGACGTCCGCGCTCCCGTCGCAGGCGGGCGGCCGAGAACAGGGCGGCGTTGTTGGACTCGGTGCCTCCACTCGTGAAGGTCAACTCGCTGGGTTTGCAGGACAGCACCGCCGCGGCCCGCTCCCGGGCATCATCCAGCAAGGCCCGAGCATGACGTCCCAACTGATGAATACTCGACGGATTGGCCCAAGCCTCGTCAAACCCGGCGAGCATCGCGGCCCGCACCTCGGGATCGGGCGGGGTCGTGGCGTTGTAGTCGAGATAGACGGGCACGATTCAGTGCGGAAGATGGCAGAACCGCAGGAAACTGCCGCCGAACAGGGAACCGACATCGCGACGGATTTCCGGTTCCGTCGGCCACCAGCCCGCCTCGGCCAGGTCCCGGTACTTGTCGACCAGAACCCGCGCCACGACACGCCGGCTGTGCTCCCATTTGTACAGGGTCTGGTCGAGCACGCGGGCGTCGGAGTGCTGCGGCGTGAAGCTGAGCCCGAGGAGTTCCAACCGCTGCCGGGTCATGTCCTCGATGAGGGACGGAACGTTGGTAAACCACCAACAACCAAAGACATGCAGGTTCCTGAACTTGCGCGCCAACACGCAGAGCTCGTGCTGGTTCTCGCGGGAAAGGACGGTGACGAGGAAGCGTACGTCCGGGTGGGAGGCACACAGGTTCTCGAGGGCGCCGAGGTCGCTGCGGCCCACCCCATCCCCGGCCAGTTGCAGCGCGGGATTCACCGCCCGCTTCACTCCCAGCATGAGGGCGAACGGGAGACCGGATTCCCGACAAAAAGGGAGGACGACGTTCTGGATCAGCGTGCCGGTCTCCCCCGGATCGGGGTACGAGAAACCGGGGGGCAACGACACCATGACGTACCGGGCGTCGATCCGTTTGGCCCAAGCGGCTAGGAAACGGCGACAACCATCAAATACGGAATTGTTGAGTTCGCAAGTGTCGATGTATCTCCAATTACGCAGCTGAGGGCCGGCGCTGGACCACTGGACCAGGAGGGGGTCGATGCGCAGGGCAGCCATGAAGCGGGGGTCGCGTTTGAATCCTTTCTCCCAAATCGGTCGCTCGAGGTCGTCGAAGGGCGAGTTGGTCATGCAGATCCGCTCCACCCCCGAGACCTCCATGCAACGGGTGATGAAATCGTCCACGGTCCAGGAGGCAAACTCCCGGCGCAGCGCCGGCAGATCCCCGGCGCGGGGATCGATGCCGAGAAGGTTCAAGGAGGTGATGACCCCCCGCGCGGCTTCCGAAAGCGGGGAGCGGTCCCGAAAGAGATGCTGCCAGACCAGGTCCGCCTTCTCCACGGTCGAGAGCCGCCAGAAGGCATCATAGGGAAGTTCGAGATGCCGAAAGGTCTCCGCGACGAGGTAGTGGTAGACCAGTTGCTCGTTGATGCCCCACAGGAGCAGCGGTCCGAAGGCAGGATCGTAAAGGTGGGTGTGAACATCCACGATGGGGGCGGTCATTACGACGCGCTCCACCAGCTTCGCCTGTTCGGCAAAGCGCGGGCTTGCGGGCGAGGTCATCGGGGAAATCGATACCGCCGACTTCGGAGGCAGCGCGAACCAAAAAGCGCCTCCCCAGGGCCCGCCCGCCGGACGCCATCCCGCGCCCCGGTCTGGAAATCCTTCCAACTTCCGCCTTGCCGGCGCCCGTGAGCGGGTCAATTTACTGGCCGGAGGCTTCCGGTATCCCACGCCCGCGTTGGATTGAACGAGTTCCACTTTTGGCGACTCCATTGCGATTGCGTGTTCCCACGTCGTTCGCCGGCCTCCACGCCTAATACATCGGGCCGCTAGCCGACCCCACCAGACCCACCCATGCCGAGACCCAAGAAGGCGGCTGCATCCGCAGAAGCCCCTGTATCGTCCGATTCCGCGCCCGACGCGCCCGCTCCGGCCCCTTCGCGTCCCAAGACGACGCGAGCCAAGAAGAAGGCTGCCGCGGTCGCGGTCGCGACCGCTCCGGTGGCCGAAGCCACCACCCGTCCCGCCGAGGCGGCCGCCGCAACCGCCAGGTTCCGCGACGAGGAGAGGGACAAGCCCCTGCTGGCCACGCCGGAGCTGTTCCCGGCGGAACCGGTTACGCCCACCCGCACCCAGGCCGTGGTGGAACCTCCGGCCCCTTCGGAGACCCGCCGGGACGCCCGCGAGCCGGGCGAACGCGCCGAGCCTCGTCGCATCGTCCCCGCGGACGAAGCAAACCGGGGAGAACCGGCGACGCCGGACGCCGCCCACCCCCCGGAGGAATCCGCCCGGGAAACAAGGCTGGCACCTCCGGAGCGCGGCAGCGACGCGGCGACCCACCGGGGCGACGGCGTGGAGAGCCGTACCGAGGACCGACCTCCACAGAACACCAACCGACCCCCACGACCCGAGGGGCCCGGACCTCGCCGGGAAGCGGATCGGGCATATCGCACCGGACCTCCGGAGGCAGGACCACGGGAGGATCGGAGGGCCGACAATCGTGAATTCCGGCCCGGACCGGGCTCCGGCCAGGCCCGCAACGAAGGCGGACCCACCCGGGACCGCGGTCAGGGTGGACGACCAGGGGGACCGCAGGGCCCGGCGTACCAGGGGCCCCCGCCGCCGCCTCGGGCAGGCGAACGACCGGGGGGACGGCATCCGGAGGCCCGCGACCCCCGCGATGTGCGACGCGCCGGCGCGGAAGGAAACGCCTCCCAGGGCGGTCCGCGCCCGGCACCCGGCGCGGCGGGTCGTCCGCCGACGGGCCCGGGAGGGGACCCGCGGGATCAACAGCGCGAACGTGACCGGGAACGTGTGGATCGTCTCGAGCGCGAACGACAATGGGAACGCCAGCGCGAGCGCGAGCGCGAAGGCGGAGTTCGCGAGCCCGTTCGCGAGCCCGCTCGGGAAACGCCGCGGGACCCGCGGGATTATCGCGAGCGCGATCCCCGCGAAACCCCTCGGGATCGGGAGCGCGAGTACGTGCGGGATCCGCAGCGCGAAGGACCGCGGGACATCGGTCGGGAACCCGTGCGCGAACGCGAACCCATCCGGGACTTGAGCCGGGAGAATCCGCGGGACCGCGTCGTGCCCGACGAATACGACGTCGTGCCGCCCCCCCCACCCCCCCCGCCGCGTCCGCCGCTGCCGGAATTGCCGAAGGGCGAGACCATCAACATCGCGCACTTGCACGCGATGTCGATTGCCGAGCTCAACACCAAGGCCAAGGAACTCGGCGTCGAGAACTTCGGCACGATGAAGAAGCACGAGCTGGTGTTCGCCATTCTCCAGAAGAATGCCGAGCGCCGGGGCGTCCTCTTCGCCGAAGGCATCCTCGAAGTCATGCCCGAGGGCTACGGCTTCCTCCGCTCCCCGAGCTTCAGCTACCTCGCCTGTCCTGAGGACGTCTACGTCTCGCCCTCGCAAATCCGTCGGTTCGACCTCCAGACCGGGGACTACCTTTCCGGCCAGGTCCGCCCCCCCAAGGACAAGGAACGGTATTTCGCGCTCCTCAAGGTCGAGTCGGTCGGTCACGAGGACCCCGACAAGGCCAAGGAAAAGACGCACTTCGAGAACCTGACGCCGCTCTTCCCCACGAAGCGGCTCCTGCTCGAGACCGATGCCGAGGAGGTCAACACCCGCGTCGTCGACATCGTCTGCCCCATCGGCAAGGGCACGCGCGGATTGATCGTCGCCCCGCCCCGGACGGGCAAGACGGTGCTGATGCAGAAGCTGGCCAACGCCATCCTCAAGAACAACACCGAG